>CAIXKI010000001.1 GCA_903920005.1 uncultured delta proteobacterium
CGCTTCGCGGAAGCGGAGTCCATCTGACTCGTTTCACTCGTCATCTGGTCTCGCCATTTTCTTGTAAGTGTTAGGTTTGCTTTTGGTGAAGTTGCGCTTTGAATAGAACTTTCCCATTACAAGAAAAGCCCTACTCGACATCGACCTGCTTTTGGAGCCAGCGTCGCCTCTCATAGTCCACAGGTACAACCTTTCCAGGTAGGGTAGCCTCCAGCGCCCCTTTACGTAGTCTTTCAACACCGAGATGTTGAGGAGGATGTTTTTTCTCGATTCCTGTGGACCATCGAGCACCCTGACGAAGCCGGAAATTTTCAAAGAACTTCGTCCCTCGTCACTATATCCCGCCAGCGCGGGTTCCGCAGTTAGTGACTTATGCCCTATTGGACATCCTGCGGAGTTCGGGGCGGCAAGGAGGTCGCCACCCCTAATGATTTATGGGGCTGGTATGTTCACAAGAGTTATTTAGTGCTCCTCGTGTGCAGTGGAATGAACTGACTGAAATATTTCTTGCTTCAAAAGCCGATAACTTCAGTGTTTCAAATTTGAACTGTTGAAAGATCGGACACTCCCCAAAGGGTAATGCTGGGCAACTCTTCAGATCACGTACCCTTGCTAGTGATGGTCAATTAAGACCTCTTCTCGTAAGGAGCAACGGTATGAAGAAATCGCAGCAAGTTAATTCACGACGACGAAGTAAGATGGCAAGCAAGAAGAGACGGAGACACCCAAAGTCTCCATACCAATGCAACCTGAGCAGGCGAGCTAAGGATATCATCGTAATTCTCTTTCCGGCCGAAATGTCCGAGGAGGAGGACGCTCAGCTGCGAATCGCGGTAGATCAAATTCTTGCCCCTGTCGGGAGACCCTTCCCACCTCTTACTTGGGAGGCCGAGAAGAACGGAGCTATTGTAGTTCTTCCACGATCAGTTGCGAAAATCGCGGTCACCAGGTTATCCGGACTAGACCAACTAGGGATGATGATCGTTGACGGTGAGTATATTACGGTCATGAATTTTGAAGATGAGATGATGCCGTAGTTTGAACGTCTGGGGGCTTTCCCCCAAAGGTAAGACCAAATGGTGTGGTTCCACTACCGAGGGGGGGCGGAGCAAACGCATTGAATCGACCGTTAGTCCGACTTTTTCAAAAATCATCGACCTAGGCCGGACTCGATGTAGGGCCTTCCGCAACAATACCTGGGGGTTCTGGAGTCAATTTATGACCTACTTGATCATTATTCATACGCGCATCTGCACGCATGACCCATAAATAAACTTTTTCGGGAGAAAAACTTATGCCTCATCCTAAATCACGCTGGACCACCATCACTATTACCGTTGATATCGCCGCCAAATCGCGTATTCAAGAAGCCGCTCGGCAGCATGGGCTGCCAGTGGGCGGATTCGTGAAGATGCTCATCGGCAATTACCTGGAGATTACGGAGGGATTAAGCGCACCGGCGTACTATCACCTGCCACATGAGTTGCTACTTCAACGGATATTTTTCTATGTGACAGGCCGGAATGAGGTGTTATGCAGAAGGGAGACGGGCAGTTTCGAGGAGTTCCTGACGGCTCGCTTCACGCCTCGACCACCTACTTAATGGCGCTTTACATAATGACCCCGGAGAATTTTCTGTTGCCGATCATCAGAGTTGCTTGACCCGAGGTCTTATCGATATCAACCCCGATCATGACCCCCTCTGTTGTAAATGTAACAGGCCGAGAATCAAATGTTAAAAATGCCTGGTAGGCTACGATCCGACCTTGAAACAGAGTTGTGCCGCGGCTCTTTGCCATGTGCTCTTTGATAAGCGCTGCGATGGTCTCTGTCCGTAATGGGTCGTCTAGTTGGTGAATATCGGCCGGAAGCGTCATTTGTTGTCTTCTACTTTCTCCTGTGAGGGCGAAGAAGCAGATAGATGATGGTTCTCTGTTTTCCGGGATAGCTTCAATGTAGGGATTAAAGGCTGCTCTTGCCTCGGTAATCAGCACCTTCTTCGCTTCTGCTGCCTCGATATCAATCATCTGCGAGGTCAACTTGAGTTGCTTATCCAACTCATCTTTGATCTCCGGTTTCCATCGCTCGATACTGTTGAGGATGTGCGCCTCTCCGACGCCCCACCTTAGCCACTCGTCGAACCGTTTGATTGCTTTGGAGGTGTTTCGATAGCCTAAGGCGGTCATAAATGTCGCAATCGATAACCCTGACTCCTTCCAGAGCGTGATGAAATATCGTCCGATCGGATAATTAGATTGTCGTGGTTTACTCGTCATAGCTGCTCCTGCGTTGGTTTATACCCAGCACCTACGACGTTTTGACCGAGGTCGGTCCACATCCCCTTGCAACCTATAAGGTCTCAGGGCTCCCACCGTGACTTACTGCCGCAAGTTCGGTTGGGGCTTCCTACAATGGAAGTCTCTAGATGCTGCGCTTTCAGTTTAACACAAGTTGTTAGATCGGGGGTATCTACTCTTCGCATCCACTAGAGTGTCTACGCATATTCCTTAGAGAGGTACGCCGCCCCCTATTGGGTAATGTTCGAGAGACCCACATTTCTGCGATCTTAAGAAGGGTAAACTTTTAGCTTCTGTGTGGAAGGAATAGCCATGGATGAAAAAAAATATCTTACTGAGCGCCAAGTATATAAACGCATAGGTGTCTCGCGCACGACTTTGCGGCGCTGGGTCAGGGAGGGCAACTTTCCATCGGCCCACAAGCTGCGGAAGGACGGACGGATAGGCTACCTATTGAGCGAGGTCCTCGAATGGGAAAATAGTCGCAATCGGTCACATCCCATCCAAGTCGATCTTTTGGATGATTAGCTTCTGAATCCATTCACTCAACTTCAGCAGGGCTTCCCTCATCTCAGGCAGTTCGTCGTACCGATCGTAGCGCTCCAGGCACTTCATCTGACTAGTTTTGGGACGGTGATTAAGAACCTTGGCAACTATATGTGACGGAACCTTCAGTCGTCGCATAACCGTTGCAGCGGTTCTCCTTAAATCGTGTGGCGTGAATTTACAACCCATTCTTTGCTCTATTCGATCACAAGCCTTTGCAAAGTTGCGCATGTGCGGCGGTCCCTTCTTATCCAGTCGCGGCGACGGGAATAGATAGTCTGAATAGTGAGATGAATCGGCCAACCGAGACCTGGCACGGGCCGCTTCGTTGGCCGCTCTTAGATCTTTCAACTCTTCAATAATTAGCGGTGTGAGCGGAATAACTTGTATATTTCCCGATTTAGTCTTGGGGAACTCCCACAGCTCTTTTTCAAATGAGATATCACTCCACCTCGCTCTAGCCAGCTCTCCACTCCTCTGGACTACAAGATAGAGTAATCGGAAATACGAGCGAATCGGCTGCTCTTCGACCTCTGTTGCAGCCCAATAAGCAATTAGCTGCGGATCAGATAGGATATGCTCCCTTCCGTCCTTTTGCTCCTTGGTCTGAAACGATTCGACTTTAGCTGCTGGATTGACGTGGATCAGTCCCCTTTCACAGGCATGGTTGAAGATTTTACGAAGCGTTTCCTTGACCCGGTCTGCCTGAACGGGCGCACCTTGATCACAGCCAATCTTCCTCAAGAATCCGAAGACATCATCACGCGAGATTTCATTAATTTTTCGGTCACCAAACACTGGCAGGATATACCTATCGATTCTGTTGGCCGTATCATAGGCCGTCTTGGGGGCCAACTTCGAGAACCAAAGCGGCTTGTATTCATCGAGCAGCGCCGCCATAGTTGGGCACTCCCGCTGCTTTCGGCGTTCTGCGGACTCATCCTTGCCCCGCTTTGCATCAGCGTAAATCGCTCTCGCTCTGGCTCGTGCATCGGCCAGAGATGTACGATCTACATCTCCAATGGTTACCCGGCACTGCCTGCCGTCTTCATTACGGTAGTCGAAGACAACCACCTTCTTGCCGGTTGCATATACCCTCACCCCGAAGGCTCCATCCCGGAAATCTCGATCCCAGAAGAACTCACTCTTTCGGGTTGTCTTTAAACTTGAAAGCGATCTTTGTGTAATTGTAATCGTTGCCATGCCTTTATTTAGTGTCAACAAAAGTGTCAACAAAACGCACGGAACAAGATGGAACAGCGTGGAACCGCCTGGTACAAAAAATATTTTTCGGATTTAAGACGAAGATGCGATTTTTCAACTATTCCAGCTTGCTCAGTACAGCATGGAACGCCCTGGAACAGGAAAAGGTCGTTGAGATAAGAACTGAGGAAAGCACCCGACCTGGTTAAAAGCCAGTTGCTCTACCGACTGAGCTATCGGCCCACACGTTTCCGTTTAGGACCCTGAGACTATACGGAATTACCGGGGACTTGTCATCACTTTGGGGGATTCCTTTGCCGTTCGAAGGATAACTCAGCCCAGGAATGTAACCAACTCCAGCCCTTTAGGGAGCCCAGCCCCCCTTCCTAGGAGCCAGCGCAGGCTCCAAAACGCTCCCAAAGAGCATCATCGGGAGTGCCGTCATTTACAATTCGTCTGCCACTTAAGGGGGCCTCAAAATTAGCGCGAATAGAGGCTGCGTAGGCACTTGAGACGCCTATCCCACGAGCCTGGATTCGGGCAACGATGACGTCATCAGGGGCGTCTATCCAGATGAACTCGATACCCGGATGCGCGGATCTCACCTTGCCTCGATGAAGCTCCTTGTAGGCACCCTGTGCGAACACTATCCTAGGGTGCTCCCTTTTAAGTTCCCCTATTCGCTTACACACGACCTCGAAAAACTCATCCCGAATCTCCTCAGTGAATGGTCGTCCCTCAGTGATCGCGTGCCGCATTGCTGGAGTCATGTCGGTGTCTAGATCGTAGAATTCGTAGCCAAGCCTGCTTGCAAACAATTTTCCGCAGTAGCTCTTTCCAGCTCCAGAGAGACCGAAAAGGAAGATGAGGTCGGAACTCACACAACACGTAGGCTGAGATATGGGATTACTCATACGAAACTACTACGATTACAACACTCGCAAATGTGGTTACTGCCCCGGAAATTTAGGCACATGGGAGACTCCACTATTCTCAGTTGGCACCGATTGCCCAGAACAGGTAGCGCATTCCGGTGCTACACTAATAGCATCCTCAGACGAAATGCTTACGGTCGAGGGCCCAGCATAGGTCCCAAAAGCCCCTGGCTGCAACTCCTCGGGCCCCGACAATCGAAACTTGGATCCGCGCACCACACCAAAGACTTGAACCGATTGCGCCGGTACCGGCCCCTGATTGGCGACTCTAACCTCAAGAGCTTTAATTCTCGTCGACGATTCCTCCGCATAGATCCGTCTGGGGCCAAACGTAACGACGAGCTTTGCGGACGGACCAGGCACAACAACCACGGGCGTATCAAACCATCCCAGCAAATAAACGGGAGCAAAGTAAAAGATAAAGATCGCCGCAATGACACCAATGGGCACCTTTTCCCACACCCATGGGGGCAGAGGGCTTCGTTTTTTAGGCCGTCCTTCAAAGGTCACAACACCACTCCAACAACGTATTCCTAAGACGATCTTAGCCCCTTCCCTGGGCCTTGAAAAAGGGGGAACTGAACATCGTTGGCCTCCTTTGAGCCCTCCTGGACTATCAAGTTTGAAAAAAATCGCTGTATCTGAGATAGTTAGCCGGTCTCAACCAGGACCGCCATGAACGCAAAGAGCCTCATTAAATTCATCCTCAGCCTGCTCATGGTGGTGATCGTATTCCGCTCCGTGGACTTCGAGAATCTTCGCACTACCTTCCTTTCAATGTCTCCGGTAGCAGCGATACTGGTGATCGTCGGATACACGGTGGGGCAGCTCATGAGCTCCGTAAAGTGGTGGACCATCGCGCGGGCTGGTGGAATTACCACCCCTTATTCGACGGCTCTGAAGGTGTACTTCATCGGCATGTTCGTTAACTGCTTCAGCTTTGGGATGGTCGGAGGAGATGCAGTCCGCGGAATCTTAGTGGCCCAAGGACAACCCAAGAAAACCGAGGGTATTGCTTCGGTAGTCGCTGACAGGATTCATGGGCTCACGGTATTGAGCTGTTTGGCTCTCGCGACGAGCTTCTTTATCGGCAACGACCGAGTCCCCCAAAATCTGATACAATTTCTTTGGCTGATGGTGCTCGCCTTTATCGGCGGTTGGCTTATCGGTCCCTGGTTGTTGGTCAATTTCCCGTTTCTGAAAAACACAAAGCTTTCCGCCAAACTTCAACAGGTCGCCGCTATTTTTCCGCGAGACCCTAAAACGCTCGCAATCATCACCGGTATATCCATCCTCTTTCACACTCTTCAGATATCCCTCCATGCAGTAATGGCGGCGGGTATGGGAATTGATATTCCGCTCGCTACTTTGTTTGTTGTTATTCCATTCGTGAATATCGCAAGCAGTCTTCCGATTAGCTGGCAAGGGCTTGGCATTCGTGAAAATTCGTACATCTTCTTCCTGACGGCAGCTCCGGCCATCGTATCAAAGGAGCAAGCAGTTGCCTTTGGCGCCCTCTGGCTCCTTGCGGTGACGGTTTCCAGCGCCATCGGCGGAATCGTAGCACTTGTCTCTGGCGACCTTCGGACCCTCAAAGCTCCGCTTGGAGAAACGCCTGTTGCGACTCAAAGCCCTGAATCCATCTCCTAGCAGCACAGAGAAAAAGCCTCAGTGAGGAGCTTTCTGAGAGCCTCAGCAGGACGAGCGGATGGTCTCCCGAGGCCGGCGGGGTTTCTCCCATCCGCAAACACGAAAGCACCCAGCTTGAAAGAGTCTTCTTCTCGCCCCCGCCCTTCTCGTCCCTGCGGCAACAACAGATTCATTATGGTGGCCCATTTCACTTTCAGGTTAGAAATGGGGCACACGTAATCAGATTTTGAGTAGGCTTGTATGAAAGAGATAAAAACAGTCGGGGTTGTCGGCGCGGGTCAGATGGGAGCAGGAATTGCCCAGGTGATAGCAACCTCAGGTTTCGACACGGTCCTCTTTGATGCAGCCCCTCAAGCGCTGGACAAAGGGATCGCCGGCATTGAAGCCCGCCTTGCAAAGGCGGTTGAAAAAGGAACCCTAGAAGCCTCTCAACGAGATGCGACCCTGAAACGACTGACAAAAGTTGCTTCCTGCAAAGACCTCTCAGGATGCGATCTCGTAATAGAAGCGGTTATCGAACAGTTTGAAGCCAAAGCTGCTCTGCTTAAAGAGATAGACCAAGTGCTCCCTGCTCACGCCCTCCTCGTAAGCAACACATCCTCCATATCGATCACGCGCCTTGCCGCGGTAACCTCTCGCCCCAATAACGTCATGGGAGTTCATTTTATGAACCCAGTTCCCGTGATGAAACTCGTGGAGCTTATTAAAGGTCTCCAAACGAGCGAAGATACGTATCAGACTATCCAAGAATTCTGCTCAAGGATTCAAAAGACCACGGTGCTCGCGATCGACGCTCCAGGATTTGTTGTTAACAGAATCCTCTGTCCGATGCTCAAC
>CAIXKI010000002.1 GCA_903920005.1 uncultured delta proteobacterium
GACTTGAAGCCGCTTGATAAGCCGCTACTGCGGTTTTAGTTTTTGCTACAAGTTTATCTATTGGATTTAGTAAGCCATCTTGAATAGCCGCATTAAAATCTTTGCCAACTATACTGCCCCAGTTATTTTTAAGTTCAAGAAAAATCCTCTCGTCGAAACGCTTTAAGTGCTCCGGCCAGACCCATTTTTTCCGAACTCTCAGGATTGATAGCTCTTATAGGGTGTTGAATTCGTGATTCCCCGATAAATTGAAGATTTCGCGCCACCCTGTTCCTGCATTACACTTTCTGGATGAGTCCTCTAAAGGATCGTCAAACTTTGGCTCGTCTTGTGCGCGTATGCGCCGTCGGCTCTCTGTCGGCGCTGCTGCTGGCGGCACCGCTCTGGGTCGGGCCGCGAGGTGATATTCCGCGCTTCCCGCTCACGAAGGGGTTTTTCCCATTAGAACAACCACTCTTTGCGGCGCTTCTAATCGGGCTTGCGGCATTACTCCTGTTTCCGCTGCGCAGGTCCTTACTGCTCTTTGTCTGCGTTTGTTTCAGCGCGCTCATCGCGGGTGATGTGATGAGACTTCATCCGTGGGTTCTCCAGTGCGCGCTGCTGTTCGGAGTATCGGCCTGGGGGCTTGAGAGGACGCAAGAGAAGGGCCTCTTGGGATTTTTCGCGTTGCTGGTCAGTGGGATGTATTTCTGGTCGGGTGTCAGCAAATTGAACTATGCGTTCGTGGCCGGCGAGTTTCCGTTACTTGTAGGGGCTAGTTCTCTATCTCTCGCTCCGGAGTTTGTGGCGGTAGCGGGGCTGTGTGCGGCGGTCGTTGAGATCGTCGCCGGTGGATTGCTTCTGTTCGGAAGAGCACAACGTTTTGCCGCGTTCGTTCTTATCGGGATGCACCTCTTCATACTGATCGTGCTTGGCCCTCTTGGTCACAATCATAACCGGATGATCTGGCCGTGGAATGTCATGATGATGGGGCTTCTCGCGCTTCTATACTTTCGGGCCGAGCCCGCGTGTGTCCGGTGGAGCTTCGCGACGCCGATACTTGCTGGCATCGTTTCTCTCGTTGTTTTACTCCTTCCGTCTGCTCGGCTAGTGGGCGATTACCCGGCGTATCTGAGCTGGGACCTCTATAGCGGAAGGGTGTGGAAAGGAAATCTTGAGTTTGCGCTAGAGGAGCGAGATACGCTACCTGAAGACCTGACTTCGCAAGCGGAGATCGTCGACGGAAAGGGGATCGTTAGTTTAGGAAAATACGTAGAGCAGCATCTGGGCGCCCCCCCGTGGCCGGAACGGTGGGCATTCACCGAGATCGCCCGAAGTATTTGTGTCCGAGCTGGTTCGCCCGGATCCCTTCGATTGATCCTTAAACCGCCCGCGCCACCACTTATGGGCCGCCCTGACGGTAAGGATCTTTCGATGGGATGCGACGATCTTGTTTTGGGTTGAAAGAAACGGTTGGCGAGGCTCTAGGCGATCAAAGGAAGATTAATGCCGAGTCTCTTGTTGAGCGCTGAACGGAGTCGGTTCTGAACATCGAGGGGAAGGGGTTGCTCGGGCTCTCGTAGTTCCGCGGCGCTTTCGATGACGTGATTGTATGAAGCGAGAAACGCTGCGCAGTCGGGGCATCGATCAAGATGGTGGTCCATCGCTGCGCGGGTGTGGAGGGCAAGCTCGTTGTCGGTGTAGTCTCCTAGGCGTGCTATCACGTCTTGGCAATCGACGATCTCTTTGCGCGCGTCGCTATTGTCGGAGTTGAAATTATTATTGTTCATCTCGAGGGTCCTTCGGTAAGGGATAGTTTACTCTTTCGTCTATGTACGTGAGGACTGACACCAAAACCTCTGCTTCCTATCCAACTGTCCGGGCTCCAGGGCCGCCCTATAAAACCTTCCGTCCAACCTCGGCGCGACAGTACCTTCGTCGTCTTCCCTTTATTTGATTCGAGTTGTCAGAAAACGATGCAAATTTGTTACAAATTTTATAAACGATTGTGACAAACATCAGCACTTGGGTGGTAAGTAGCTGAAACTACAATACGAGAAAGTTGCGACCTTGGTCTGGATTCCGGGCTCCGCTACGGGTTTTCCGGGCTACGCCACGAATTTGTACCCAACCCCGTGCACGGTAAGGATGTGCTGGGGCTCGTCGATGTTCGTTTCGATCTTCTGACGGAGGCGAGCTATGTGGTTATCAACCGTTCGGGTGGTCGGGTAGGAGTTGTACCCCCAGACCTCGTCCAAAAGCTCATCTCGAGTGACCACGGACCCCTGTTTCGATACAAGGTAGCGTAAGAGGCGGTACTCTCGGGCTGAAAGCTCGATGGGCTCAGCGTCCCTTAAGGCCCGGTAGGCCTTAAAGTCGACCACGACATTCGAGAAGCGGATCTCGTCGATGCTTGTGACCCGTTGAATACGCCTCAAAAGAGCCTTAACGCGGGCAATAAGTTCAAGCATTCCAAATGGTTTGGCTAGGTAGTCATCCGCTCCAAGGTCGAGCCCGAGGACTTTGTCGACCTCGCTACTGCGGGCTGTAAGGAGAATAAGGGGGGTTGAGACTCCCGCTACCCGGATCTCTCGGCACGCCTGAAGCCCGTCTTTGCGGGGCATCATCACGTCCATAATAATAAGGTCTGGCTTCTGCTGGCTGACGAGGGTCACGCCCTCTTCCCCGTCGGATGCGGTAATAACCTTAAATCCCTCTAATTCGAGGTTCATAACGAGGCTCTTACGGATAAGATCCTCGTCTTCAATTACCGCGATAACGTATCCGTCTCCCCGCATGGTGTGGTGGTCCAGGGTGCCTATATGTGTTTGGTCAATTCTATAGGATTATAACAACTTTCAAAGGACTTTTGATCGGGCCCTTCGCCTTGCTTTTCCTAGCACAGATCGGTATCTTACCAGCTCTGTTTCAGTGACTCTAATACTTCCAAGGGTTTATAGCCAAGAGATAATTTCACTCTGCGGCATAAATCTTCAGGAGAAGTGGCAGACGGCCACACAATCCTAGTCCGAGTAGGTCTTTAGGAGTGAAAGGCGAGAGTTGTGAGAAACAGCGCGAAGGACCGGAAGGGCGAAGACGCGCCGGTCGAGTAGAAGGTGTAGGCGGTATGGCAAAGAATCAAAAAGCAGAAGCAGTTGTTGAGGAGCCAAAGGTATTCGCAGTAGTTCGAACTGCTGGAAAGCAATACCGAGTAAGCGCAGGTACGAAGATCTCTATCGATCAGATCCAGGACAAGAATGCTGGCGACACGGTCACATTCTCGGATGTGCTCATGGCCGGTATGACTGGTGGAGCTGATCTCAAGATTCTCGCCAGCGATGCTAAGCCACTTGGCGTTACCGTAACGGGACGTATCGTCGCTCAGAAGAGAGACAAGAAAGTTATCATCTTCAAGAAGAGACTTAAGGGTGGATACACCAAGAAGCAGGGTCATCGCCAAGATAAGAGCGAGATCGTGATTGAGAGTGTTTCCCTCTAATCGAGAGATTCAATTTTTAGTTAGGTGCAATAATGGCTCATAAGAAAGCGGTAGGAAGTACCAGAAACGGTCGAGACAGTCGCGGTAAGCGTCTTGGTGTTAAGAAGTTCGGTGGCGAAGTAGTGAAGGCTGGAAACATCCTCGTTCGTCAGCGTGGAAGCACATACCATGCGGGTGACAACGTAGGCACTGGCCGTGACTACACGTTGTTCGCGCTTGTTGATGGGATTGTTGAGTTCAAGCGTGGACTTCGACAGTACATCACGATTAAGCCGCTTGCGGCGTAAGGATAAGCCGCTCTGTCTCTTGGCAGAGGCTTTTGTCTTATGAAAAGAGGAGTTCGGTGCGTAGTTGGCCCCGGCTCCTTTTTTTTTTAGGTGTTGTGGTGTCGACAAAAGGCGTCGCCAACTGCCTGCCTAAGTATCACGTTGAATCATGGAGGGTCGGCGGCGTCGCCGACCGTGAATTATGAAATTTATCGACGAAGCAACCATAGAAGTCAGCGCTGGAAAAGGTGGACCGGGATGTCGTTCATTCCGTCGCGAAAAGTTCGTGCCGCTCGGTGGGCCCGATGGTGGTACCGGAGGCCGTGGAGGTTCC
>CAIXKI010000003.1 GCA_903920005.1 uncultured delta proteobacterium
GATCCGAGCGGAATTTGAAATCCTCTCTGCGTTGGAGCGGCATACGAGGGTGATGCAGTAAACAGAGAGCTGACAGCTATGCAGAGGCTTAAGAAAACCTTGAGACGATTCGTCATGAACTATTCCTTCAATGCTAGCGCACGTAAAAACCGAGATGGTGTGCTAAGTCGTATGGTACCAGCTTCGCGAAACTCCCCGAAAGAAAAATAGTGGCAGGAGCTCAAGTTTTCTCGAGTACTGAAACCACGTATACGTGGAACTCGCTTCCCAAAGCCCTACGTCAAACAATTATTTGGGGTGACACCTACCGGCTAAAGGGGCTACCATTTCCGTGACTTATCCGAGATCTGCGCATGTCTTATTCTGGCATTATCGTGTCCCATGATTCCTCCCTTCATACGGGCCTCGTTATGCCCGATGAGAGCCCTCAAGCGATCGCGTTCACCGAAGGAGATGTCTTAAACTGGGATCGGCAAACCGCTCTTCTGGGACAGCGGGTTTCTTTTAGTGTGGTGCAAACCTCCGGTGGCTTTGCTGCCATCCACGTGATGCTTCCTCAACGAAAGAAAAATGTAAGAATAGAAAGAGAGTATGCTGCGGCTCTCGTTTGTCCGCTCGCTGTCGCGGTATTAACAGCGTTCATCTATTACATTTATTTTTGGCCCCTCATCATAAGCTATGTGGCCTCTGTCAACGTTATCGGTCTTCTGATGCTCATGCTTGTAGCCTCTACCGGGTATCAATACAAACTCCGGCCTCCAGAGATCGCCGTGGCTATTCTAGCTGTCGCTGGAGGAGCTCCCGCGGTCATGCTCGGCTCCTATCTTCTTCCAACCCGCTTTCGGACGGAGCAAATGATCTTTCTATTTGGCACCATCGCCATATGCCAAGCGTTGGCTCTTCATAGGTTTTTCCCAGAATTCTATGACAAAGCAACATGGCTTGGCCTGATTCAGTAAGCCTAACGACTCCGCCTCCCCACACATGATTCTGGTTGACTACCCGTTCCCACGTGAGAAAATCCCATTAAAGGAATCAGCATTACAGATGTTTAATACCTCGCCATCAAATGAACACGACACAAACGACGGGCGCGACCCACTCAATGAGCTGACGAAGTTTCCATGTACGTTTTGGGACAGTTGCGTCAAGTCTCCTGAGCAATCCCGCGAGGATATTGCTGACCGCGTGAAAGACGCGATGGAAGAGCGCTCGATCTCTTCTTACGCCCTCTATGAGAAGACCGGGCTCTCGCACGAGCTGATCGCCTCCATCCTTGACGCACCTACGACCTTCAAGATAGCGAGCCGATCTCAAAACTCGAAAGCGCGCTGGGTATCAGGCTCAATCACCTCTAAAGATATCGCGTCCCCGAGAGGGACCACTAACCCGGGGTGTCCCTCCGCCACTCACGGACATCTCAGCTACGAAAGAAGCGAAACGTCAGGCCTACATTCAGCTAGTTAGGGCAAAGCCCTTATTTCTAAAGCACTTTCTGTTTTCTGCCGACGTTACCTTGGGGGTGTAATTACTCTGAGGCTCGGGGCATGAAGGCACTGCGACTCCTTATTCCCGTACTTTTTGTAGCATTGTGCTGCAGAGTTATCCTCGTGTCCGGAGATTCTCATCAGAGCGCAGCAAGAGCCCCTCCATCGATTTCTAAAAAAGCTATCCACATAGAAGGGAAGAAGAAAAAAAAAGGTTTCAAGCTTTCCTCTTCGGCATTCCCGCATGCCGGACTACTGCCTGTTGATAGCTCATGCTGGGTCAATGGCACTCGCAACTCTGGCGACGGCATCTCCCCGCCGCTCTCGTGGGTAAACATTCCAAAGCGGACGAAGCATATCGCGCTCCTAGCTCACAATCAAAGCATAAACATCGTGGAATGGTTTACCGTTATCGGAAAGAAGCATCGATTCTGGAAGACGGGGCTCCCCGTTAACATACCTCGAGCAACTGACGACCCCTCGCTCGGCATCTATCAAAAGGTTAACGACCTCGGAGTATCTGGATACAGCGGACCGTGCCCTGCTTCGGCAGAGCGCCAACTCATATTATTTGAAGCTTTTGCGCTCAAGGGGATGAAGAAGCCCCCTTATCCGAACGGGGCAACAGCCCTCAGAAAGATGCTCAAAAAATATACACTCGCAAAATCAAACTATCTCGGAACCTTCGTTTTTATAGACGTAGGGGAAAGTCGAGAGCTTCCAACCGATACTCCAACTGTGACACCAACGGATACACCGACTCCGATACCTACACCCACTCCGACCGTCACTCCAACAACAACGGTGACGAACACACCGACCGCCACACCCACCAACGGCCCTACCAATACGCCCACTCATTCTCCAACGATTACACCAACACTCACTTTTACATCCACTCCAACACACACCCCTACGGATACTCCAACCAATACTCCGACAGAGACCCCCACGATTACACCAACTAATACTCCGACCGACACACCAACTGAAACTCCGACCAGCACCCCAACAATTACTCCAACTAGCACAGATACACCGATAGGTACTTCGACAAATACTCCGACGAGCTCACCAACAAGCACCGTAAGTAGTACGCCGACGAGAACACCTACACAAACCCCAACTGATACGCCAACAATAACGAGCACCTACACAAGCACTCCAACGGTCACACCAACGAACACTCTAACGATAACACCAACCGATACCGCAACGCATACTCCTACCGATACACCAACCTCATCCCCGTCGACTACACCAACACTCACCCCTTCGGGCACCACTACTCAAACACCAACAGATACACCGACGAGCACACCATCATCGACTCCAACACATACCCCTTCACTAACGCCGACTATTACTCAAACACAAACACCTACAACTACCCCCACGATCACCCCAAGCTACACACCTTCTGCGACTCCAACTCCTACTCCAACAACAACGCCAACTGATACGCCCACAGCAACGCCCACAAGAACTTCGACGAGTACGCCAACATCAACCCCAACAAACACTCCTTCGATAACGCCAACCAACACTCCGACCAATACGCCAACATCAACTCCAACGATCACACCATCGATTACTCCAACCAAGACTCCGACGAACACGCCAACATCAACTCCAACCAACACTCCATCGATTACACCAACCAACACTCCGACCAATACGCCGACATCAACTCCAACGAACACGCCATCAATCACTCCAACGGCAACTCCCACTAACACTCCAACCCACACACCTACAAGAACGCCAACGAATACCCCGACCGCAACACCAACCAGAACACCGACAGTGACCCCAACCAACACTCCTTCGACCTATTACCTAACAGTGAATGTCGGTACAGGGGGCTCAGTCAATCGAAGCAGTGGAAGCTACGCCACGAATAGCACCGTGACGATGTCCGCTACTGCCGCGAGCGGGTACACTTTCGCTGGGTGGTCCGGAGATTGCAGTGGCACGGGCACCTGTAGCGTTACGATGTCTCAGAATAGAAGCGTCACGGCATCATTCACGGCTTGGTACTTTGCGAGCGTATCGGCAGCTAATCCTGCCTCCGGAATATCCTCCGTGTCTGGAGGGTATGGTCCTTCCGGAAGCTACACTATTTATCCGTACACAAACTGGACCGGAGATATCATTCCACGTTTGTGTGACTGGAACAGTGATGGACGACAAGACCTTCTCATGGGCGTTGGAGCTGGCGGCGGTCCCCACATCCAGGTACTCAGCGCAAACTCGGGAGGTGGCTATACCACCTCGGTCAGCACCTTCGTTGCTCAGTGCGATGCCTCGTATTGTTACACTGGTGGCGCTTGGCCAATAGCGTGCCTTGGCAATCGATGGGTGCGAATACAATTTGGTAATGGCGTCGTTCAAGATCACTACCTTTAGTTTTATAACCCAAGGCTCTACCCTACATTCTAGGATTAGGATCCAGTCTTTCTGTTTCACGGCTCCGCTTCCTCAAACAGAACAGCATCAAAAAAAACGCTTTGAGAGAACAACAAAAGGTGGGAAAGTCATACAGATTTGATGGGCAACCCACAAAGTTGTCGTCTTCAGCTTTTACAGAGTTTAGGCGCCGTCAAGGGAGTCGACGGTCAACGTTTCGAGGCCTGCTCTAGCAAGTGATATGTAGCCGCCCTACTATTTGTTTTGGCACTATAAGAGATGTCATCGTTTAATCCCGAAAAACCTCCGCAAACCGCCACCGCCAACGCGGTAAATGCGGCCATCCTCCGCGAAGCGCGAAATGACGGAACTCCCCTCAACGCTCTCCTCGCCGAGGTGAGATGGGACACTCTAAAACTAAACGGAAAGGATTTTTGTCACGAGGCTCAGATCGAGCAAAAGACTCTACAAAGGTTAGAACAAAAAGATACCCCGATAAGCTTTGACCTAGCGAACCGCGTTCTCCAATTCTGGCGTAAGCGCGGTGTCCCTGACACGACGATTGAGAGGGGGGCTAAACTCTTCGCGTCTGACACAGGAGATAACGTAGGACGCCTTCTTCGGAGAATCTCGCTCCTCGTCGGAATGGAAGAGTTTGAGACGCGTACAGGAATGGCCCCCCACAACCTCTCAAGAATTACAAATCGGTCGGCTCCCTACGACCTAAGCCGGGGGAGAGCTCTCATCCATCAACTCTTTCCCGACGACTTGGTAACAAGAGAGCGATTGGGAAATGAGTACACCAATACATGGCGTGCCCAGACGAAATTTTTCTTCGCCCAACTAAACGCTCCTGCCCCGATGATCGATCTTCATATCGCTATTCGGGAACGCGGGATCTCCCACTCGCGCGTATACGACATACTTCTGGCTAACAACATCACCAAAAGCCTCGTCCACCGATTCCTTCACCTTCAACCAGTATCATGGAGCGTAGTTGAGCCGTTGGCCTCGACACTGTTTGAGCAGAATCACGTGACCGTGCTTCGAACAAATTGGACAACTTCTATCACCCCACTTTTATCAAAAAAGACCTTTGCCGATGGGATAATTGACGGGAAAAACAGGTTTTCGCTATCGAACTCACTGCTCGCCAAGGCTCTCGGAATCGAAAAAGTTGGAGCATGCCCACCGAGTGATCAGGTGAGCCGCTCCATTCGCGGGGATCCCACCTTTTTCGTAGAAGCTCCTCCTGCTCTTCTCGCGTATATGGTCACAACAGGCGGTAAGCCCGCCACAAAACTACACGGCCTCTATGCTACTGGGCTCACGCAGCGCCTCTATCGCGAACGAGCTCTTTATCTGAGCTCCTCAAAGCCAAGGATTCCAAAAGCGACCCTTCAACTTCGGCTTGCGAGAGAGTGTTGGGGGATCTCGGAGGATACGCTCGCTGCCAAGATCGGCCCTCCGTATACAGCTCGCTCGATCCGATTACTAGAACAGGGCAAGACTATGGCATCGCCTGAGGAGATAAGAACTCTCAGATCTTCCGTCTTTCAACTTGGAGAGAAGCGACTCGAAGAAACACTCAGTAACTTGAGATCGCTCCTTCGACGGAATAAAATAGAGCAGAGAAAGCTGCTAGCGCCGACCTCTGTTGTGGAACTCATCGCGTCGGCGTCCACCCGCCTCGGTGGATTTCACAAACTCTCCCAGGCAACTCGCTCAGCCGAGCGCAGCATGAGCCCCTCTGATGAAAAAACTCTCTCTCAGATCGCCAAGGGGATAGTCGTGCCCACGTTACCGGTAATAAGACAGATCGCAAACGGTGCAGACATCCCCCTGTCAGATGAGATAAGAGCCGATTGGCGGCTCCAATATCCAGAGTATCTCCTCAAAACTCTACCACGTTACGCTGCCGATATTCGCTCGCGCACAATCCGCACGATCATCGCGGAACGCTATCCCTCGGTGCGGCACTGCGCACAGGACCTCTTTCCCGACATACATGAACGGCGAATCACCTACACGTTACGCGCCTTGGGACTCGGAAAGGCGACTAATCCAAGTATCGCCGCTATGGTTCCCATCCTACTCGAACGACTCCTCCCTCTAGTATCCGATAACCAACAACGATTCATGAACGCTCTCTTCCGCAACGGAGGCAGTCTCCCTTCGACGCTTGAAGAACTAGAGCAGAGCTTCCCCGATCCTCTCACATCTAATGACGTAATCGGAGCGACAAGGCAGGAGTTGATCGAGGCTCGTCAGCGGATGTAACGCCGAATCGATCGGGGACGCTCATAAGTGAGCACACCTCCACTACTCTCACACATACAGCAACACGGCTCGTGAAACGTCTCACCGCATATTTTTTCTGACCTCACATTTTGGAAAGACCGTGGAGAACATTAATCTTTAATAGCTCCGATGCCGCGCTTATGCATTGGCAGCTAATTAACGGAAGCTATTTTATAAAAGAACACCCGTCCTCTCTACAAATGGACGACGGAATAGAAGTCGCGTCATCAATTTACACATCGCCTAATCTGATGACTGAACTTTGCCATTCCGACCTAGTTTGAAAAGGAAATTTGCCGAAACTATTACTCGCAGCGGATGGAGATAGCCACTTGCCCCTTGGTCGGAGAAACAGAGTCGTAAAGGGGAGGCAATGGAACCAAGTGGGACGGAAAACATAGACAGATGAAGCCACGTTGGGGTGGACCATCTAGAGGGACCATGGAGAGATACCTGAGCAAAATCTCACGTTCGAATCGGGAAGTCTTCAATGCTGGCGCAATGAACTTCAAAGCGGTCGCGCGAAAAAAGCTCCCTATGCAAAATCAACCGCGAAAATATCTTAAATGCAACAAAACAACACAAATCAAACCAGGACGAACAAATTTTTGCCCATACCACCCCAAACCTATTGCCTCGCACGGCAATTTAGTGCTAATTCTTTCGGCTCCTTTTTTCTCACCTACTGTTTATGTTGCTACTTAGAATTGCAGCTTTGCTGCTCGTAAATCTTTTTTTTCTTCAACCTGCCGTTGCAATCACCATCGACTCCTTCGCTGACGAAGCCGCGGTATCTTCAACCTCCACCGTAGGGGCATCTCGCAGCTCTTATATTCCATCCTCTACGGCTCTCGGAGGGGGAAGGTCCCTCTCGGCCACCAAAACAGGAAACGGAAGCGGCACAACCGTTTTTTCCATGGGAGAGGGAAGTCTTACTCATACGCAGGGATTTCACGGAGGGAGTTCTTCGATAATCTGGGATGGGGACACTAATCCAAACACCCTCAATCCAAAGGGCCTCGGCTCAGTCGACCTTACGCAGGATGGAGGAACCGCGCTTAAAATTCGCGTTCAATTCTTCAACTTTCCTGTCAATACTCCAATTGATATCTCGGTACGAATATACGACGCCATCACTGCCGATGGCTCGCGATTCTCCGAGATTACCCTTCAACTGAATCAGGCATGGATAGAGGACGGACCTCGAATACTTACAATCGACATCCCGTTTCAAAGTTTGGGCATTCAGGGTCTATCAAATATCACCCCTAGTTACGGGATACCACTCACCGCAATTACAAAAGTGGGACCAAGTGGACCAGCAAGACCAACGGCGGTTGGCGCCATCTCTTTGACTTTTCATGGAGAATCAAACAATAAAACTCCGTATATAATCCTCCTCCCGCTCACTACAAACGGTCAATGCGCGTCCGTTATGAACGCTGACGGACGAGCACTCGATGAATGCGGAGTGTGCTTGGAAAGTAGAAACGCGAACAGCGGAAGGGATCGCTGTGGAACCTGCCTGTTTGGCCCTAATGGATATTCCTATCCTGAGAAAAGAGTGGCTGATGGATGCGGACTCTGTCCAGGGGAAGCCAATTATCATTCTGCAGAAGGGAATAAAGATCAGTGTGGAGTATGTTTCAGCGGACCACCTCCATACACATATCGCAGTATTCGAGACGTCTGTGGCATCTGTGGAGGCGGAAAAACATCTGCCTCTCAGTGTTCACCCGACAACAATAATTGCAATATTGTGGAGCCTACTCCTCAGATCCTTGCCTTTGAGAAGAAGCTACTGATTGAGGCGAATAAACTTTTTGCTCGGTTCTCGGACGCGGAACGCAACTACGGAGGAGCCCAATGTCCCGGCTCACTGAAGGGAACCTCTCGACGAGTTGCCAATGCGCACCGAGGTATTTTAGCGAGAGCACAGCAAACCTTTCGGAGCACTATCGCAATCTGCAACAAATCGTGCACGACAGTCTCGTACGCCACTACTATCAAGTCCCTTGCGCCAAAATTTCGGATGCTGGAGCGAGATATCCTTTCTACGGCAAGAAAGCTTGAACAGTGCTTCCGACGGCTCGGAAAAGCTCTTCCAAAAAACGGAAGCGCACGAGAGACGAATAAGGCGATAGCGGCTACGAGAGGCAAACTGAACGATCTTGAAGCTGCGTCCTCTCGCGCACGCGTCTGTAACAACCGTTAGCACCTCTCCTGGAACCTCTCCTGGAACATCCTACTTTTTGCACCTCTCCTGGACCTCTCCTGGAACCCCCCTCTCCTGGAACATCCTACTTTTTGCTTGCCCTCTCCTGGAACACCCTACTTTTTGCTCGCAACTTTCCACGCTCAAGCCCGATAGCTAGACATGCCACGGTCGCCTCGCTACTACTCAGATAAGTTAGTGTATGAAATCGTTCCCCGGGCGAAGGATTCTCTTCCCATGCCTCCGACTGAAACCTCTAATGAGATCCGATTAGGAATCCTCGGTAGAACCCAGAGAGACAACAAAGTTGAGCTGTGTCACTTCGTGGACATGAATAACCATAGCCACTCCATGGCAGTATCAACTACCGGCGAGAATCTGAGTAAGTTCCACATGGAACTCAAAAAGAAGACTACCGATGCGCTCAAGGCCCTTTTGGGTCTCTCGTCTCTCTCTTTATGGGAGAAGCGAACCGGGGTCTTTAGAATCGTAACGTTGGAGGACGCTATTGAACGGGTGGTTTATATCTACTGCAACCCCTCACAAGCGGGACTTTGCGACTCGATAGAACAATATCCAGGTCTTAGCTCTTGGGATGCCTTCAGAGACTGCGCGCCATCAGTAGATGCGGCGGTCGAAATCGAGGCGCGGTGGTATCCTGTGTCAGAGATTCCTACAATTCCAACAAGTCGAAGTCTCTCCGCACGGCAAGATGCCGCCTTCTACCGAGAGCTGAAGGAGTCAGAGCAAGCTGTACGACACCCCATAGTTCTTAAACCGTTCAAGTGGTTGGAAACATACGGGGTAACCGAGCCTCATGAGATTGAAGAGATACGCCAGAGAATCATTAAACGAGTGAGAGAGGCAGAGCATGTCAATGTGAGAGCGAGAGCCAGGTGCAACAAGCAACGCGTTTCACCTGCGGCGTTGCGACAGGCCCTCTACATGAAGCCTCATAAACCTAAGAAGAAAGAACGAAAAATATTTCTGATATGTCGAAACAAAGAACTAAGGCTGACACTCCTTGAATCTTTTCGGCGCACAGTCTCCCAGTGTCGCGAGTGTTACCAAAAAGCAAAAGCTGGCATCCGTGTTGTGTGGCCCCCTGGGACTTTCACGCCTTGGTTCCCTCCGGGATTCGTCTTTCCTTTACCAGCGTGAGTGAACCGGTCTGCCATCCTTACTTGGTCATTGTAATAACTTACATCTTCCCTTGCTCTAGCGCAGACAAAAATATCCGACAAGGCATTTTTCTGAGCCGCGCTTCCCAAGCTCTACGTTAAACACTCCATTTTTGGGGGATTCAACGTTGTGGGATATTGAGATTAAGGGACCAACTCTACCATAAAAGTAAAGTAGGATGTTCCAGAGTCTAGGGGGGATGTTCCAGAGTCTAGGGGGACCATCACAGTAAAGTAGAGTGTTCCAGAGTCTCGCAAACAATCTGACGCGTGGTAGTGGGGCCAACTACCACGGAAATTTCCAATCTCCCTTTCCACACCGGCACTGGCTTGGATCTGAGGACTTCGCTTGCGAAGAAACCATCAAAGTTCCAGTCCGAACTCCCTGCGCACACGCCTTCATCCCTTTTAATTTCCTCTCACACGCGTCCTGCTCTTCCTCAGTTGTAAAGATATACCGAGCGAACTGCGGGCCTCCAACCCCGAATACCTCGCGCTCGGTATCGCCCGCTGGACCTTGAGCACTTTGTCCACCACCACCGTTGCGAGGAGCTGCCGGAACCGGGGCCGAGTTACTAAGAGGTTGCTCTCGAACGGGTGCCGGATTACCACGCGCATTCCTCACGGGAGCAGGCTGCGCTGGCGGATTGGGCGCCTTCGCATTTATCGGCGGAGGTGCTATCGGTTGAACAGACCTATTTCCATCTCCGCCATCTGGAGCAACTGGCAAGCAAAGATGTGTCACCTCGCTCGGCATTCCCGCGTGCGCATGAGTGGACCCTCCCTGTTCATTCGACACAAGAGGTTCTGTGCACAATCCTAGATCTAATCCGTCACACGTCGGCGGAGCAGACTGGCCGAGAGCGGATCTGCAGAGTGGATGCTTCCATCGATGCGCTCCTTTCGGCAAGACCTCTAGCCTACATACCGGCGAGGAGCGCGGCACGCACTCCCCCAACTTAAGCGAGGACTGCGTTATCAAGTCAGGTAAGCGAACGGCAAGATACGGATACAAGTTCTCGCGCGAATCGTCATACAAGCACGGGGTTTTCGAACGAACTGTCCCCTCTTGAGGTTGACACGAGAATACGTACGCTTCTCCCTCTCCGTCATTCAAGATTGGGTACTCCGCCCGCCTCAATACCTGTTCGTAGTATTCTACCTTCGGCGCACAGAACCCCCATAACATAGACAATTGTGACGAGATCGGAATCTCTCTCCCCGCTGGCGCAAGGGCGCACGGTGGGCGAACGGTCGGGCCGCTACCTGGAGGCGGCCGTAACGGCGGGTCGGGACGGATCGGCCCCGGTCCGCGACCTGGTGGCGGTGGAGGGCCAGGTACCCGCGGGGGAGGTTGAGGCGGCGACGGCGGATCTAGAGGCGGCTGTGGCGGCACCTTTGGCGGTTGCGGAGAGCCCGGAGGAGCGGGATTTGGTGGGTTCGGAGGATTTGGATCGCTTCCAGTTGTTTTACACTGACCACTACCAAAGAGGTCGCAATACAGATTCTCATGCTGACAGCATTGGTTCTGCCCCTGTCCGCAACGAGCACCTGCATGTCCGCACGCAGTAGACCCAGTTAATTGACACGTCGCCGTGCCGAAGAGATCACAGAAGAGCCCTTGGTTATCGCAACATTCATTTTGTCCACGAGAGCATCGCTCGCCGAGCTTGGAGCAACCCTTTGCGACAACTTTCTCACATCGTGCGGTACCGAAAAGATCACAAAATAGATTTTCACCCTGACAACATTGATTCTGTCCGATCCCGCACCGGTCTCCCTGTTTTCCGCATGTCGTAGGTGCAGGCTGAATACACGTAAAATCACCGAAGATGTCGCAAGCGAGTCCCTGGCAGCAAGCGTTCTGCGCCTCACCGCAGTTCTGACCAAGGGTGCGACACTGTTGAGGAGGGGGCGGTTGTCCGGTATCGCTTCTCTTACACTTCGGACCAGATCGGTCCCTCTGATCGCAGTACAAGCTGCGCCCAGTGCAACAGTCGAACTCGCCGGGCCCGCACCGCTGCCCCTCAAAGGCACACGTCGGTCCCCCAGGTTGAACGCACTGCTCGCGAGACTCATCACACATCAAGTCACCGCAGCATTTAAATCCCGTAACGCCGCCGCAACGTTGTCCTGCTTGCTGACAGCCAAACGGCTGCGAGAACGCAGCTGTTGAGACACTTAAGAGTGCCAACAGTACGACCAGTATATAGCGCACAATCCGTGATCGCTCCCCTATAGCCATGAGTCAGACGGTCGACACGAGACGAGAAATCCTAAAGGCTACGAGGTGCATTTTCTTTTTTTTTGCGCCCCAAACTATCGAGAAGACACCGAAAGGTTCCGACTGATATGGGTTGGCAATAAAGAACCCCGTACCATGAAAAACCACGCGCGCGCAGCCTCGTTAATACTATCAATTATCCTACCCTGCGCGGTTGCGCATGCTCGGCCAGATGACGCCGCTCCGGGGGACGATGCTCCGATATCAGCGCCACCAGCTGCACCATCGGCTGCGCCACCGGCAGCACCCCCTCCCAGCCTTCCGCCTCCACTGAATCCAACTCCCCCACTACCACCCAATCAAGATCTTCCCCCGACCGAAACACCGCTTACAATCCCCGACGACCCATTTCAGCCGAAAGGACCTCACTGCTGCGCGATCGTCTATAACGGATCCCCAGTTTGTTCTCTTTACCAAGTGATCGACCTTAAATTCTATCAGAAACAAGTGTGCGGCACCCTCGACGTTAATGGCTCTGTAATTGAGAATCCCGACTGCACATACCTCAATCCAACTGCCGAAAATCCGCAGGGTATTTGCATGAATCGGTGGAAATTGAATGCCTTGAATTTTCAAGCACCCAAAGAGTGCACAAAGACCTTCAAGCTCGATAGCTCCCGAGGTGATGGGGACTATGAGAAAGTACTCCGTGACAATCAATGTGATGACGTCACGACCTATTACTATCAACACGGCACCCCCCAGATGTGCGAGCTATTTTTCAAGCGCGCCTCCTACTGTCTCTCCCTTCGCAGGGGCACCATGGCAGAAGTTCAGATCATGGCATGCTCCGTGTTCCAGGACCTGGATGCAGTAAAGCAAGAGGTAGACGCACTTGCTATCAAGATGCAGAAAGGCAGCTTTCAGGGTGTTATAAAGATATGCGCCGCACCACACGACCAAGCGATTAATATCGGAGATGAAGGTTTATGTCCTGAAAATCCCGATGGCGCTCGGCCACCTATGAACGCACGATATTGTGTCACGATTCGGTCCGACAGCATTCAAACTGTCTTCCCAGACTGTAGCCAGCTTATGAACTGCGCGCCTTTCCAGTTCGGGCAAGTCGCCTATTGCGATGATGGAAAGGATGCCTCTGGAAAAGCCGTCGTCTCCAAATTGCAATGCCTGCAGGCGCAAGCCGGAACTGGGACCGCATGGGGTTTCGCATGGACCTACATCGAACGACCGGCGAAGCATCAACCACTCTCCGTTAGTCAATCCAAAACTCCGTCAGCCCCGATATTTTTAAACCAGCCGCTCGATTTTGACCGCGACGGACGCTCCGAGCTTACGGTCATCAATCCTCAGAGTGGACTCGTTCGTGCTCGCAATCCAAAAACCCTATTCGTAGACCAAATATCTGTGCCATCCCTAACGCCCCGCCAACTCGCCATGAGCGGGGACTTCAACGGCGATGGCCTCGCGGAGATCGCCGTAGTCGATTCCGGAACTGGAGACGGACTAAGCAAGATAGCCAACTCTGATGAAGTAAGAGACCTAACGTTCGGTACCGGAATCCCTGTACCGGGGGATTTCGATGGAGACGGACAAACCGACCTAGCAACATTCAACCCGCAGTCGGCCGAGTGGAGAATATCATCATCTCGTGATCACTCTCTCAAAAAAATGACCTTCGGATTGAAGCAACAAAAAGATATCCCGACTCCTGCTGATTTCGATGGAGATGGAATAACCGACATCGCAGTCTGGCGGCCTACCAATGCAACCGTCTATGTAGCCCTCGCCAAAGGAGGGGCACTCACGTTTGCCGCAGGGAACCCGAGCGCGGCGAATCTGCCTGTCTTCGCCGACTATGACGGAGACAGGAAGGCGGATCTTATTATGTTCCGCCCGGCAACAAATAGGTGGATCGGCAAGCTATCGAAGGGAGGTTTTCTCGACACCATCTTCGGAAAAAAGGGTGAATTACCACTTGCGGCAGCCCCCTTTTTGCACACATCAAAAAAGAGATAAACTAACCGCGCAGGTTCACTATCCTCCTTGTCGAGGATAGCCCAGCGACCGCAGGACTCTTCTAGGTACTCAACGGTAGAGCTGCCATGGCTGATCACTCTCCTTACTAGGTCCCGCTGTAAACACTGCACCCTTCGATAGGGTGTCGATCTTTTGAGCCGCTGCGTCCTCCTCGTTAAGAGACTGTTGAAGCAGGTCCACGACCTCATCCAACGCTAGCTCCTCAGCGAAAGTGCACGCGGTCTTATAACCAGCGATCTCATAGTGCTCAATCCGCTGTGCCACCCCAAGGAGCACCGCATCTTTCACACCGGATACGCCAGAGGCGGAGATAACCTCATCAGCATCCTTGAGAAGACATCGCATCACCTCACACGTCGCGGGTTGCGGTTTGTTAGCCAGAATCAAGAACACCTCATCCAACCGTTCAACGTGTGTCTTGGTTTGTTGATAATGCCTCTCGAATACTGACTTCAGCACCGGGCCCGAGGCCGCCTTGATCAGCGCAGGCCACTTCGCCACTAGCTGCTGCTCCGCGTCGTAGAGATCTATGAGCTCAAGAAACAATGCGTCGGTCAAGTTACTTAAATCCATGTTGTGTTTCCTCACATATATTGGGGCTCTACACAGTGCAGCCCGCTTACGCACCTCTTCACGATATCAACTGTGCGCAGTTAAGCTTTTAAGCGATATGACCCTACTTGCGCACCAAAGGCTTACGCCGCCTCCGCGAACCGGCGCGGGATAACCCGTATCAGCGTCAGGACCCTCGGCGGCGGAACACAATCGGCGAGCTCCTCTCCAACACCCTGCCGAGGCACGATGATGCACCACATTCTTACCCTCCTCTCGTGCCTTACTTTACTAACGGGGTGCTCCGCATCGAAAGTTGTCCAGTCGTGGGCCGACCCGAACCTTCCGAAACCAAAAAAGTTGATGGTGTTCGGTGTGACAAGTGAAGAAGGAGTTCGCAGAGAATATGAGGACCTCTTAAGCCAAGCTCTGTCCACCAGAGGGCTCGACGCCATTCCAAGTTACAACGTTTTGCAGGTGAAGGGCGAAGTCGATAAAGAGAAAGTTATTGCTGCCGTGCATAAGGCCGGCGTAGACGGCGTGTTCATTACTCGACTCGTTACGGTCACAACGCGGGTCGACGCGGTGCCCCAGTCGGGTCCAGTACAGACATATCCCTTCAGCGCTGCTTCGTCCTACTGGCCCACCTACTACGTCGAATCATACCGTTTGGTCGAGCACGACCTCGCTTACATTGAGTCAAATGTATATGCGACACCCTCGAGCGCTCTGCTCATGAGCATTATGACGCAAACGATCGATCCAAATTATTCAGACCGGCAGATACGAGATCTCGTTGCAGCGATCGTCGAGGAGCTCGGCAAGAAGGGCTTTCTTTCGGAGCCCTGAATCAACTCTGAAAGCCCCCTTCCGCTAAGTGCGAGGCCCAATACTCTCCTCCAAAACAGACAGCTTTCATCTATAAGAGCTATAGACCACGTGCCTTCCGACTAGCATTACGACCTTCGTCACTGGTAGCGTGCCCATTGCTAAACATTTTCTAGGGTAGAAGGGGAGCACGCGTAACGGAAGATTCGAGCGAATCGCTGGAATCTTCCGTTATGGTGACGGAGGTTAAAGAAAGGTTACATGAAATCGATAACACTCGCGGTTGTGGTCGCCCACGCAATCATAGTATTCGCCCTCGGAGCCGTTGTGCTTCGCCGGGGAATTAAGAGACGGTGTAAGGTACTACTTCGCTTCTCAGCGGTGTATTTCGGACTCAGCGCCCTGATGGCATTGATAGCCTCTGAAGCTATCGACTGGGTGATGCTATCGCCGGTGCTACTATTCAGCGTTCTGTCTATGTTGCACCTGGACAAGGCGATCGAACGACTCAATAAGCCGAAGAATACTGACAGCGCCACGTAAGTTCACGCTCGGTGCATACGAAAGGCCGGCGGTTTTAGAGCAATCTAGAGCCGCCGGTCAGTTTTTCTCTCCCCTACTCCTAGAAATGTTAGCATCATTCTCTTAGCCGCCATCCGTGATTTTCAAGTGACATGTGTACCTGCGGTCGGCGAGGCCGCCGCCCCTCCAACGAGCCCGTAATATTTGTACGATTCGCACGAACCCGCACCGTTTGTTCCTGGAGGGCCGGCGGCCTCGCCGGATTGTCGAAACCCGCGATATTAATCGATCCCTCGCGACATTCCATTGATATTATTGGCTTATTTCTGCGATCCGCCCCCCGCGCAATGAACGCATCCAGCACGCCGCATACGAAAATGATACGCCCCCACCAACTACGTCCATAACCTACCTGATTAAACTAGTACGAAATGGTTTATAACGATGCGTAGCGATTCCAAAGCACAGAACAACGCCCTCGGTCAGCCGCCGCGCGCGGCCCCTGAAAGTCACGGGAATACTCCAGCGAATACCGACCAAGCCCTTTCAGGCTCGCGAAACTACCAAGAGATAGCGGAGTCGCTTATCAAAAATGTTATCGAACCGGTTACTGGACCGCTCGACGCCCGGGTTAAGGTTTCCGTCTCCACGAATCCTCCGCTCCTCATACTCGAACACACGGCACACGAATACACCGAGAAGTCACCCCAGGGTATCCCACACAACTTTCGCTACGAGATCGAACTCGATAGCAATAAGCTTACTCCTGGTCCGCTACCAGAACTTGATAAAACATCCCACCTCGGTTTCCCTCCAGGCCCGCACTCGGACCGAATGCTTTTGGCGATGCAGGACACCTTTCGATGCGCGTGTATTCACGACCCCGTTCTCTACGGACGCTTTAATCGGAAGGAACACCGTCTCGAGGACTACCAAGAAGAAGCAGTACTGGCTGTCCTGTCGGACCTAAAAGAGACCGGAAGATCCCTTCTCGTTGTCGGTACCGGTGGAGGAAAGACTGCGATAGCTTTTGAGGTCGCAGCAGCCGAGCTTAACCGTTTTCCGAACCTCGATGATGTGGTAGTCGTTTTTGTCGTCAACAATAACGTGATTCTCTCAGAAGCAAGTGAAAAATTTGTCGAGCGATTCAGTGAAACGTACTCGAAATCTCACGCCCATGGTGGCAAACGAGACCTCTCCGCAAACGTAGTCTTTGCGACTCCTGGAACCCTAATCGGAGAGGGGCGTCTAGAAGAGCTCCTGGCATCCAAAAAACATGTGCTCGTCATATTGGATGAGGGTCACCACGTCGCGGCGCCCCAAAACGAGGAGATAATAGAACGCGCCACAGATTTTTCAAAGGGTTCCTCGACTGAGGTAAACTTTTTCGGCATGACCGCTACCGAGACCCGTCCCGATCTCAAAAGCGTCCTCCGGCATTTTAATAATCGCATCACCTATGAGCAATCAGCCGCTACACTGACCTCGCGAGGCTTTCTTGTACCCTTCCGTTATCACGCCCACGACTCGTGGCTGTATCCTAACAACGAGGCGCCAGCGTGCATCCTTCCTAACGACGAGACAGCGGCAGAGCGTCGGCAACTACTGAATTCTCAAGAAGCTTTTGTGCATATCGAGAACGCTTTAGATGCTCATGTGCGCGACCGCGCTGATAGACGAACTCTTGTAGTCGCTCCCAGCGTCGATCTCGCCGGACAATTTAAAACATACTTGAACGAGAATCCCGACTACAAAGGCACCGTTGTGCGACTAACCGCGGAAGACCGAGCAGCAGATCCGGAGCGTTTCAAAGATACCTACGAGGCCTGGAAAAAGGGCCGCTGGCCCAAAGGGAGCGCATTCGCCCACGAACCAGTTCCTGAAATCGTTATCGCCGTGGACCTCTTTAAAGAGGGAGCTGACGCCCCAGCCGTGAGAACGATTATTAACTGGGGAGACACCAATTCACTGATCGTGTTCCTCCAAACGCTCGGTCGGGGGCTCCGTCCAGCCCCTTTCAAAACACATCTTGAGGTGATCGACATCGCGGGCACCTTCCGAAAAGTCCACCTCTTACAATGGCTCGGAGATGCTGCCGACGCTCGCCAAGAGCAAAATGGCCCGACCGGGGATAAGGAACGTGACGGCGAAGAGAGAGAAGAACAGGTACAAACTGATAGCCGCGCCCTCTGCGAGCTTAGTCCTGAAGTCTCCCAATCGGTTCAAGCTTTCATGGCGGATGTCGCCGCAAGCATCACCCGCAGATATCCCCGACATCACTATTCAGCGATCCCTGCGGAAGAGCTTGAGAAGCTGCACACATACATCGCCCAGAGGTGCGGATTCGATACCTCACACGATTTTGACAACCACCTTGAAGATATCGCGACCAAGCTCTCAACCGATTCCTCAATGCAAACCGCTCAAGCAGCTCGACAGAAACTACTCAAAGCGTTTTATGCCGCCGATGAATCGATCCCAACCGATTCCCAATCCATCGACCGCGAGGAACGAACGTTTCTCATTCACACTCACCTAAGCCAGACGATGCAAGCGCTTCGTCCCGACGTAACACCGCAGCACATCGCGCGGGTGTTTCCGGAGTTTTCGTTAGAGGCCCTCGACGTGGCTAAAACGATCGGCGGCAATTTGATGACCCTGCGTCATCGACACTTTAATCTCGGTCCAGCGGACATGATACAAGAACTCTTGGATAGCGTCGTACATAAAAACCGCCTGGCCCACGATCCCTCCGCTGAGATAACACTCCGCTCATTAGAAAACTATCGTCAGGACGCCACTGGGGCACTGCTGTCGGTTGAAGCTCGACAGATGAAAGGCTCATTCACACCGAGCGGCGTTCCGCTTGAATGGGAACAGCGCGCGGTTCTGCTCGCCTTTCTCGAGCACCCCAATGTTAAGGGCAAATTGCTAGAGAGTGATTTCCTTCGTCCTCGAAAGGATTTCGAGAACCTTCTCGCTACCCAAGGGCTGGTCACCTTTCGCGTCACTGAAGCCTCTGGCGATGCTCTGCGATTCGTTTCGACCAAGCTCGACGAGGTCGCCAAAGCTATCTCAAGCGGAGACTCGACGCGGATTAAGACGGCAAGTGGGGTCGCAAATGCTCTCCTCAAAGAGCTCCTTGGTGGAGTTTTCCTTGAAGAGGCGACGATCACGAAATACCGGTTTGAGGAATTGCAAAACCTTCAATCAGCTATCGAGGCAGCGAGCAAGCCTTCCCCTCAGCTTAAGGAGCTACATAAACGCCTCGACGCAGTGATTGGAAAGATCTGTAAGCGCGAGGTATCCGAGGTGTCTTCCGTGCCTGGGCTTACTATCACTACCCAGCAACGTCCGGATGTACAACTATTAGAGTTTGCCATCACGCGTCCAGCCTTTGAAATAAAGATGGCTTTTCCAATCCGCACCGAGCTCCTTCGTTCACACCTACTCCTCCCGACGGGAGAACTTGAGAAAATGCGGCTCTTCTATGACACCCTGTCGACAGCCGCGAGAGAAGATTTAATCGCAACGATGACCGCTCACATTGAAAAGTTCGTATCGAATCTCTCCGCTTCCTCCGAATTACATGAAGCTGCCTCACCGCTGGTAGTTGTACCAAGCTCCACCTCACCCCTCTTCAAGGATTTAGGAGCAACGCTCTTACGAGATACTCAACTGGACGTCTTAACACTAGGTTGGAGAGTAAGCCCACACCCCGGCAAGTACAACTTGGAGAACTCCATCGATCAAGCTCTGCGGAGTCGTGTGGGATACTTAACCGAGGAGAATCTCTTTAGGTTGCGTCAGTCGGCTCAGTCACGTTCGGGCGAAAATTTTGCTAAAGAGTTGCTCCACGCCTACGAGGTGCTTCATTTCGCGCGCACCCGAGTAGCGCCGCACGCCTCCCAATGGAAGGATCTCTTTGAGAATCATACCCTAGGAAGGGAGAGCCTTAGATATGTGGAAGCCGGCAAAGAGCCACTCACGCGACTCTTTGAGCCAGACCTCACTATCAGTGTCAAACGCCTCCAAGCGCTAAAGATATACACGAACCTCCTCCAGGGCGTATCAAACTCCGGTGGCTTTACGGAAGAGTCGGCGCTCCTTGTTGCCGCATGGACCGCATGGGATCGCGTGCGCTTTGGCACCACCGACCTTCGATATTGTCCCCTTCTGCCCCTCAACAGCGAGGTCCCGCTCTTTTTCGTCCGATTAGCTCGGGCCGTTCAGGATGGGATCGAAATTCCACACCACCTTAAGAAAGCAACCACCGAGGTCCTTAGCACATTATTTGATGCTACCCACGGCGAAGAAAACCAGCGAAGCCCACATTTAGTCGGGGTCCTCCACCAGGACCAGGAGAGAGAAGTAACAGCCCTCAAGGAGAAGGTACAAGCCATCTCCACAACGTTACACGAGCTCCTGGAAAAGCAGGCTCCGCAGACCACCGTCGACGAGGCTCCAGCAGTAAAAGCTCGCCTTGCGGGTCACCCCTTCTTTAACGCGGACCGGGAGGTCGTTGTATTCTTGAGCGGAACGAAGAAAAATCCAATCATGCATCTCGATCCTGACTGCGCGGCGCGCCAGAAAGACATGGCCCGCCTCAAGAAACAAGTTCTTCCAGATGGCCCAGTCACACTCAACACCCTCGACTCAACGATCGGCGACAGAAAAGTCGCGACGTGCTGCAAAGGATGTAAGACCCCAGCTTGGCGAGAGCATGAATATTACGATGAGGTGAAGAACCGCTTCGTATGGAGTGAGCGCAGCGTGTCGCTTCCGAATTCCTAACGGGAAGAAACTTTTCCCCGTGGGCCGGTATTCCTCCAATTAAATTTTACGTTACATTTGTACCTGCGGTCGGCGAGGCCGCCGACCCTCCATCGCGCCCCCCACATTTGTACCTGAAGGACCGGCGGCCCGGCTTGCCGCAACCCTCCAACGATCATGGAGGGGCACCGGCCTGGGTGCCCAAAAGATCTCCAAGGCCCTAACTCTCCTCTTTTTCCACCCGGTTGATCTTTCTGGTCTCCCCCTGGTGACAGAGGGGAGGCAGAGGGACTCCGGCAAGAAGGACTTGATTTGTGAGCGTATGATCCGTTGAATTGAACAAGAGGCTCTACCGTCGCCCGCGGATTTGTGGCCATCGTCAAGGCGGATTCTTGTTAGGTCGAGGGAAGAAGCCTGGCACCAGTGTTTGGTAAAGGGTACGGATTCCCCTAAATTTCCTACGCCATCTTTTCCCGTTGCCACCACGATTCGACCGTAATGCATTCAAACGTAATAGGATGCACTCCGTCGTCTAGCTGAAGACTTTGCGTAAGAAAATCAACCTGAACGGAGTAGTTTCCTGGTTTCCGAAGTGGCGCTTGCAAGAAGCACTCGTACTCCGTGCGCAGATAGTCGCACTCTAGCCGCATCGGCTCATTAGTCCACTCAGAGGCACAAGCATTCGGATCCCCGGTGTTTCTCCTCCGACAAGTATCCTCATTAGCCCAGCGTGTCGCTGGATAGTTGTCATAGAGACGATCCATCCCACAATTTTGCCCTTCTCCACGAGCGGAGTAGCGAATTCTAATTGGGCTGCTTCCTGGCAGCAGCTGGATTCCGCTTCGTAAAAAAGAGACCCCATCTACCTCGGCTAGCTTGAAGACGGTCCCATCTGATGATTTAGTGAAGATTGTGACAAGTTCTTCCTTAGGGCGCTCCGGTCCCGGATATCCCTTGATCGGGCTGCAACCCATACAGAGGGTAGCAGTTGATATCGTTGCTATTAATTTGCCGCGCCAGTTTGTCATAGGCGTGTCAAACTCCAAGTAGCCTGTAGCTTGAATGTTCGGGAACCGCAGAGAGCTCAAGGCCGGTAACACGGGGCAAACAGCAGCAGCAGCTTGCGCATCCCGGACTATCTAAAAATACCCCTACACCATGCCACCACGCAAGGCTTTCTTCCCACCGCCGCTGCTTCCGATTCTTAAGGTTCATTCTCCTCCGCAAACTCTTCGGCCTCTGCAGGATATGCGGAGCGACGAGCTCCTCATCTTTGCCCTGTAGTTCGAGGTTGCTAAGGAGCACCGCAGGGGCGATGGTGCTGATTGGGATCAGCCGTGACTCAGCACCACAGAAGCCGTTATCTAGCTCTGGTAAATCCCCGACCACCACCATGTCTCCGAGTGACTGGAGCGGTGTGCCGACGAAAATGCAAAGCACAGACCTGTCCCGCCGTAGCCTGAAAGGCGAAGGAGGATGCGGATAATCACCCTCACCCAAGGCGCACACTCAATCAAGGATACCATGAAGTTTCACGGAATCCCTGACTTTCAAGCCCCTGCTCCTATCGCTAAACGCATCGACACCTCTCAGGCTATCGAGGAACTCCCCCTCGTACGACTCGTTCGAACCATCCCCTGATGATTTCTAGACCCCGCTTCCTTCAAGACGGAATAGGAGGCATGTAACTGATCCCCTAGTTTTCGCAACTTCCCCAACCCTCCTTCGGTCTCCGCAGACCCTACAAACCCTACCCCGGAACCCGACACAAGCATGCGGACCGTCACTTTATCGCATTCGGGAGACCGTGATGCGATCGATTAACGCTGTTCAGCTAGTTACAAAAGAGCGATTGATCTTCCTTGCAACGAAAAAACTCACGATGAACATCCAAATCCATAGACACATGCTTACCCTCGTGACTGGGTGTTCCCATATCCCTCTCCTGTCAAAGTAATTACTCATTCCAATCACTTCGATTACTTGCGACCGTGAGGGATTCTTTTAGGGGTCTATGTAGCAACTAGCTATAAAATTCTCGCACCATCCTAACCTATGGATGCCATGCACTTTCCAGTACCGGCAACAGATTGCCGATGGTATGATAAGCCATGTCCGCCTCCCGAATTTCAGATGCTATCTACCGACGCTACGCACTCTCTCTCGGCGTTCTGCTCTCCCTTTTTCTTTTTCGCGTGGCGGCTCAACTCCTTCAGTTTCTCCATCCCGTTGACCTCTTGCCTCCCTTTGAGAGCTGGCAGAGTGGTGCGCTGCCCTATGGTTGGTTGTTGTTTTCTCAACTACTGATAGTGGCGGTCTTTAGCCGAATCCTGATGCTCTTTGCCAAGCGAACTCTTGTTGGAGACCGAAAGGTAGGAAAATGGTTACTTAGTACTGGCGCAACGTATGGAACGATAATGGCCTTTCGATTGGTAGCGGGATTGACCTTCGCCAGTGAGGTACATTGGTTCGCGGTCAAGCTCCCAACACTTTTTCACCTTGTGCTTGCATCGTTTCTCCTCACGCTGGGGCATTTTCATTATCGGTTTGGCCACGATCGTGTAACGAATCGTATATCGCTACGTGAAGTTGCTACCTGGTGCGTGTATCCTATGGTGATGCTTTTTGCACTCCTGCTGTATTACCAACTGCCTCGTTACGGCGTGAACCCCACGGTGAGTAGCTACATGGCGGCAATGGTCGGCGGTTTTGGGCTCATTACGCTCTTTGAACTTATTCTACCCTACCGAAGGGAATGGCTGCCGACTCGAGAGGAGGTAAGAACCGACCTGATATTCATCGTGCTTGTTCAGGTGCTGTTGCCAAACCTTCTCTCGCTTCTTTCCGTCGTTTGGCTTCAAGGTTTCTTTGCGCACCATAATTGGGAGATCCATATAGATTGGCCACATCAGTCTCCGGTGTGGATTCAAATGTTGTTAATGATGTTTACCGCTGACTTTTTTAGATATTGGCTGCATCGGTCCATGCACACGTGGATCCCGCTATGGCGGTTTCACGCAGTTCACCATTCGGTTCAAAAGTTATACTGGATTAATGTTGGGAGATTTCATCCGATCGATAAAGCTTTACAGTTTGTGTGTGATGCATTGCCGTTCATCGTATTGGGGATCTCAAGGGATGTGCTGATGCTCTATTTCGTCGTGTATTCTATCAAGGGATTTTTCCAACATAGCAACGTCGACGTAAAGCTTGGATGGTTCAACTATCTTATTAGCGGGCCAGAGCTTCATCGCTGGCACCATTCTAAGCGAGTTAAAGAGTCAAACACCAATTACGGCAACAACGTCATCGTGTGGGACATTCTTTTTGGAACCTTCTTCTTTCCGAAAAATAAAGAGGTTGGAGATCTCGGACTTCTAAACCGGGAGTATCCAACAGGCTTCATTCAGCAAATGAAAGCTCCCTTTATACAAGGGCTTGATAAAGGCACATGAAGAATCTGCCCCACGTCGCACTCTATCTTCTATCCCTCCAAGCTAATCTTCTTGGCTATTTTCAATCTCTCTTTTTTAGGTGCGCTCAAAGATATTCACAAAAGGTTCAGCACCGTACCCTCGTGCGAATTATAAAAACGAATCAGGACTCCGAATTCGGTCGAAAATACACCTTCGCGTCGATTTCATCGGTGGATGAATTTCGGAGTCGGGTGCCTATTCATACGTATGAAGCATTACGACCGTTTGTGGAGGGAGGGACTCCCAAACGTTATCTTCAAACGAGTGGTACGACCGGGACTCCTAAATTCGTTCCCGTTAGTGAACGAACGTTGGCCGCCTGTAGGCGCTTTCAGAACATCAACACCTTCTTCCAACGCAAAGCCTCTCCTGGGCTTTTTGATGGCGGCGTTCTGGAGATAGTCAGCTCTGCGAACGAAGGATTCATGCACGACGGGACCCCGTTTGGTTCTATGTCGGGACTGTTCAGTGAGAGTCTTCCACAGTTCGTCCGACTACGACGCATTCTTCCGAGAGAGGTATTCTCTATACCGGACTATGAGCATCGCTACCTTCTCATAGCGGCTATTGCACTTCGTGAGGACAACATCACCTGTATGGCGAGCGCCAATCCCTCGACGCTCCTGAAGTTGATCGATGTCATCAATAAAAACAGGACAGTACTCGGGCAGTATCTCTCGACGGGAGACCTGACGGTTCTTGGTATCCCGATTCCAGCTTCTGTTGAGAAGGTCGTATCGGGTGTGAGATCCGCCTCTACTCGGTGTGCAACGTGGCAAACGTTAGCGATGCTTCCAAACGATATCAAGCTATCTGACCTCTGGCCCCGTCTCCGCGCCGTCGTCACTTGGACGGGCGGAAATTGCGCACTTTTTATTCCCAAGCTCAGGCAGCACCTTTCACCGCAGGTTACTATTCTCGAGGTTGGGTACCTTGCCAGCGAATTCTGGGGTACGATTATGCTCGAACCCTCACAAGGATTTGGGCTTCCTACCATCCAAGATACCTTTTTCGAATTCATTGAACCTCCTTCCTGGGAATCGGGTGAAAGGGATACCCTTGTGCTGCATGAGCTGGAGGACGGAAAACGTTATTACATCATCGCTACCACCGCCGATGGTCTTTATCGTTATTTCATCAACGATGTGATTGAAGTGAAAAGAAACGGTAATGGCGCTCCGTTGATTGCATTCGTCCAGAAGGGTAAGGGAGTAACGAGCTTAACAGGTGAAAAGCTCTATGAGGCGCAGGTTGTCGCCGCAGTGCACAATCTCTCAAGGCAGCTGAATGTATATCCCGACTCATTCGTCCTTTTGGCTGATGAACGCATGATGGCCTACGTTCTCTACATCGAATCGGTATCCCCGATAGATACGAACGAGTATGCATGCGCTTTGGACACGGAGTTGTCGCGCATTAATGTCGAATATGCCTCAAAGCTGCAGAGTGGTCGGCTTGGGCCATTACAGGTAAGGCGGGTGCGGCAGGGAACGTTCGACGAATCAAAGCGATCGAAAATAAAAGAGGGCATGAGAGAGGGGCAGTTTAAGTCGTTAACCCTTCAATATGCTCACGATGTGTCATTTCCGTTTCATGAGTTTGAACTTCTATGAAATTGAATAGTCTGAGGCTCGTACATCTCGAGATTCCGTTTCGAACATCTTTTAAGCATACCTCAGCTGAAAGGAAATTCACCGAGGCGGTCATAGCTGTTGCTCACAGTGATTCAGTCACAGGATACGGGGAAGGATGCCCACGGCGCTATGTGACGGGGGAGGATATCGCTTCGTGTCACACGTTTTTAGACACGCATCGCAATCGCATAGTCGGCATTGACAATCTTGAAGCGCTACAGTCATGGATAGTAGAAAATGCAAGCATCATCAATGAAAATCCCGCGGCCTGGTGCGCGATCGAGATGGCGCTCCTCGATATCCTAGCGAGAGAGACGCAGCGACCTATTGAATCTCTGTTGGGCACGCCAAAGCTGAACGGCGAGTTCCGCTACACCGCAGTACTCGGGGTGACCACTCCACTCGGGTTTGACCTGCAGCTCGATCGGTATCAACATCTTGGATGTACGGACTATAAACTTAAGGTTTCAGGCAGCCTTGACGACGATCGTCGGAATATCAAGCGCTTGACCTCACTCATCCCTGAGTGCCGGATCAGACTTGATGCTAACAACCTGTGGACTACCGCAGATGACGCTATTCAGTACGTAGCATCTCTGGATGCCAAGATCTGGGCGCTCGAAGAGCCTCTGCAAGCTAATCGGTATTCAGACCTCAAAGTGGTGGCGCAACGTCTTGGATGTCAGATAATTCTTGATGAGAGCTTTCTCCGAAGGGAGCAGTTGGTGCATGTCAAAGAGGAACCCGAGCTGTGGATCCCGAATATTCGGATCTCGAAGATGGGTGGCGTCGTCCGAGCGCTTGATATCGCCGAGCAGTGTAGGAAGC
>CAIXKI010000004.1 GCA_903920005.1 uncultured delta proteobacterium
GAGCTTTCTTTCCGGCGCAGCATCAGCGCAAGCAGACGATGGTCATCGAAAACCAACGCCATACTCTGCTCCAGAATGGGAGAGCGATAAAGGATTTGATTATCTGATCGAGATGCCCGTTAGCAAGGCTACTCGCTATGCCTCCGGTGTGCCGGATAGCTGCGGGTCAAAGATATTCGTCGATGGTCGAGGCTCAATACTAGTTAGCACTTTGCAATTTCTCGACCGCTCAGGAAGGATGAGCCAATGGCGCGAAAGTAGACGAGTCACTGCACCAACCATAAAAAATGCGGTGCACACCGACCCGGATATCGTGCCCTCTCAAAGCTCGGGCGTGCTTATGACGATCGATAGTGGCTCCAAAACTCGAGATATATATCTCTCGAACGAACACGCTCTCAGAGCTGCGCGCTGGCAGCTAGAGGATAAAGCGGTGTTCAATTGGCACTACGACTTAGGGGTGATACCTGCGGAGCACTTACTGCGCTATGCCGATGACCGAGTTCCACTCCCTAAGGCGCAATTGGCCGACCAATCAGTTACGAATGCTACTCTCTCTTCGAGGACTGTTGAGGTGGTGGGACTTGGCTCTGACCTTTTCAAGTTTGTTGGTACGCCGTTTAAGCTTCCCTATTATATCAGTGACGCGGCGGCGTTTATGCGAGACCGAACGCAACAACACCTGTTGTTCGGGATCCGAATCCCTGAAGGTTTCTTACGAGACATAGCAGAGATCGGGGGGATGTCGGGGTCTCCAGTCGTACTACAGGGAACACGCGAGGTTGTTGGCATGGTCTGTCGAGTCGCGCAAACCTTAGATGGAGATCGCCCAATTCCGTATCTGGTATTTGCGGGGCCGAATGAGGTGAGAGGGATTGTAGATCGAGCCACTAAGGCGTTTCTACAGTGATGCTCGACTGGAGTTTAAGTTTATCGAGTCAATAGTGAGAGGTATATGGTGAGTAATCTGCAATCTGGTTTGCGCGGCGATGTTCCTAGAATTCCTTCTGAGCATGCTCATGATCTTCGAGATACACTTGGTCTCAAGCATTATGAGCTTGTCTCTAGGATTGGTTCGCTGTTGAGCCAGGAGCAAGAGGGCTTGGTCAAAGAGCTGTTTGAGCGCATCGCGGAGCATAGCCTCCGGCGCTTAGCCCTCCTGTTGGGAGACGTATTCGCTCAAGCGGAGAATGAGCACTTTCAGAAAGATTTTGGGGCACTTCAGTGCTTAGTAAAGGTCCTGGACGAGGTTAACTGTCGCGAATCGGTAAGAGCGGAATTGCGTAAGCTGCCCACAAGAGATGCTCACCGCGCGAGAATGGTATTGTTCGAGGTTGATAGTGACGAAAGTGCGGCTCTCGCTGCGGCTGCCATCGTCTCTCTTGCGGGTGAGGGGACATTGTCGACGAGCGATCTCGTACGCCGCGTGGGTTATCATGGCAAGCAAACGGATTTTCATGGTAATCATCTTCCGCTTGAAGAGCGAATCCCGGCAATCAGGGCCGAGAGATTCTACTTGCGCTCGGAGCCGGCAGCCCTGGCGCCTCAGTATCAAAAGTTAGTCGACGAATTCTATCTATCCACACAGGGGCTCTTTTCGGCGGATAGGTAAGGATATTCACAAGTGGCAGATGCCCTTGTTTTAGATGGACAGACGACGCCTAAAGGCGCCACAGGGACGAATGAGCAGGAGCTCTTGAATTCTAAGCGCATACTTTCAAAAGTCTTTGTCCCATGGTCTGACACTCCAGACTTCGTTCATCAGATGTCCTTCCAAAGTGTTGATTCCGCCTCGGTCGCTCGAAGCTTCTTCGTAGAGCGAGGAGTTCCGACCGAGATATATTTAGTCAAAGTGGAAGGATTTTTTCATAATGTAGCGGTGGCGTTTTTTCCAGACGGCGAGAAATTCAGCCCTTGCGTTATCGATGCGAGCCCACTTCGGGGTTTCTACGAGCTAAATGGTAAAGATGCTCCAACAGGGTGGACCCCCCAAGGAATGAGTGCTGTGCGTGCAGTGCGGCACAGTGGTGTTTCTTTCGCATATGGTGCTTTTGCATGGAATGGTCTGATGGAACCTCTTCCTTGGTGTTGTAGAGATACCAAATGTGGTCGGATTGTTGTCAGCGCGGGCGTGTACGACGAACCAACCCACCCGGAGCGAGCGTGGATACGAGGGGAGTTTGAATATTACGATCGTGGTGAGCGGGAGAGGTATCCCTCCGTCCTGCTTAGAGTACTAGGGGGCGGCCGTGGGACCGTCTCCATGGTCTTCATTCGAGATGCATCAGGAGAGGCCACTCTTCATACAACGGGCGGGGAAGTTACTCCTGAGCTGGTCGAGTATGGGAAGGAGCTCGCCCTTGAGCACTTACCGTTAGTGGAGGCTACGATTAAGCGAATGGAGATCCCGGTGGGGCAGGTAGTGTGGTAGGTCGTTGTCCACACTCCGCACCCTTTGGTGACGTGAGAGCGTTCGGAGCCCAATGTAGTAGATAATAGTCGGCATCGGTCGCCGATAAAGGGTTTTTAAAGGAGAATCCTCCTCTCCGCAACACCGACGCGGATCACGAATTCTACCTAAAGTAGAACCAGAGCTTCGATAGGTTACCAGCCGACGCTCAAGTGTCATACTTCTTTAAGGATCCTCGAGTTTCGGAATGCAGGCTCCTTGAATGATTAGGCGGGTTGCGATCTCCTGCAGTGGAATACGGGTGTTGGTATGCGTCCATCTCATTCGTCCGGTCGTCCAAGGCTTCGGGTGGCTGATGGCACTGAACCTGTTCGAGACCCTAATTCGCAAGAAGGGGTAGTTAAGAAAGGGGTTCGGAGTTGCCCACAAAACGCGCCTCTTAGCGGATTAGTGACCGTGAACGCAAGGCTCAAGAAACAGGGAGCGGCCCTTCTCAATTCTTTTAAGGAAACGGCGGCCAGGTCAGCTGTAGAGATCCCAAAAGGTTTGACAGATTCCCAAGCGTTGGAGGTATTCAACGTGTTGAGCGCAGAACGAAACGGCCGTGGGATCTTCCCAGCTAAAAGCCTTGAGCGGCTGAATGCCTGGGCATCTAATAATAATCGCACATGTGACCACCGGCGCACTTACTCGGTCGCCCTGTTCGTTGAGAACACCGGGATGAAGAATGCTAGGGAGGCTCGTCGAGCTCTTAGTAAGATGCCGGCCGAGGTAGGTATGCAGCTTGTCCCGACCGATCCCCTCGAGGGAGCTCTAGTGCTTGCAGCTCATGTTCTTTCGCACAACGACAATTCAGTGGCTAACAACTATATCCTGCGTACAGCAAGCTCCGCCATAGAGCTAAGTTATGTACACTGGTCACGGCAGATCTTGGTTAATCCTGGCGATGATAACTCCCGACACGATCTCCGTTTGACCGCAGCGACCTCTACGCCAGCGCCGGTTCGCGAAGGATGGTGGAAGGCTCTATGGGGAAGTCTATCGTAGAACGGGACAAGCGTTTAGTCCTGGCGCCGGAAGCGGTACGATCTTGATAGGACTTAACGCCGGGGAGATTTTTTTGCTGATAAGTATCTACGTTCGGCGTAGAGTTCTTTAGAACGATTCTTGGGCGCTTAGCGAATGTTGCTATGGGGAGAGCCTCATCTGAACACGGACCATCGAACGATCGGCTCCTTCACTCGGGGGAATCTGAAACTTCATGCTCTGAGACCTCTTCTCTGTGCGGTGAGACGTTCGTGGATAGTAGAAAATCCCCTGAGCCCCTGCTGGAGGCCGTCCTTGCCAGGAGTAGCTCCCGCTCGACGCTCGATGCCCTAAAACTTGTTGGCCAGATGTTCTTTGAGCTCGATGAGAAGAGAGGGAGTTCGGAGAGGTCGCTCGGTGATTTTGAGCAGCGAATTTTTCAAGACCGGGAAAAGGTATGGCAAGCCGGTAGTCACATTCATATTCCTCGGGCTGCTGGAAGTATGTTTGTCATTACTGATCTTGAGGGACACAAGCCGCTCATAGAGGAGATATTCAGGAAACACGATCTCTTGTCTCGAATGATGCGCAGGGACCCCAACGATCATGTCCACCTCTGCTTGCTTGGCGACACGATAGATCGGGATGGATGTCGGGCGAGTGATGTTTTGGAACTCCTCTACGAGCTCAAGTTAGAGCACGGCCTTTGGGATAATATCCATATTTTAAGTGGTAATCACGAGCTCAATGAACGCATTCAAAAAAGTTCTAAGGACGGAGGATTTTACCTCGAAGTACTAGCTACTCGCGAATCATACCGTGATCTAGGAGACAGGAGAGATCCGCTCGGTCGCGGCCTGGTACGGTGGAATAATGAGCAGTTTGGCCAGGAGCTTAAATATCCGCCCCTTCGAGCCGCGCTCTGGAGAGCTTTCAACGAGGCGTTTAAAGCGTCACCGCTGACGGTTACAACAGAAAACGGACTCTATCTCAGTCATGCTGGCATAACTAATAAGGGGCTGTTTGCTACAATCAATACACCGGTTTTCTCAGAGTCCCCCTCACGGGCCGAGATATTCAGGTGCCTTGCGGACGCTTGGCGCGACCCGGAGGTCGTAAAGGACCTAACCTGGAGCGATTTCAGCACGCACCAACCAGGCATCTCTACAAACTTCCGCGGGATGAATTCGCATGGGGAGCTTGTCGCGGGTCCCGGTATCGCCTTTGGGATAGAATCCACTCGGGCGTTCCTGGGGCTTGTCGACAAGAAACTGCTTATTCGAGGACATCAACCGTGTGCCCCTCACGGCGCAACGAAGATCGGTAGCGTAACGTGGGCGGTAGGAGACGCCGTTGTTACTACCAACACGGGGCAAGGCCGTGAGTATCTCGAAATTGGGCTCAAAGATGATGTGTCAGGGGCTGGTGATGTTGTTGTTCACCGTGTTGAGCTACCGTAGTCGAGTATGACTTCGAAAGAGGGATGCACGCTTACCGCCCGAAATTCGTTACTTGCCCAGCAATAGAGCTCGGTACTCCACCGACTTTGGCGAAGAGCGCCTCAATTTTTGTCGCAAGATTCTGTCTCAGCTCGGCAGTAAGGATCGCCTTGCTCTGGTCTGGAAGGTTGGAGGATTGAACGTGAGAGTAAAGCTGTTGAGCCTCTTCCGAGAGAGCGGTGGCTGCGGAGAGGGACTCTGTATATTCGACGCCGACCTTCTGCGCGAAATCAAGGATCGCGCTCGACGATGGGCCTATCATGCGTCCTCGGGAGGAGCGGACTTCAGAAGGAATATGTTGTAAGTCATGCTTTCGGATAAGTCGCGGGATGTTAGCTGGAATTTCGTTAATGAGGGTTAACGACGGCCATCTTTGACAGAAGTCGAGTTCCCCCCCCTCTTCAAGGGATCGGCGCTTATGGGAACCGCTTACAACTCCAACTATTGCCCCCTTTTCGTTGACCAGAGGAGCGCCGCTGTGTCCAGGCTCTACAAATCCACTTAGACTTAATACCGCATTCCCACTATGTCGTTGTGGCTGCTCGTCGAGCAATCGTAGGTCATCGAGCAGTGTGCAGTTACCAGCCGAAAATCCCACAGAGGCGACCGGCGCGAATTGGGTGAACATGAAAGGTGTCTCGACGGGGAGCGCTCGTTGCCGAAGCTCAGCGGCCCGAATTGGATCTGATGGCAGGTCGATAATTAAGAAAGCGACATCGTCGGTCTGTTTAAATGATCTGTCCGAGGCCAATATCCGAGCGTTCAGAGATTCGTGCAACGCTACCCGGCCTGAAGACCAAACATAAAACTCGACCTTCAGGGCGGCATCCCTCGGGGCCCCGGAGAAATTATGAGCTGCGGTAAGGATCACCATCTGATCGGCTCCAACCATCGCCTTCAATGCTGTAGGGCACTCAATCAGAGACCCTGATCCAAAGCTCGGCTCGTGGGCCTCTCCGGGTAAAGAGCCCATGTCCTGCGGAACGAGAACCTTGCACGTTGCTGCTAAAGTCTTAAGGATAACCGCCGGGCTGACGCGGGCTTTCTCACGACTATCTATCTCGGCGCTTTGTGTTCTATCGGGCAACAGTAGGGCGCCGGTTGCGAAGGCGCCCAGAGTTCCCAAAAAATGACGACGAGAGTCGAGTGGTGTCATGAAGGTCTCCTAAAAGTCATGGTACCTTTTGGCCCGGTTGAATGAGGCTACCTTGCTCTGATGGGCAAAGCCAGTTCGGAGATCTGTGTGCTTTGGATTGCTCCGCATAGGGAAAGAGGGGAGTGGTATTACTTGAACTCGTGTCAAACAGATCCGAACAGGAATGGTCCTTCGCATCGTTGATTCGTGCGAGATGGAGGGCTTCAAAATGTCTATCCGGCGATTGCCGAGAGATCAAGTTTTCTATTAAAAGTGGAAAATGGGCGGTTGGCGCAAATCAGCATAAATTTTTTTTGGGTAGAGTTTATCGGGTGAGGAACAGTGCTGCTACGGCCTCCTCCTTCGGAGGAGGTCGCTTGGTCCTTGAAAAAGACGACACCAGAAAACAGATTCTCACACAATAAAACTGCTCAAGAGGGGTGGTGTCTAGCCGTGGACTCCCTTGCTCCGGCCGTGCTGTCGGCGGTAAGGGGGATTTCAGGCGCGAGGCCATGCTCAAAAATCGAGGACTACGCCCCCCTCATGTGAAAACCGATAGAACGTTGCAAAATCAGATCGTGTATTCTTCAGCGGTAGGACTGAGTAGTGATCGCTGCCCTGGAGCGACGTATTGAAAAAAGGAGTGTCTATGCAGGACGTCCCACGACCCTCTGATACTATCGATGGCTCGAACCCAAACGTCGGAGCGCGAGGCCGTGCACTACCTAAGGCAGATTTATCGCTACGTCTGATGCCCGCAAAAGCCCTCAGCCTACTCGGCTCAACCCGCCTCTCAAACGTCTGCGACGAGGTTCCTGCCAATCTTCCCGCCGATCTCTGTAAAGTCTTCCAACGAGCGCTCGAGGGGAGTCGCCATAGTGTGGTCGTCGTTATGGCTGCAAACCTTGCTGCTTCGCTGATTATCACCGCTACCTTAGGATCTCAGTGTACGAACGTAACTGCGGAGCAGGTTCCATACGAGGTTGATTACATAGGCAAGGTTCGGGCTTTTAAGCAGGAAGAGGTTTCTGGTTTGGGTGCTGAAGTAGTCGTTAATCGACTTGTTGGAGCAGTTGAATTGAATAAACTCACTGCGGGCGAGCAGGGTTGGATTCTTGATGCGAGTCTGAGAGATATCTCCGACACTCTCCTCAGCAGCAAAGGGATGGCGTTGAAAGTGACTCAAGAAGCTCGGGCTCTATTGTTAGCAACGGAGAGCACAGAAGTAGGGGGAATTAGCCCCGTGCGTCAAGCTATTCAGAATTTGGTCCTCGATAGACTCGAGAGAGCGATCTCAGGACTCGACTCAACAAAAGGGCTTATATTCGCGGCTACCCAGACCGGGTACTCTATTTCCCACGTGTAGCGCCTGAGCATGCAGGTTGGTTCGGAGAATTACGGAGTCAGCGTGCCTCGAAATTGGGGAGTTTGCGGATAGGGACTCAGATAAAGCTGCTGAAGGTGTGTAAGCGCTCTTGCATGGGGACTGATGGGTAGTTGCTATGGCAGGTTTGAGCTTTCCGCGAGGTGTACGAGCCGATTATCTGATGAAGGGGTTTCTTCGATTCCGTACCTCTCCCGCGAATCTCGAATACCGGGAGGTCGACCCACGAGAGCAGGGCTTTTTCCTCTCGCGGTTCAGGGAAGAGGAAGCCCTCCTTGTGAGTAAAGTGCTCGCTCTATTCTAAGCCCAATTTTACTTCAACGCGCCTACGGTGACACCGTCCGGCTTACCACACGGCTGTGTTAAGGCGGTAGGGCCACTTCATTAATGAAAAGAGGGTAGGGCCTGCGGCGCAGGCAAGATGGTTCCTTGAGTTTTTACGGGTTGGCGTCCTCGCCAAACCTCAATCTCAAGGGAAACGCCGCGCTGAAGAAGCTGGTTTTTGCTTTTTCTTTAGATTTGATGCGTCGGTTCGGTTGCGTCGTGGGACGAGCTCTCCTTCAGGGTTCCTTCTAACTGATCTCGGAACTTTGTGGCGATGACCCCGCCGACAAATGCCCGGTATTTGGTCGTTGGGTACATCTTAGACCGCAATGCGTCTAGTCCTACAAGCAGTTCGCCTATCTCTTCGCGCGATTCGGTCCATTGTCCGCCATCGAAATAGGAACCAACAAGGGAGAGCTTTCCCTCTTCAGACGCCTCGCCTCTTAGCCGAAAGTAGCGAGAGAGCTCTGTATATACTGTGAATGAACCAGGGATATCGTCAGTTGTTCGTTGAATCAGCTCGGCGTTAGCGGCGTACATGAGTTGGTTTTTTGCGAAAAACCTCATCTGATCGCGCATCATCCCGCCCAATACCCACGAGATGACAGCGGGCTTTCCATGGGCGCCAGCAATTGCGTTTGTCTTTTTTAAGAGGTCTTTCATGAGAATATGAAAGGGAGCTCCCGAAAGTGGCGAGTCAACAAATCCGTCGTATGCAGCGCTATGAAGGTCGTTGAGACAATCGCCGTGGATATGCTTCGGGATGAGGTGTCTTCGGCTGGGCCGAAAAGCCTGCCCTTTATTCGCAACTCCAGTGGGAGGGAGGTTCTTCAGTAATGTTAGTAAAGCGATGGGCTGCTCTCGAAAAATACTACGTACAGCGGCATCTACGACGCTGTCATACATAGACTGGCTGCGTGCTGATACGAATAGGTCTCTTCGAGGACGAGCAAGCGGTTCTCTGACTAAAGAAGCGTCGATGAACGCGGATCGTTCGGCAGCGCTTAGTTGTGCGTAGATCTCCAGCGTTAGCACGCCTTTTACGCTGCGCGCGAAATGCGCGAATAAAAAATTATCTTCCCGAATCTCGTTTATGTTAGCGCGAATTATAGGGGCGGCATCGCCAGCTTGATAGTGCCTCGCGCAAAGGTCCACAAAGGGGTTGTCGAGTGATTCAATGATGCGGTCGATACTTTCACCATCAGCTTCGATCTTTGAAAAGGCGTTCAAAGTTTTCGTAATAAAGAAAGAGTCGCGCCCCTCTTTTTCTAGGTTGGAGAGATGCGAGCCTGTCCTTTCCATAATACGAGCGACTTCTTCACGAATCCAACTACAACTCTCCCTGTCGTACGTCACTCGATTATCGAGCCAGCGACTCACGAAAGTATCCACCCACAATGAAAGGGTCTTGATGAGTTGTTCTTTTTTGGCTTCTCGGAAGGCTTCCTCGCGGGTAAGGGAGTCGCGTAAGGATGATGATATATGGAGTGTTAAGTCTTTGAATGCGCCGCCGTAGTTGGTTGAATCCTCGACAGTGCCCTCATTTGGATTAACGCCAGGGGAGGGGGCGCGAGCATCTCTTTCTCTCATATAAACTCCATTCGCGATTTATACGCGTAGTAACGACCGTGAAGATTACGAATCGTTGATGGAGTTTGCAAAAGGTCTGCGCAGATTTTTCTGAAGGTGTTGGGCTATTGCTCGCGGGTGGGGCAGATGATTAATGTGCGACAATTAAGCGGGTGTCGTCGGAAGTTGGTTACGTTGAAGGTACGTCAGAGGGGCCGTCTGTCCTTCGGATTACGCGTCATTTAGCGAGGAGGTAGAGCCAGCGCGCTGAAGTGTGCGGCGATATGCAAGGATTGGTTTTTTGAGTTTAGTACCGCATCAAGAACTTGAGTTTCAGTAACACCCCAAGTTGGTCCACCCGGAAGGCGATGCTTCTCTTTAAAGAAAGTTACCACGCGATCCATTTCAGGTCCCCAGAAGGAATCCGTAGCGAGCTGGTATCCAGCCTTGGTGAGACGCTCTTGAAGGTGTCGTATCAGAGTGTGTTCCTTACAGTTGCGTTTTAAGAGCGTGTGTCCGACGCGCACAGGGTCAAAGAGGTCGCACCCCTGAGGAGCGGTTTTTTCAAAGACTGATTTGAGCTCTTTAAACTCCTCGGAGTTCGCGAATTCGAGCGTTGCGTGTGTACGATTAAGCCATCCATGAAGATATCCTCGATCGCTAGGGCGAGCGGCTGCGAGCCTCGTATAAAAGTTTTCTCTGCATGTGATCAGTTGTGAGCATGCCAGGCTCTCTCCGAGTGAGTTTATTGCGGAGATAGTCCGCGTGTCTAAGGTGCCATTAACTGGGATGTGGAGGTTCTTCTGGAACTCTCCGATAACCGTTTTGGGATGTGAGTTTATCCCCCAATCGAACATGATAAAAGCAACCTTCGGAGGGAGCGCGTGGTACTCCTTTTTCCAATATCCCGTTGCGTATACGACTACCGCTTCATCTAAAGAGAGCGTTTCAAGGATGTGTGAGATCTCTTGCGAGGATGCGTCTCGTTTCTGGGTTTCCTTAATGTGCTGTGCCACAGCGATGCCGGTGATGCCACAATTTGTGAGTTTTCCGGGTCCCTGATTTCCGCGGTCGTTTTCATCGCGCTGTATCTTCATTCCTTCAAAACCGAGAGCTCGTTTTAGGAAGGTAAAAAAGCTTGGAGATTCTTCCGGGGATAGCGGTTTGCAAAACCGAGGATCGTTAAGGCGTGTTGTTGTCTGGGCTGTTTGTGTCGCTTGTGTGACGTGAGGTGATACCTTCGGTCTCGTTGATGGGGCTTCGAGTCTGTTGGTTGATGGAGGGCGGAGAGCGGAGTCTAACGAAGCGGAGCCGGGAAGGTGTATTGATTGTCCGATCTTTAATCGCCTCGGGTTGAGTCCAGGGTTCTCGTCCAACAAGGCGGTCAGTTTTATGCCGTGCAGTTGAGCGATTTTGGCGGGGCTTTCACCCGATTCGACTATGTGCCTTTTGGTAGCCGTCGCTGTTTTGCTTGTCTCTGGAACGCTCGTAGGATTGTGAATCGCAATTGCCGAAGGAAGGGAGAGTGATTGTCCGATCCGAAGGTTTTTCGAATCGAGGCCCGGGTTCGCTTCGATGAGGTCGCTAAGCTGGAGCCCGCTATCGTGAGCAACTCGCGATAGGGTGTCTCCCTGCTTTACAATATGAAATCCGGGGGTGACGGGAAGGCGAAGCGCTTGTCCGATACTGAGCTTGCTCGGATCGAGGCCAGGATTGGCGGCGCGGAGATATTCTTGCGAGACGTTAAACCGCTTAGCTATCTCGGAGAGTGTATCTCCTTTTCGCACCATGTAGAGAGAGATCGTATGAGCATTAGCGTCTACGGCCTTGCGGTTGGGGAGGGGAGGAGATGATTCGATAGAGGTACCCGCGGCGGTTGCTTTTTCGCCCGCCATAGTAAGCATGAGCGCGGTTCCAACGGGCATGAGGAGGCCAGAAAAGAGGCTACGATGGGAGATGTTCGAAGATGGAGCGGTGCCACTATCGCGGGGCGATGAACCTTTTGGTTGCTGCTTTTTATCGAACGTTTGGTCGGCCATGGCGCGTCGAAAAACCTAGTTTTGGTTATGAGAGGCGATGTTCGATTTGGCACATAGTTGGGCGTCGTTGAGGGCTTCTCGTAGTCTCGATGCCGGATTCTCGTAATAGCGGGGAGGTGTGAAGCCAGCGAGGCTCTTTCGAGCATGCCCGGCGAGGGGGTGCTCACCGTCGGGCAAGATTTCTAAATCATCTGCGGTCTCGGGTTGAGGGCACTATGCTAGCTTTGGATTCTGTATAGCTCGACCTCAAGCCTGGCCTAGTTATGTGGATAGAGTTGCCGATATCGGATACTGGTATCTAGTTAAGGTTTTTGGTTCCACGAAGGCATCGGCGGAAAGCGGTTGTCTCGCAGCATGTATCGCTGGGGACCGCGAGGGGGCTGACGGTGTTGCCCTCAAGAACGTTCATCTTTCCAGTGGCCTGGCCGAGGGATGGAAGCGTATTGCCTGTAGAGTGTTTCGGTAGTTCGGTAACAACGTCGATCTTTGCGTCCCGTTCGTGGAGCTATCGATTGGCTACAAAGGTCAGGATCTGGTCGAGGGTGATATATCCGCGTCCCTCGGAATCGATCCTGTCGAAGCCCCGGTAGATCCGCGGCATTCCCGCCGAGCACTCCTCTTTAGTAAGTTTCCCGTCCTTGTCTTTGTCTGCTTTCGCAAAATTAGTTTTCAAGGTGGCGAGGGTGTCTGGGTCGATCTCTCCGGCATATGCCTGTGTGGCAACTCCCAGGATGACTAGAGCGCCGAGCTGAAGGAGGGCATAACGAGCAAAAATGAACATGGGTCTACCTCTGCGTAATGAAACAGACAGCCAGAACACTACCAGCTGGGCAGGGGATTGCCCATATTATTGTAGAGGCACGGACTCTTCCGGCCCCTTCTGTTGACTCACTTTTACCCCCATGATACTTAGCCGGAGCAACAAAGTTTTGCAGTGTTTTTGAGGATATCGCCCTTTACGGAGGGAGTATGATCCTCGGAAGCTAATCGCAGCCCAGAAAAGTTAACATCTCTATGGGTTTGCGGGGGATGCAATGCCGGTTCCCGGTGGTACCATCTGCGCAAAAGAGTTGTCAGAAAGGGTTAAGACCTCGTAAGCCGAAAATCTTCGGTCTTCACAGTAGTCCGCATCAGGGCCGCTGCTCCTAGGTAAGTCCATTCTGTCCGGGAAGATAAGCTAAGAAAGCCCAAGAAGGCGTGTTCGCTTTAGCTCGTAACAGGGCTAGGCGGCAGGTGTAGTCAGAGAGTCAAGGCTGAATTTCGGTCGGCCCCTTTGAATTACCCGCTGGATATGGTAATCACGGCGCCTCGCCTTGGGGGTGGTCCCATATTTTGTGGACGACAGGGTGAGTTAGGGTCCTGAAGAATCCTTGATTCTAGGGGCCTTGGGTAAATCGATCGAGTAAGAGGCTAGGCTAGAAATGCCAACGATAAATCAGTTAGTTCGAAATCGACGTCGCCAGAAAGTTACAAAGAGCAAGTCTCCAGCACTTGTTCGTTGCCCGCAGAAGCGTGGAGTGTGCACACGTGTTTACACTCAGACGCCGAAGAAACCGAATTCAGCTCTCCGCAAGGTGGCGCGTGTTCGTCTCACAACAGGAATGGAAGTAACGAGCTACATCCCTGGAGTAGGACACAACCTTCAAGAGCATTCAGTAGTTTTGATTCGTGGTGGTCGTGTGAAGGATCTCCCAGGAGTTCGTTACCACATCATCCGCGGAAAATTAGAGGCTCATGGCGTAGCGGATCGCAAGCAGAGCCGTTCTAAGTACGGTGCTAAGAGACCTAAGTAAGTTTTGATAAGAGGGTGCTATGTCACGAAAGAAGCGCGATTTTAAGCGAATAGTTGTTGCGGACCCACGTTTCGGCGATGTGGTTGTTGGTAAGGCGATCAACGTAATCATGGAGAGTGGGAAAAAGGGCGTTGCTGAGCGAGCCCTTTACGGCGCTCTTGACGTTATC
>CAIXKI010000005.1 GCA_903920005.1 uncultured delta proteobacterium
ACTTCCACGTGAAAAACTCGCGGCGTATGGAGCCAGAGCGCTTTCCGATGCTGAGCTTTTAAGTGTCATGCTGGGTAGCGGCGTGCAGCGTCGCTCGGTATTTCAGGTGGCGTCTGACGTACTTCCCATTCTGGACGCGGCTTCAGGCGAGGATCTCGACCTTTGCCGTCTCACCGCGGTTCCGGGAATAGGTCCCTCCAAAGCCTACCTCATAGCCGCATCGCTTGAATTCTCTCGGCGGAGGATTCGCCCGGAGGGAGTGCGAGTAGCTCGGGCGTCAGACGTATTACCGCTCGTGTCACACATACTCGATCGCCCTCAGGAGCACGTTCTGGCGATCTCCCTTTCTGGGGCCCACGAGGTGATTCGGACGCGGACGGTAAGTATCGGTCTCTTAACAAGCTGTCCTGTTCACCCGCGAGAGGTGTTCGTCGGAGCGATTACTGATCATGCGTATTCAATTATTGTGGCTCATAACCACCCATCGGGGGATCCTGCGCCAAGTGATGAGGATAGAAAGGTAACCGCCCAACTATCAGCGGCTGCCCGCACGCTCGGCATAAAGCTGCTGGATCACATCATCTTTGCCCGTCGAGGCTACTATAGCTTCCAGGAACACGGGCTCCTGGGAGTTTGATCTTTTGGGTTGAGGAGCGGTTCCCTTTTCGGTATTGTCTGCGGCCTCAATAGAAGGGAGCTATGAGTCTGACGCCGGAAGAACAAGCAGGAATAGATACCGAACAAGCGATCTTTGCGAAGGTCACCCGTTCAGTTTCGGAACAGATCGTGAGGGCCGAGGATCGGCTCTATAGCGAGAATCAACGCGCCCGAGCTCTCACCTCGGCGATTCATGAAACCCGGCGGATTGAAGACAAGGCCCTGCTCGCCTCCGACGAGGCTGTGTCACACGGACTGAAGGATTCGAAGAAAGCTGAACTAGAGGTACTTCGGAAGCAGCTCGTGAACCCTTATTTCGCCCGCATCCAGGTCGAAGAAGATGAGGAGAGTGGAGACACGAAGGTGATCGAGTATAAACTCGGATTTTCTGCCAATCCCGACCTGCGTATTATCGATTGGCGGAGGGCCCCTGTTTCAAAACTCTACTACGAGTACAAAGAGGGTGATGAGTACATAGAGGAGATTCTCGGTAGAGAGCGCGCCGGAAAGGTAGTGCTCCGAAATCGAATTGAGGTTGAGAAGGGTAATCTTAAAACCATTCAGAACCGAAACGGTACCTACATGTGGGATGCCAAGAGCGGAGAGTGGCGCTCGACGGCGGGCGGGACGCATCGACGGAAGGCGAGCGATGGACATCTCCCTGAGATCCTGGCGCTCATTTCAGCGGAGCAGTTCCGAAGTATTACCGTAGACGCGAATACCGCTATCCTTCTTCAAGGTGTTGCTGGTTCTGGGAAAACCACAGTAGCGCTGCATCGTCTCGCATGGCTCCTTCACAAGGATAACTCGCCGCTTAAGTCCGATGAGTGTGTGTTTTTGATGCTAAGCCCTGCCCTGCGTCGTTACGTGGAGAACTCACTCCCTTCGGTTGGCATCGAAGGTATAAAGGTTCGCACGTATCACGAATGGACCGCGAGAACGTTACAGAAGCTCGGTGCTGGGGTCGAGCTTCACCGACCATCCGAGCCGATTCCAGCGGGCATAAATCGGTTAAAGCGTTCCCTCACACTTCTAAAATCGCTTGAGCGAGTAGCCGCATCCCGTCCAAGTACCGGCGCTATCGGTATGGATCAACTTACGTCAGACCTTTTGGCTGCCCTGGATAGGACGAATGAATTGGTTGAGAACGATGAGCATCGGCTTCTAAGCGCTGAGACGGTGCGAGAGGCTCGAGTGTGGACAGAGCGCAATTTCCGCAACGGAGTCTTCGATTGGGCCGACGACGCGCTCTTGGTGCGCGCGTATCAGATTCGCGCCGGCGGCATCGTTAATGAGCGCGGGCAAGTTGGGACGTACGGCCATGTAATCGTTGATGAGGTTCAAGATTTCTCACCGGTCGAGCTTTCAACGATTATAGGCGCCGTCAAGGAGCATAAGGATCTCACCCTCGTAGGTGATACCTCACAGAACATCGACGAGCATGGGTCGTTTCCCGGGTGGGAGAAGCTGCGAAAGTATTGGAATTTCAGTGGCGAGATGTCGAAGTACGTTTCCCTCGAGATTAGCCACCGTTCAACCCTCCCGATTATGCGACTCGCTGATCACATCCAGCAACGTTCAATGGTTAAGACCGGCCGCGCGGGAAGGACGCCGATATGGTTTAAGTGTCGCGGCGAGCAGCACGGAATTGAACACGTCCTGAAATGGCTCTCTAGGGCAGTTGAATTGTACCCAACTACCGTAACGGCGGTCATTTGCGCCAGCCCAGAGGAGGCAAAGTTCGCGTATCGGATGTTACAGCCGACGTTTGGACCGCTCGTCCGACTTGGAGACGCGTACTCCTTCTCATTCGAAGAGGGAATACTTGTTACCGACGTTCGGCAGGTAAAGGGTCTTGAATTTTTCTCGGTCCTTTTGTGGAACCCGTCGCCCGTTGGATATCCGTCGAACGACCTCGGACGGAATCTTCTCTATGTCGCCACGACTCGTGCGGAAGAAAATCTCTCGATCGTGACGTGGGGTCGGCCTGCCGCGATGCTCCCTGCCTTTGGGGTTTCCAAGCTCATCCGTTCGATGGATATGACGATCGTTGAGGACGAGGATCGGGAGTAGGTTATAGTCGGGAATAGTTCTGCTTATAACCGCGCACCTTCTTCGTGTTGAACCCAACCGTTCGGTGTGCCAGTGTGGACGACGCACAACTGCTTCTCTTCATGTGGTGACGCATTGACTCCTGAGACTCCTCAAAACCCCCAGAAAATTTCGTTCTCGTCGGATGTGATTATCCCGCCGCGGGTCGCTGGACGCGCCAAGATCGACGCGCTCTTGGAGAACCTTACCCCTCAGGCGATCGCCGCGTTATCGGACCTTCTGCCTTGCCTTGAGTCTACGGCACTACGATCATATCTGGGGCATCGGATCGCGGAGGTGTGTAGGCCAGAGCTCGCCGCTCTCATTGCGCAGGGACTGCGCATGAAATCGGTGCATTTCTTAGAGGGGTGTCTCTCCAAACTTGCCGCGCGCGAATATGAGAGCTTTGTTCAAAAGCAGCCGCCGGTGCTTGACGGGGAGTGCTACGCGGAAGTACGGCGACTTCTCGCGGAGGTGTGCTGCGAACCCTATTACATGGTTGGCGACGACGCATGGGAAAAGAATGAGCGCGATGTGCTCGCTCTGAGCGCTTTTCCGCTCACTATTCTCCGTCGGTGTGGCGGGCCGGAGGTGGCAGACGTTGCCATTACGGCATTCACTCGAGGCGGGATCGGTGCCTTTATGAATCGTAAGGCGCTTGACCTCCTCAAGCTCTATGA
>CAIXKI010000006.1 GCA_903920005.1 uncultured delta proteobacterium
GCGAGCGTAGCGGAGTCTTTTCCTGGGCTTTCTAAGATCTTAGAGGACCGTGACGCACGAAACAAACTTATCAATAACCTTGAGAACAACTCAGGAAATACCGGCAAGTTTCGTCGAGTACTAGACCTTGAAGACGCCGTAAAATACATGGTGCAGAGATAGCCACTTTGAGCTTGTAGGCCGGCTACTATAAGCAAGCAGTATTGCTAAAGGCGCGAGCCAGGGGCAACTGAGTAAAAAGGAGCCCGCCGACGAGAAGAGGCTCCGTCTATGTCCACTCTATCGCTTGACCATTCATGATACTTCGTGTGAACGACAAGCCTTTCGCGTTTTCAATTTGCGTAGGCGTGCCACACGTTTCAACACGCAGGTAATCTATAGACACATCCTCAACCGGGGATTTGGCAGCGCCCTTAACAACAACTCCACGCTCTGAGAGTCTGACGCGAACGTCCTCCAAACGAATATCTCTGATGAGGGGGATGTCAGCGCCTCCCATATATCCGTGGTATACGGTCGTAACTTCAAAGACGGTTTCGCTCCTCTCAACCGAAAGGCTCCTTACTCGCACGTTCTCGACAGCCCCGCCACGATCGAGGTTTGATTTGATATCGAGCACGGTCTCGACATTTTTCATCACGCATCGGTCAACGAACACCTTACGAATTCCTCCGGACATCTCGCTTCCGAGCGCTATTGCGGCACTCTTTACCTCATGCATCACACAGTCTCGAATAACGATCTCCTCACTTGGTTTACCAATCGAGCGACCGTCTCGGTCCCTCCCTGATTTTATTGCGATAGAATCATCCCCTGTTCGAAAGGTGCAGTTCTCTACCAAGACTCGATACGATGAATCGATATCAATACCATCGTTGTTGCTCTGAGGACTATCTACGGTTACACCTCTTACCGTTACGTCGTTGGAATATACGAGGTGCACACCCCAAAAGAGCGCATCCACGGTGGAGATCCCCTCAACCAGCACGGAGCTACATCCAAAAAACTGAATGAGGGATGGATGGAGCATTCCCCTCTCCCCATAGACGCGATCATAGACGGGCTCTCCATCCCTGCCGGACGTGCGTAGCTCACGCTGCTGACGCGCATCTTTCCATCCCCACTTCGAAGTTTTGGATGACCGATTCCCACTAATCGTCCCGTGGCCTGTAATGGCAACATTATGAGCGTGATACGCATAGACAAATGGCGAGTATCCGAACACTTCAGTCCCCTCCCATCTAGTGAGTACTGGGGGTAGGTAGTGATCCGGATCGTCTGAGAAAAGCAGCGTTGCACCTGCCTCAAGATGTAGCTCTATGTTGGATGTGAGCCGGAGGGGCCCGGCGATGTACCAAGAACCGGGGGATACAATAACCCGGCCCCCGCCGACTCTATTCAGTGCATCTACCTCGCGTTGAATTATCTCCCGGGCATCCACGTTTTTAGCGTCGAGGGGTAACGACACACGCACACTCCGGGACGGAAATGTAGGAATGCGGATACTCCTCACTATAGCGGCGACTTCCCCACTCTCTTTTTTACGTACTGCCCATGCGCTCGTTAGAGGAAGCAGAGAGGCGAGAGCTACCCCAAGAGAGCTCCGGACACCAAGCACCAGGAGGGATCGACGGGACAGGGAATGTACGGCGCTATTCATAATTAAAACCCCACATAGAACCCCTCACTGATACAGAGGTTACGCAATCGGCACAATCCCGCTCTTGATCCCGCTTCTCTTTGCCTGTACCGGGGCTACCGCTAAAGGCCGACACAAGCCAAGGCCACCGGACGCGGCTGATTAGGGAGGGAAACGCCTTTATATAGTTGAAACTGTCGATAGAGTCGCAGATTTTAGATACACGTCCGCCCTGCGAGTCGGAGAACGCAAACGTCCGGTAGGACAAGGGCTAGCGCCCAAGAGCATTGGCTAACCTCGGCATTGACGGTGGATACAATCCAGGTGGATATGGAACAGTAACATCCCCCATCTTCCACCGCTGCCGTACCGCTCTCGCTTTCTGCATCAGCTCTTTAAAAAATCTGATAAACTCAGCTCGAATACGACGCTTCTCAGACAAGCACCACATACGGCGCCCATTTCGTTTTGAGCGGTAGGTAGTATTAAATACCTGAGCTAAAAGTCTCTCGCGACCTAGAACTCGTCCCTTCCTCTTAGATCTCTCCCTCTCGGCGCGCTCCTCGATAAGTCGAATACGAGCCACCAGTCGTTCGTTAATTTTCTTATGTTCTAGAGCAGATCGATAGCCAAAGGCCTCCATCCATGCGTTCGGCTCCAACCTGAATGCTTGAACCTCTGTAGAATCCTCCAACACCTTTTCTGCCAGCTCCGTATAGCCTCTTAGATTATTCGAATTCCTTGGAATCGCCGTAAATTGTGGTCGCCGCAATCGCTTCCACCGCCGAGTTACATCTCCTGACTGGAAGATCTGCCAAGACGAAAAGCCTGGATACTTGTCGATTGAGACCTCTAGATTATCCTTCGCTGGATTTGAATAAAGGTATGTAATCGCCACCAGCGCTCTTATAGGGGTGAGAACAATCGGGCTATCATACCCTTCGCACCACACTGTCCGTTTATCTCGACCAAGGAGTCCGTTAATCATATGAGCGGACTCGGTCTTGAAACACCGAATAAATCCAGGAACATGTTCCGGATCTATAACCACAAAAACTATGTGCACATGATTGGCTTCAACAAGTATGTGACAAATCCTGACCGGATTAAGCACGCATGCTCGAGCGAGACAGCTCTTGATAATGGCATCGCACAGTGGATTAGCGAGCAGCAGCAATCCCTCTTCTATACTAAACGTGCAAAACAACACGCTCCCGTGTGGGTGATATTTCATTCCTTTTCCCATATCCACCGTATCGATGAATACAGCCACTAGTTGCTAAGAAAAC
>CAIXKI010000007.1 GCA_903920005.1 uncultured delta proteobacterium
AGGAAGCTACCGATCGGTTTAGACTCGCCCTGCAAGCTGGCGCGACTGCGCTTAATGGCTCGAGCAACCGCTTCGACCGCCGCATCCTGACCGAAAACAACCTTTCTAAGATTCTTTTCAAGATTTTTGAGGAGCTTCTCATCTGAAGAGGATACGTTTGTTATCGGCACACGCGCGATTGAGGCAACAACTTTTTCAATCTGCTCCTCAGTGATGACCTTCTTGCGCTTCCCCTTCGTTAACAAGGAATTCGCCGCCCCCGCCTCGTCAAGAACGTCTATCGCCTTATCCGGCAGGAACCGATCATTGACGTATTTTGCTGAAAGCTCCGCGGCAGCCTGGAGAGCTTCTGGAGAGAAGGTTGCTTGATGAAAGCCTTCATACTTACCTCTCAACCCTTCAAGGATTTTCACGGTTTCCTCTACCGATGGCTCGGGAAGATCGATCGTCGAGAACCTCCGGCTTAGAGCCGAATCTTTCTCGATACTCTTTTTGTAATCACCGTGGGTAGTGCTCCCCATGCAGCGAATGTCCCCTGATGCTAGTGCTGGCTTCAAGAGGTTCGCCGCGTCGAGAGAGCCGTTTCCAGTCGCTCCGGCCCCCACAATAGTGTGAAGCTCATCGATAAAAAGAATAGCTTTTGGGTGACGCTTTAACTCATCCATGACCTTTCGAATCCGGTCCTCGAACTCTCCGCGGAACTTTGTTCCAGCGACGAGGGTTCCCATATTGAGCAGGAACACCTCAGCGCCTTTGAGCTGTTCTGGAATCTCCTCCGAAGCGATTCGAGAAGCGATAGCGTGCGCCATCGCGGTTTTTCCAACACCGGGTTCTCCGAGAAAAAGCGGATTGTTTTTCTGACGACGACAGAGCACTTTGATTGTCCTGCCGATCTCCTCCTCTCGCCCGATCACGGGATCAAGTTTTCCGAGCTTCGCGAACTCCGTCAGGTTCTCAGTAAACTGCTCAAGCGCCGTGCGACCTGACCGCGCGCCTATAGGCTCATCTTCGCCGTCTTCATACCGCTCAGTGGATATCTCTTCCTCTTCCGTCACGCTCCTAGAGATCCCGTGCGCGATAAAGCTTAAGACATCAACGCGGCCTATCCCCTGCTTCGCGAGGTAGAAAACCGCGTGGGAATCCTCCTCAGAAAATAGCGCGACAAGCACCTCTGTTGGGGTAATAACGTCTTTTTGTGCCGAGCGGACATGCATGATGGCCCGTTGAAGCACCCTTTGAACAGCCGGGGTCTGGGCAGGCTCAGACGCTGGGACCTTGGTTCCCTTTAGAGGGATAATCTCAACGTGCTTATCAAAGAACGTCTCCAGATCCTTGCGCAGCAGAGATAGGTCAGCCCCCACATGGTTCAATATCTCCATTACTTGCTCATCGAATGAAAGCGCGTAGAGGAGGTGCTCTAGACAGAAGAATGCGTGACGCCGCGACGATGCCTCACGAAACGCAGCTTCAAGTGTAAGTCCGAGCTCAGTACTAAACATCTCTCCTATTCCTCCTCTAGCACACAACGAAGCGGAAAACCTTCTGCCTTCGCTCGTTGATGCACGATCTCGATCTTAGCCTCTGCAATCTGTTTCGTGAAGATTCCTGCGACCCCTCGACCCGACTTGTGAACGTGGAGCATGATCTGTACCGCCTCCGAGGGGCTCTTCATAAAAACGCTTTCCAGGATATGAACCACAAACTCCATCGAAGTAAAATCGTCATTGAGGATGATCACCCGATAGAACTTTGGAGTCTTGGCACGCACCTCTTCCGCGATAGCGGTATCTGACGCATGATCTGTTCGAGACTTGCCCATGAATCCCTAGCACCTGAACTGGTTACCCGTAGGATGTCCTCACGGTGATTGTGGGACCGCTTGTGGAGAGACAATCGCCACATCCTGTAGTAAACATGATAAGCGACTTACTTTACATGAAACAACGAGAAAGAGGGACTTTCGAGGGATTTCCTCGCATCCAACCACCATGGCCATCACCCGCTTCCCACCTGTGCAAAAAGCAGACCCAGACGGGCTCCTCGCTATCGGAGGAGATCTTGAACCCTCGTCGCTTTTGCTCGCCTATCGCAACGGTATTTTCCCCTGGCCAGTAGACGGGGAAACGCTGGCGTGGTTCGCGCCACCACAAAGAGCGGTCATCTTTCTTGACGAGTTTCATATCTCGCGGAGGCTCGAACGCACACTCTCGAAAGCGCCGTTTGAAAACCGAATTGACGCTAACTTTCTCGGCGTTATCACTCAGTGCGCTGAATTGGCGAACCGAGGAGACCAAGATGGCACGTGGATCACCGATGAGGTGATCGACGCGTACCACGAGCTCTTTCAACTCGGGTACTGTCACAGCTTCGAGAGCTATCGTGAGGGCGAATTAGTAGGAGGTCTCTATGGCATCCAGATCGGAAAGTTCTTCGCGGCGGAATCAAGCTTCTTTCGCGCGCCAGACGCGTCAAAGTCTGCCATGTGTTTCATGGCAGACCATCTGAGACGCTCAGGCGTTACGTGGTTTGATTGTCAGGTCCCCACTCCCTTCTCCCTAAGCTTCGGCGCACGAGAGATCGATAGAGAGTCGTATATGAAGATCCTGAAGGAAGCAGTGGCGCCTTACTGAATCCCGCCCCACTCCTTCGTCGATAGATACGAGTGCACAATGTCGAGCACCTCCCGAACCCGATAGGGTTTTGTAAATGCTGGGATCGGATCTAGAAACTCGCGTATCTTGGCGAGCTCGCCGTCCTCTAGGGCAGTCAACGCTACAATCGGTGTCTCAGGGTAAACCCAGGCTAGCTCGTGAGCAGTCTTCACCCCTACCTCAAATGAGGTTTTGAACTCTACCGCTTTTTCTCCTCGAATGAAGGGCATATGCAGATCGCAAACGATGAGGTCTGGCGGGTCTATTGATCGGAGAAGTCTATAGGCTGCGTCCGGGCAGTCCGAATCGAACACTTCGAGCCCCTCGCGCTCAAGAATACACCGAACGGAATCGAGATAATCCTGATTGTCATCAATGAGTAGTACAGTTTTCATGGCTTCCTTGCCTTGAGGGGCCGGGATACGGCTCCCTGTGATTTAGTGGTTCCTTTCCACTACTACTGCAACAGCCACTACTACGTCTTAGATATAATTTCGGCTCCCCCGGGGCTTTTCTTGAGGGGGTATTTGAGGCCTTACAATTAGGGGGGTTAGGGGGTTCTTAATCGAACCCCTTAGGCTCAAAATGGAAATCCCCGAACGGTGCGTTCTTCGTGAGACTCTCCGCGATACGCGCATGCTGAGCGAAAACCTCAGCAGGCAGCTCGACGACGGGATACTGCCCCAGACGAGCCAAAAGCGTATTCACCCGCGTCTCAACCTCAAGGAGACTCTCCGTAGAGATCTGCCCTGCGGCGTGCGTGGCTTTGAGAGCATCTCGTGTGGCAACGGCATCCGCTATGGAGACGGGATCGCCAACGAAGAGAAAGAGATCGAGCCCCGCTTGGTGGGCACGCGTCGCGAAGTCAGCACTCGACACATCGTCCCGAATCGCTTGCATACCGAGAGCATCCGCTAGGGTTACACCTCGAAACCCAAGCTCTTCACGAAGTATAGAACGAAGAAGCACCGGCGATATCGTGGCCTGCCGTGAAGCATCAAGCTGTGGCACAACGATGTGCGCCGTCATTATCATCTCAATACCATCATCAATTAACGCTTTGAATGGAACGAACTCCCGCTCGTACAATTCATTACGAGATCGATTCAAAACAGGAAGGGAGTAATGCGAATCCGTTCCAGTGTCTCCATGGCCTGGAAAATGCTTGGCGCAGGACATTATGCCTTCCTTACGCAGCGTCCGCGCGCATCGCGAAGCTCCCTGAGACACGGCTTCAGCCGTTACACCGAACGCCCGCTGATTGATAACTGGATTACTTGGATTTGAATGGATATCGGCACAGGGTGAGCAGGAAAGATTAAACCCCAAAGAGCGAAGCTCTATCGCCATAGCTTGCGATACAGATTCAACCGCGTCGAGCGATTGTCCATAGAACGCTGGATAGGGGAAGCGGGTGACCGGTGGCGGAAACCGATGAACGCGCCCTCCCTCATGGTCGATACTCACGATAATCTTTTCACGACCGATAGCAGCACGAACATCACTCAGCAACTTTGCGAACCTTGCGCGCCATTCAGCATAGGGCAAATCATGTGCAAAGTTACGACTGCGAAACATGACGCCTGCTGGGCGCAGGTCACGCAATAAATCAGCCTCTTCCGAAGAGAGGGTCTGCGCGGTTGGCTCAACGATAAATCTCAGGCCGAAATCAACGGTCATAGGGGTACGTTGTCACATTGTCTCTTTGCCCCAAGCGTACCATACGAACACAAAGATACGACAGAACACTTTAGCTAGACGGCCAGCGCATTCCCTCAGGCACGGCTGCTACGCCAATTCATTGGAGGGCGGCCGGCAGGTACAAACGTTTCGATGCGTTTAATGTCGCGGGCTGCGACAAGCCGGCGAGGCCACCGGCCCTCCAGGAACGATCGTCGCGGGCTCAGGCGAATCCCCTCATTATCGCGGACGCATATGGAGGGCCGGCGGCCCCGCCGGCCGCAGGTACAAATGTTTCATGCATTCGATGTTGCGAGAACGATGGAGGGCGCCGCCCTCCTCCCTAGAATTGAAGCTCAAGGCGCTTGAAGTCGTCATACTTACCGTCCCGCTTCTCCCAATAGGAGTCAACGCCAGATCGGTAGGATACATCGATGCGCTTAATGCCGAGTATCTTTAAGAGATACGCCATCGGAACAAAGCCGATGCACCATGCCACACTTAAGATAACGAAAGTCATTACGAGTGAAAGGTAGTGCGCAAGCTTCATCCATGCGCGCCAAAGGGGGTGCAGCGCACCGGGAGCAAGATAACCAAGAGTAGCGACAACGAGTCCGAGCCCACCCCACACCAGCCCGGTGTTTAGGGGAGCCCCGCGATAGAGTTTGAACGCGCCGACCGAACAAAAGATCGTCGCGAAAATAGCCGCGAACTCTCTCACATGTTGGCGGACAGGCTTACCCATCCACATCTCATCTAGAGGGTGCTTCTTTAAAACGACGGCCTTCGGAGGGGTTGTGACAACCACCTCGTCTAATCCAGTTCGAACTTCGTTAGCCAATCTTCGCGCTCCTGCCATTTTGGCTGATCCTGCTTTAACATCACCAAATCGCCCACGATGAGCGCGTCCATATTTGTTCTCATGAAACAAGCGTACGCGTCAGCAGGCATGCACACTATAGGCTCCCCCCGCACGTTAAAGCTAGTATTCACGAGGACCGAACATCCTGTTTTCTCCTTAAACGCCGAGAGTAAATTATAGAATCGAGGATGATTTCTTGCTTCTACTGTCTGGACTCGGGCCGAATAGTCAACGTGAGTGATTGCCGGCAGGTCGGACTTCGCTACGTTCAGCTTCGCGATACCAAAGAGTTTTTCCTGATCCGCCGTCATGGCAACTCGTCGCTCCTCTTTAACTGGGGCAACAAGCAACATATAGGGAGAGTCGTAGTCCAGATCAAAGTATTTCGAGACGTCCTCTCTCAACACCGCTGGAGCAAATGGACGGAAAGACTCACGGAACTTAATCTTTAAGTTCATGTTGGCTTGCATCTCTTGGGACCGCGGGTCACCGATTATACTTCGATTACCCAAGGCGCGAGGACCAAACTCCATCTTCCCCTGAAACCAGCCAATCACCTTCTCCTGTGAGAGGATGTCGGCTGTAACTTTATACAATTCTTCCCCGGAAACCCGTCGATAGACAGCGCCAAACTGCGCAAGCTGATCAACAGCCTCATCGTTGGAGAACTCTGGGCCCAACAGAGATTGGCTCTGGAAGTCATGCTTCTCATCCGTGAGTCGTGGCTTATCGAGGTAGCCGTACCATGTGCAGAGAGCTGCCCCTAGAGCACCCCCGGCATCTCCAGCCGCTGGCTGAATCCAGATATTCTTGAACGGGCCGTTGCGAAGGAGCTTTCCGTTCCCAACACAGTTCAGCGCAACGCCACCCGCCATAACGAGATTGTCTAAGCCGGTCTCTTTATGAAGGTAGTTTGCCTGTCGCAACATACACTCCTCAACGACGACCTGAATCGACGCAGCAAGGTCCATCTCGCGTTGGGTAAGCGGGCTTTCCGGCTTCCGTCGCGGACCATCAAAGAGCGAATCAAAGCCCTCGTTGGTCATGCTCAAACCGGACATATAGTTGAAGTATTTGAGGTTGAGGTGGTACGAGCCATCATCCTTGAGATCAACGAGATTATCGTAAATCTTCTGAGCGTATTTCGGCTCTCCATACGGAGCGAGACCCATTACTTTGTACTCGCCGGAGTTCACCTTGAATCCGGTGAAGTACGTAAACGCGGAATAGAGCAATCCCATCGAATGTGGAAACTTAATCTCGCGGATAATGGAAAATTTATTGCCGTTACCAACACCGAGGCTGTTGGTCGTCCACTCTCCTACGCCGTCGATAGTAAGGATTGCGGCGTTCTGATACGGAGAGGGATAGAACGCGGAGCCGGCGTGACTTTGGTGATGCTCGGTGAACAGCACTTCACCCTTGAAACCGAGCTCTGACTTGATCGTGTCGGGAATCCAAAGCTTATGCTTAAGCCACATCGGCAAAGCCTTCGCATACGAGGTAAAGCCTTGCGGAGCGGTAGCTAGATAGGTCTCAAGGAGGCGTTCAAACTTCAAAAGAGGCTTGTCGTAGAAGGCTACGAAATCAACGTCATCAATAGTGAGACCTTGAGACTTCAGGCAGAATGCCGCCGCATTTTTTGGGAACTCAGGGTCGTGCTTCTTTCTAGTAAAGCGCTCCTCTTGGGCCGCTGCGACTATCTTGCCGTCCACTACCAAACAGGCCGCACTGTCGTGATAAAACGCCGATATTCCTAGAATGTTCATATGGTCACCAGCTCACTGAAACCGGAAAAGTTTCTCATACTACGAGTATTGGGTAATGTCGATATCCTTCTCCCTCTGAAGATGCAGGATAACTCCCTTTGCACACTTGCTTTTTTAAGCATTATCCGTCTCAATAGACTGCATGTTGAATACCAACAGAGCGTCGATCTCGGCTTTCGTCGTTTGCTGCAATGAAGAGCGGCAGATTCGGCGCTGCCTTGAGAGCGTCTCATGGTGTGATGAGATAATTGTCGTGGATTCAGGCTCGACCGACTCAACGATCTCAATCTGCAAAGAGTTCACCGACAAGATCATTCACAAAGACTGGGAGGGCTACGTCAAACAAAAACGTTTCGCCCTCGGGGAGTGCACCAAA
>CAIXKI010000008.1 GCA_903920005.1 uncultured delta proteobacterium
GCGAGGCTCTTGTCTTGAGAGGGGGAGCCGTATCAAGCGGTACTTCTGCTTGAACAGATGAGTGATGAGGAGATACGAATGAGAAGTGGTTTATAAGCCCCCCTTGCCGCTGTTTGTTGCTGCCGAGTTCTCCGTAAGGTTCCGGAGTCATTCCGTAGACCGTGCTCCCGTGACTACTCCTCCCTCATATGATAGAAAACAGCTATGAAAGTGATCCTTTGGGATTGGAACGGAACTCTTCTTAACGATACTCCCGCCAACGTAGATATCTTTAATCGCGTTCGCATTGAGTGCGGCTATTCTCCCGTGACGATTGAGCGATATCGGGAACTCTACCGGCACCCTATTCGAGAGATGTACGCCGATGCTGGATACGACTTCACGAAGCACTCGTATGAACACCTTGCGGAGCTGTGGGGGCGCGCATATCTGAATTACGAAAACCCTCCGAGGCTTCACGAGGACGCGGAGTATGTGCTCAGGAAACTTAGAGAACAGGGGGCCAGACAGTCCATTTTGTCTGCGCTTCCGCATGCGATGCTTGAAGAGAATGTGCAGGGGCTTGGGGTCGCGCACCACTTTGAGGTCGTCAAAGGCGCCAGCAATCTCTACGGTCACAGCAAGATTGAAGAGGGAGTTGAGTTGGCTCGCCACCTCGATGTTACCGGCAAGGAGATAACGGTTGTTGGTGATTCAACTCACGATGCAGAGGTGGCTCAAACGCTTGGGGCGAATTGTTGGCTTGTGTCTCATGGAGCCGAGAGTGAATCTCGACTGCAAAAAACCGGCTTCTCCGTATGCGGTTCCCTGACCGATGTGTATCGTCGGATGTCGGAATCTTCCGACGGATAAAGAAATAGCGCTGCAAGGATCTGTGTCGCTCTTTGTCCTGGTTTGTTCAAATAAATGGAGGGCCAGCGGCCCTCCATACCAAAGAACTTGCTACAAAGGATTCTAAAGATCCTTATTTCCAACCGATAATTTCGTACCCCTTCTTCTGAAGGCAGTGCTCGACGAAGCGTTCGTATGATGGAGAGTGATCGCGTATCTCACTCATGCCCTTAAGAACACCAATGATACCACCGACAGCGGCGCCGGCGCCCGACGCGCGACCTACATTGTTACCGGTGATCGTGCCCGCGATAGCGCCAGTGCCAGCTCCAACGGCACCACCAATGAGTCCATCCTTAGCGATCGTTGTGTATTTGTTGGGCTCTTCGACGTATTGATTCGCGAGAGCGATGCAGCGATCAACATCTTCCTGAGTTTGCATCGAAGATGTGTGGCTGAGCTTCTCGTTCGGATAGAATTGGGGTTTCTTGGGAGCGGTAAGGCTTGTACAGCTTGACACGGAGACCGCAAGAGCTGAGAAAATAACGGTTTGACACGTCTGGATGAAAGGGATGTTTTTCATAAAGGTAGTCTCTCAAATTATCTGGGCTAACGCCCATACGGTACATCACCTGGCTTTCATTCGACAAGGCTTTTGAACTGGGCTCTCGCTGCCTTGTGCAGTCGGTCTACGTATGTTGGGGTTGAGACCTGGATTAGTGGTGCTTAAGGAGTTCCTCTATGTTTTTGATTCGTAGCGCAGACACCGTTTCACGGGCACTTTTGCCCGGCTCCTTCCGTTCGCGTGGGGAGATCCAGCCGATTCATGAAGTCGGAAAGATAGCTCCTAAAACGGAGGTGTTTCACCCAGAGTTCGCGACTGAAGGCAAAAAAGCCTCGATGATTTCGCGCTATGAAGATAAAAAACGGGAGCAGGAACAACA
>CAIXKI010000009.1 GCA_903920005.1 uncultured delta proteobacterium
AGACTAAGGCTTGAGGTCTGATTCGTGGTGATACTCGCGTTCACCATATTGAGCGAGTTATCGATGCTGGAGGACGAGTTCGAGAGGCTCAAGCTTGAGGTTTGATTCGTGGTGATACTCGCGTTCACCATATTGAGCGAGTTATCGATGCTGGAGGACGAGTTCGAGAGGCTCAAGCTTGAGGTCTGGTTGGTAGTGATGCTCGCGTTGACGCTGTTCAGCGAGAGGTCAACGCTGGACGAGGAGTTTGAGAGACTAAAGCTTGAAGTCTGATTGGTGGTGACACTCGCGTTGATCGAGTTAAGCGAGTTGTCGATGCTGGAAGACGAGTTGGAGAGACTAAGGCTTGAGGTCTGATTTGTGGTGATACTCGCGTTCACCATATTGAGCGAGTTGTCGATGCTCGATGATGAGTTTGAGAGGCTTAAGCTTGAGGTCTGATTGGTAGTGATGCTTGCGTTAACGCTATTGAGCGAGAGGTCAACGCTTGAAGATGAGTTCGAGAGGCTTAAACTGGAAGTCTGATTAGTCGTGATGCTTGCATTGATGCTATTGAGCGAGAGGTCAACGCTTGAGGACGAGTTAGAGAGGCTAAAGCTTGAGGTCTGATTAGTGGTGATACTCGCGTTGATCGAGTTAAGTGAGTTGTCGAGGCTTGAGGACGAATTCGAGAGGCTCAAGCTTGAGGTTTGATTCGTGGTGATACTCGCGTTCACCATATTGAGCGAGTTGTCGATGCTCGATGATGAGTTCGAGAGGCTTAAGCTCGAGGTCTGATTGGTGGTGATGCTCGCGTTGACGCTGTTGAGCGAGAGGTCAACGCTTGAGGACGAGTTCGAGAGCGTGAAACTTGATGTCTGATTGGTGGTGATACTCGCGTTAATCGAGTTGAGAGACATATCGAGGCTTGAGGAGGAGTTTGACAGGCTCAAGCTCGACGTTTGATTGGTGGTTATGCTGGCGTTAATAGAATTTAGCGAATTATCGATGCTCGAGGAGGAATTCGAGAGACTAAGGCTGGAAGTCTGGTTGGTAGTGATGCTTGCGTTAACGCTATTGAGCGAGAGGTCAACACTGGAAGATGAATTTGAGAGGCTAAAGCTTGAGGTCTGATTTGTCGTGATGCTTGCGTTGACTGAGTTGAGAGAGCGATCGATCGATGAGGATGAATTCGAGAAAGAGTTAGAAGAGGCTTTATAGGCGACAATGAGGCTGCTCTGATTCGAGATCGCTTCTCCAAAACGCTTCACGTCGTCTTGGTTATAACCGGCGCTGGTCCCACGTATACGGTTGTAGTCTGACTCGAGACCCTGCATCTCGGCGTCGATGGCAGCAAGGACGGCTTTGTTGTAAGTCTCTTCGCGGCGAGCGGCGAGATTTTGAAGTTGCTTTACGATCTGGTCGAGACGTTCGCCGGCGGTATTTGCTTTGCCAAGCATGTTGAGCGAAGCGGCGTCCCCCGCTTGTATCTGGGTCGAGAGAGAGCTGGTGAGTCGAGCTTCGGTGGTCGTTCCAAGAAGTGTCGTGAGCGATGGGAGAGTAGGCTTGGAAAATCGAAAGCCTGCGGTTGCTCCGTTCGAGGCACCACCGAGCCGACCGACGCGCACGCCAGCTCCAGTCAGTCCCTGAAAGCCTTTGATAATTGCCATTCCTCGAATGTCTCTCGCTGCTCTCGAGGGGGGCCTCTACCCCCTCAAGGGATAAGTCGGCAAAAGCATTGAGGAACTTAAGAAAATGGACCGAATTTTTAGATTATTTGATGAGTAGTTACAGGGGGTTACGCCTGGGGTTTCGTCGTAGTCCACTCCCTTATTGCACGCTCTAGACCGCGTATTGACTCTAAGTCCCTGTAAACACCTGAGATAGAGCTTGAGATACGCGATGTGAGCTTCTGAAGGCTGACCTGATCATGCGCGAGGACAATAGCCCCCTCTACAAGCTTTTTCGGTGTAGATGTAATGAGCTCTTCGCATCCCATCATCGTTAAAATTCCGCTCGTGTGTCGTGAGCGCATGAATGTTGAGGGGGATGTGAGTATAGGAGTCCCCACCGCAAGCGTTTCGAGCGAAGAGTTACACCCCGACCATCCGATCGTATCGAGTCCGAGATCGCATAGGGACGCGAGGGTTGAAAACTCGTCAGGGTTAATCCCGTGAGTGAAGAAGAGGAAGTAGTTAGGATCGAGCCCTTTCTCCTTGAATGCTTGAAAGAGCCTCTCTTTAAAAATCCCGGACGCTTCGCTCTCGGGACGAATCGTAATAAAGACAAATTGCGCATTTGGTACTTGTGACGCTATCTCCGGGTATATCCAATCGTATTGGGGAAGATATTTGTACGTAGTTTGACAGCACCAATAGATAAACGCGTCGTCTCGTAATCCAATGCCCGTTCGAGTGATGGGAAGGATTTTTCGTATGGGAGGCTCATAGTAAAAAGAGAGATTCGGGAGACGAACAAGCTTCTCTGAGTAGTGTTCGTCCGCTCCGACAGGCTCCATGAGCTCACTGCTGAGGAAGTAATCTAGCGTCGGAACTCCAGAGGTCGTTGGGTGTCCCCATGAAGTCGCTTGATGGGGGGCGAGACGAAGACACGCAAGCTTGCAGGTCATCGGATCCATCCCGATCTCGGGATAGATGAGAACATCGAGCTCGTCTTTTAGAATAATGGTAATCCACTCTCGAAGCTCTTTCGGCCCCTGTTCAAATCGGGCGCAAAGCGATTGCGCCTCGTCGGTACATTCATCGGACCTCGCCTGAGTGTGATAGCCAAATACCTCAAATTCCTCGCGGTTTAGGTGTTTTAGCCACCCCCGAACAGGGATCTTGTAGTTTGAGTGAGAACGGAAGAATCCAGACACGATACCGACTCGAATTTTGCGTCCAGGGGTTGGCTCTCGATCGGGGAGTGGCGGAAGGAGAACGGAGCGATTCATGGCGTCAACGATCGCTGTGCCATAGATGGTGTGTAGCTCTTTGGTCGGAAGTCCCTGGTAGGGGAGATAAAATGGTTGGTTCGCGCCGATGATGTTTTCAACATACTTCAGATCAAGAAGTGAGAGAGTCGCGAGGCGTTCCGAAAATTGATGTAGGCGTTCGGTATAGCGCTCTCGCACCATGCCGATCTCCTCTTCGTTCGAATATACCGTTGGAATCTCCAGGCAGGTAAGCGCTAGCAAGAGTTCCAATCGCTCCGGATATCGATCGTACATCTCTCGGATCTGTTTTTGGCCGGTTACGAAATCCCCAATTTCGATGTTGATGTTCATCAGGCCGATAAAGGCATCCTCGTTTCTGGGATCAAGCTGCTGTACGATCTGATATTCACGCTGCGCCCCAACTCTATCTCCCATCTCTCGATAGATCGTCGCTTTTCTGAGGTGTATTGGGATGCTCTCTTGCACGGTTACTTGCGGTAAGTATTTATCCAAAATTGCGATGGCATCGCTAAACCGTCCACAGGCACGAAGAAATTCGCCGTGATTTACGATACCTTCGAGGTAGTCAGGTTTTAACTCAAGTAGCCGGCAGAAAGTCGACTCAGCCTCGGAGTCTTGTCTTAAGCGAGCGAGGAGTTGCGCGTAATTGTGTAGCGCTCCCAGGTTCGCTGGGGCAAGTTCAAGGGCCTTCTGGTAGGCCTCAATCGCGCCGGAAAACCGATTATTTCTGAATAAAACGTTGCCGAGATTGAACCAAGCGTCAACGTGTTGATTGTTGATGGCGAGTGCCATTCGATACGCTGCCTCGGCATTTTCAAAGTCGCCGGTATCGGCGTAGAGATTGCCGAGGTTGTTATATGCGTCTGTGAAATTTGGATCGGCCGCGATGCATTTTCGGAATGCTTCGGCGGAATCAAGGTGCGCTCCGAGGCGTCTGTAGATCTCTCCTAGAATATTCCATGCTGCTGCGTCGGTTTCTCGAAGTTCGAGGGAACGTAGAATAAGCGCTTTGGCCGCTTCGAGATTTCCTAGTCGGAACTCGCATAGGCTCGCCATCTGGGCAAGCGCAAAATCGAGATCTCCCTGCTGTTCGACCTCCTGAATGAGCGCGCGCGCGTCTTTAAAATGCCCGCTCTGATAGAGGTGCTTTGCTAGGTCTAAGATATTTCCGTATCGGTCGCTTTCGAGCGGCATGTGAATCTGTATCGTGTTGCACTAGCGGGAAATCATTTTTGATCACCCTGCAGGAGGGCAATCTACAGCGAAAACCCGCTCTCCGCGAGTGGATTTATCCGCCGCCGTGCTGACCGCGCGACGGGATGTCGTCGACGATAACGCGCTCCATGAGAGGGCCCTCAAACCAGATCAGTTGCCCATCGAGTTGCGTTACCATGTCGCCGAGAAGAACGTCGTCCCAGTCTATTCTCATGTCGAGGTCTGGGTAGTCATTCTCGAGGAGAAATGCTGTGCGGGCAAGAAAACACTGGCCGGCTGGGAATACCACCTCTAACCCAAAGGGTCGCTTTCCTCGCCACCAATGCTTCTTTTCACAGAATGAGTCATACGGTTTCTTCTTGCCGCTCCACCATGTGCGGTTACTTAAGGAGTGTAGGCGGCCCGCGACCTCAAAAGGGTGAGAGTGCGCGATGTGGTCTTTTGCCGCCGCAAGCCAGCCAAATCGGAAGTACATATCGTCGTCTAGTGAGAGGATGTATGGCGCTCGGGCCATCCGATACATAAACCTTTGCATCCCACTTTTATTAAAATTGAGGGGGGAGCGAATTATTGCCGTAATCGGTTCATTCGCGCAGCGGCGCTCTATCTCAAGCATCACCTCGTCGGATACCTGATTGCAGCCGATAAGGATCTCTACGTGATTACCTATAAAGGGCTCTTTGATGATTGAATCGAGACATCGCAGGACGAGCTCCGGGTGGTGTCCATAGGCGCAGAGCGCGATTGAGATGAGAGGTTGCGCCTTATCGAGGGCCGTGTCCCGGGGGATGATGGGATGCTCAAAAAAGAGGTTTCGCATCGGAAACCCCTTGAGATTTTCAGGAAAGACGCCCAGCTCTGCTGCCATCGCGAAATCAAAGTATGAGAGTCTATTGGCGACCTTCTGAGCTTCATCAATCTGATGAGATTCGAACTCCCTGTATGTAGAGGTCTTTAGGAGTATCGGCCCATCTTTAGGAATTGGGAGCGAGCGCTGACTATCTTGAGATGGGGAAGACGGGGCGTCATGCTTAAATGCGCAGGCTTCTAACTCAGGATTGGCTTTAAGGTGATTGAATATCGATTCGACGCATGAGGGGGATGGATTGATAGTATCGTCGAGTAGCAGAACATATTCGGAGCGGATGTTTGCCAGCATGACCCGGTACCAGTGCGCTTTTCCGAAAAGCGCTTTGCTCTCCATAAAGACGGCTTTTCCGCTCTTTTTATGCTCTTGGGCGCAGAGGTAGCGTATATCGTATGCTGGAGCGTCGAGCGCGAAGATAAGATCCCAGCTCTTGCCCACTGAGGGGAGGGCAAGAAGCTGGTCTATTACCTGCAGCGATTTTCGGGGTGTATCGGCCCCGATGTAGCAACATACAGTCAGTTTTTTATCAACGCCGGGTAAGTTCATAGCTCTCTACCATCCCCAATCTGAGGCTTTGGCTTTAGCGACAAGGATCGCGTCTTCTGTGTCGCCTGATGTATATCCGATGTGAAAGATCTGGTCCGTGCGAGAAAACGCTCCACCGAAACGAAGTCCGTACTTCGCGAGGTTCTGAGAGACGCAAAACTCGGATATTCGCCTCAGATTTCCATCTTTAAAGACGTGTCGATATTCATCTGGCGTTCCGGAAAGGGGGCGCCACAGATCGTGAGTGATTCTGTGCGTCATGACGAAGGCGTCGACCAGCGCTTTATATCGACCATCTCTCTCAAAATAGATGTTTCCCTCAAGATTGAAGTAGAGTGGAGCATCATAGGCCATCACAACTCGGACCATATCGCGCGGCGCATTTTCGGTTATGTCTTGCAACTCTTTTCCGAGAACCATATCGGCATCGATGTTAATGTTCCAGTCGTACGACTTTCCAGCTTCATATATTTGAAGACGCTCGTAGTTAATTGGAAAGTTGGGGAATTTTCGTTCTGAGATAAGATTAAAATCAGCGCCGATGCGATCCGCGTATGCCCGGATTGTGGGGAGTGTGATCTCACGTATCTCTGGCGCGTATTCTTGAGTCGCAAGAACGTGTACGCACTTAGTAGATTGGGCAGACATATGCTCGAAGCAATCAAGTAAACGATAGGGTACTACTTGTAAAACTGCCTATGACTGTAAAGTCGGCTACAAACAGTGTCCTCTGGAGGGGATTTTCATATCGACTGGCAAACGTTGGTTTATTCCGCGGAGGTCGACTGCTTATTCGTGGAGTTAGGGGTGCTTTCAAGGACTACGATAGTCCGATAGCTACCTTCCTCGGTTGTCTACCGCTTAGGACTTTTTCAGCTCGGCTATCTTGAAATCTATTGCCGCTGATTTCCTGAGCTGAGCGATCTTGTCCATAACTGTTTTGTCGTGCACATCCGCCATAAGTCGGTAGCGGATCTTCTCTTTTGCTTTTTCAAAGTCTGGAGCCCCCGCGACCACGTGCTCTTCAACTTTAATAATGTGATACCCGTAGTTGGTTTTAACCGGCTCGGAGATCTGACCTACTTTCAGGGCAAATGCGGCCTTTTCGAATTCGGGAACCATCATCCCTCGCTCAAAGAACCCGAGTTCTCCCCCCTCGACCTTTGAGGCTGTATCATCCGAGTATTCCGCCGCGAGTTTGCTAAAATCAGCCCCGGGTTTTGATGCCTTCGTATAGACCTCCTGGGCGCGGGTAGCCGCGGCTTTATCCTGTTCCGGAGTGGCGCCTTTGGGAAAAGCGATAAGGATGTGGCGGGCACGAACTTTTTCTGGATCTGCATAGAGAGAGGGGTTTGCATTAAAAGCCGCCTTTAAGTCGGCATCTGAGATCGTAAGAGAGCTCAGAAGGTCTTTCTCTATGTAGCGCTCGATAGTGAGGCGCTCTTGCATGTCCTCCTCAAAGACCTCCCACGCTGTGCCATATGAGGCGAGGATGGGCTGAATTACGCTCCTTCCCCCCTGTTCATCGATGATAGTCTGGGCCTCTTTTTTGATCTCCTCGCTCTTGTAGGATGGAGATGTCTTGGCTGCTTTGATCAGTAGTTCCCTGTCAATCATGGATGAAAGGACTGAGCTTTTGAGCTTACCGATCTCTTCGGGGCTATCCTTAAGCGTATCGAGCGCCGCCTTGAGGTCTGGGCGAGTTAGCTCACGGTTGATGTCGCCAACGGTAATTGATTGACCGTCTACGACCGCGGCCACCGAGGAGGGATCCAGCGGACCTGTCGCTTTTTGTGTCTCAGCGTGAAGAGGTGTTGTTATTGCTAAGAGGGCGGATAGAGCTAAGCTGGACGATATCCTCTTCATGGGGACCTTCAAAAAAATATGTAGCCATGAGAGTAGTTTCATACATCCCATCAATCAAGATTTAATCGATTAAATAGGGTCTTTTATCGGAACAAAAATGATGTGGCAGAGCCGCAAATCGTGAGAGGATAGTTGCCATATGTCATCAGATGATATCTTTAAAAAGACTCGTAAAGAGTATGAGCGAGGGGCGTTGGATGAAACGTCCGTCGCGCCAGATCCTATCGCTCAGTTTCGGCGTTGGTTTGATGAAGCGATGGAAGCTGAATCTGGCGAAGCTAACGCGTGCGCGCTCTCAACTGTGGGCTCCGATGGAAGGCCCTCGAGCCGTATGGTGCTCCTTAAATCTCTAGAGGACGAGGGACTGGTTTTTTTTACCAATTACGGGAGTAAGAAAGGTCGGCACCTGTTAGATAATCCCTATGCGTCGCTGTTGTTCTATTGGCCAGCTCTTGAGCGACAGGTTCGCTTTGAGGGCGGTTGTTCTAGAACCACATCCGAGTATTCGGATTCTTATTTCCGCTCGCGGCCGCGCTCGGCGCAGCTCGGAGCTGTAGTGTCTCAGCAGAGTCGAGTGGTTGAGTCCCGAGGGATAATCGACTCGTCCTACGCTTCCGTTGAAGCGAAGATGGGAACAGAATCGATCTCTCGACCAGAAAACTGGGGCGGTTTTAAGCTTGTTCCCTCTCTGGTGGAGTTTTGGCAGGGTCGAGAGAGCCGACTTCATGATCGTATTCAGTATGAAAAGATCGATGGAGAGTGGAGGAGGGATCGCCTGTGGCCATAAATCTTGAGCCTCATATCGTGCTGCTGGGGGGTGGTTATACCCTTCAACGGGTAGGGGAGCTCCTCTCTCCAGATTCGTTTGTTATCACGTCAAGAAGTGAGGAGACCTGCGCCGAGTGGAGGGCGAAGGGATGGAGCGCTGCTCGCGTATCTCTTGAGGATCCTGATACGCTGCGGGCTCTGTGGACCGCCTATCCGAGCATCTCTACGGTTGTTGATAGCGTCCCGCCTATTCGAGCCGGCGGAGATCCCGCACGAGGAGTGTCAGAGGTATGCGCCACGCTTAAAGGAACTAAAGTGTCGCGGATTATATATCTTAGCACGACTGGAGTGTTTGGTGTGCGAGACGGCTCTCATGTTTCTGAGAGCTCTCCGGCAAAACCTTGGAACGCTCAAGGTGAGGCGCGTCTACAATGTGAGCAGGTGTATCGATCGAGCGGAATTTCTGTCACCTCGCTCCGCCTCCCAGCTATATATGGTCCTGATCGCGGATTACATATCTCGATTAAGAATGGCTCGTACAAGATGGTTGGCAAAGGAGAGTCGTGGAGCAACCGAATACACGTGGAGGATCTTGCCACCGCGATCGTTCAGGCATGTCAGGTTCCTCACCTTCCAGAGGTTCTTTGTGTAAGTGATGATTGTCCGGCGAGATCTCGAGATGTTGTTGAGTACGTGTGTACACAGCTGGGCGTTCCAATGCCGGCCTCCGTCTCGGAACAGGATCTGCTCGCGGTGGGCGCCTATACGATGCTTTCGAATCAACGCGTTCAAAATACGCTGATGAAAAAAGTACTCTCACTAGAGCTCCAGTATCCTTCATATAAAGAGGGATTCAGTCTCAGTCGTTAAAGGTTTTCGACATGAACAACTCAACCTACGATAAAAAGCCGTATGCAACACTCGCTCTCGCGGAAGGAGAACTCAGTCGGATCGCGGCGCTCGCGCGCCTCCAGGGACTTGACGTCGCGGATCCCTCGCACTGTTCGGTGTTGGAGATCGGATGCGGAACCGGAGGGAACTCGATTGCGTTGGCGGAACGATATCCCCACAGTCGATTCGTAGCCTTTGATCTCTCCGCGCGTCAGATAGATGAAGCTATAGCTCTTACCACCCGATGTGGGCTTCAGAACATATCGTTTGTCGCGTCCAGCATCGATGGGTTTGCGTGCGAACCGGAAACGTTCGATTACATTATTTGTCATGGTGTGTTTTCGTGGGTATCGCCTGAAGTTGAGAGGCAATTATTTGCGTTATGTGCTCGGGCGTTGTCACCACAAGGCGTGGCGTTAATAACCTATAACGTAAACCCAGGATGGCGTCAGCGAGGCGCGTTGAGAGATATTATGCGAAGTGGCGCGTTCGCGCATTCCCGCCAGGGCAGTCCTGACGAGCAGGTCAAAGCGGGAATGGAGCTCCTCTCTCTAGTCACTACTGTTCGAGAGAAGGGAGACGATCTCTATGGTCGCTATATGCGAGAGGGACTCTCTCGATTACAGGACGCGCCTGCTTCATATGTATTCCATGAGTATCTAGAGCAGTATAACGAGCCGGTGCTTTTTTCGGACTTCATGGTGCTCGCCAACGAACATACGTTGCAGTTTTTGTCGGAAGCGAAGCCCTCGATGATGTCGAGTGAATATCTCGGCTTGGAAGCCGCCAAGTATCTTGAGTCGTTGAGGGACGATAGCACTGCTCGCGAGCAATGCCTGGATATTTTAACAAATCGTATGTTTCGAGAGACGATCCTTTGTCGTGACTCTCAGCCTCTTAAGCGAGACTTAAAATCGAGCGTGTTCAGGACGCTCGTCTTCGAGACCGACTATCGAATGGTTTCAGAAGCCGCGCGCGCGGATGATGGCAAAGTCGAGTTTCGTGAAATAGGAAGTCAGAGAGTAATTCGAGCACCGAGAGACGAGCATGCTGAGGTTCTGAGTATGCTGGGTCGGTATCCTTTTGGTCGGGGTGAGTTCGCTCTTCTACTAGGTCAGTTGGACGCAAAGGGGAGTCCTCTCGACGAGCGGGCGCTTCTTGGAGTTTTGGTGACATTGTGGCGGTCCGGCTTTGTTAATCTCCTTCTCCCGCAAGAGATGCCGACCGCTGCGAAGGGAAGGGCCCAAAGTTCAGGCATTGCGAGGTTTCAGGCTGAGGGGGATGGGGCCGTGACCTCGTTGCTTCACCGGTCGCATATGTTGCGCGGTCCTGAACGAGAGTGTGTGAAGCTTGGAGATGGGGCGCTCTCGTTTGAAGATATCGCACGGAGGGTCGCGATGGTCGCGGGTGAACGAGAGGCGCGGGAGGCGCTAGAGCGCGTGCGCGAGCTCGGATTCTTCTATTCTTCTTCGCATAGTGGATGAGACCGCGTCGCGAGAGTGTCGATAAGGCTGCTTTTTCGAACCGAAAAGGCGGCATTATTGGCGTTCATAGAAGCGGGCTTGATGCGCCATGCGGATTAGCTAGAGGGGTGCTGAGTATTGTTGGGACGTTTCATCTGCATTACTACGCCGATCAGTGCCGTCAGGAGCGCCATAAAAGCCCATTCGTAGACGTATCCAAGATGGATATCTGGTGGTGGAGTGATGTCGTAGGATGGTATCGGATACTTCGCGTCCGGTGAATCCATCCCGAAGTTCTCTGTCTTTTTTTGTCCTGTGAGCATGAGCACATCGCTCTTTCCGGCGGCGCTTTCGCGCACGATCTTGGAGGCGAGAAGGGGATCGTCGGGATTTTCCATCGTCTCGAGATATATGGGTATGAGTGGGTAGGGGATCTGTTTTTGTATGTTCGAGATATCTACTCGTAGCCACTGGTCGACCCACGGGCGGCCTTCGCCCGCGGGTGGGTCGTTAGGGGCCATAAATTTTGGCACGGCGGAGTTCTTAACGAGTCCAAAGAAAGTTGATTGTGTGGGCGATTGATATTTTACTCGCTGGTCTCGACCTTCGCGTCCGATCGGCACGAAGCCTCTGTCAACGAGCACGTAGTGTTCCGATGAATCTATTTTGAGGGGGGTGATAATATGCGAGCCGGCTCGTCCGTTTAGATTTCTATTGCGCAGGAGAAATTCATGTTCAAAATCGAACGAGCCCGATAGTCGCACCCTTCGAAAAGTTTCACGCTCCCACTGGGGGGCAGATGATATAAGGGTGCTCAGATCAATTGGCTCTCTGGTGAGAGTTAGGTCGAGCTCTTTAATGAGCTCCTGTTTTTGGAGGTGGCGATCCCACTGCCAGAGCGAGGCTTTGATCATACCGAGAGCAAGAACGCCGGTTACGAGGGTAACCTTCAGAGAGAATTTGAAATGCATGACGAAATAGTAGCGTGTATTTACGCTCGCGGGCCAGCGCATCCCGTTTTCTAACTGCTTGAAAAAGGTTTAGAATGATCCTCGCGTACGAAGCGTATTGGGGCGGCGTATGTCTGAGTGGGCCCGTGGTTGGGCATGGTTAGCAAGTTTCGATAGAGAAAAGTTGCAAGTAGCTGAAATATATAGCTTTGCATACTGTGATTCCAACCTCAGAGAGTGCTATTCTCGTGTCGAACGTACCAACGCGTCCTTAACGGGATGCAGATGGAGGAGCTCGTAATGTTTATTATTGGTGTAGGTGCTGCAACTCCGACAACTGAGCTTTCGGAACAGTTCCTCGCTTCGATTGGATTAACGCTTGCTGGCGAAGAGCGTGCGCTGCTCTCTCGGGCTGGCGTTACTGCTCGTCGAGTTTCCTTACCGTTGGAGTACATCAGGGAGAGGGGGAATCGTGATGTGCTCGAGGGGCGTGCTGTCGCGACTGTTTCACCGACCGCCCTCGCTGTTCAAGCTGCAAATCAAGCGCTCTCTCGGGCTGGCATAACTATTGAGCAGGTTGGTTTACTACTCGCTGATACCGCGACTCCCTATCAAACGTGCCCATCTGAGGCGCAGCGAATCGCAGGCGCGCTTGGCGTGAAGATTCCGGCTTACGATATCATTGCCGGAAGCGCGGCTCTTCCGTTCTATCTTGAGCTTCTTTCATCGTGGAAACCGGAGAGGATCCCGGAATATGTGTTGTGTCTCTCGACGAATACAACCTCTCAGCACGTTTTGTACGCGGAAGGCGCGCTCGCCGCTCATCTGTATGGTGACGCCGCCGCTGCCTTTGTTCTCTCTACTCGGGTAAAGGGGAGGTTTTCTGTTGTTGATTCTCATATCCGTCGGCACGGCTTTTTGAAGCAGAGCACTACAATTGGCCAGCACCTCTCTGTTGCGACAGAGGCGATGCTGGCAGCGGATGATGTAAAGGGCCTGGTGAAAGAGGCTCTCCAGCGAGTTCCGAAGGATGTAGCGCCACAATCCGTTGTGGCCCCGGCTCTCTATACGGCTGATGTAGAGAGTGCCGTGCGGGAGCTTTGCGGCCCAGGTGTGGTCGTGGATTCAGGGGCTACAGAGTCAGGTTACGCGCTTGGGGCGAGTAGCGGAGTCGCCCTCTCGTCCATGTGGGATTCGGTCAAGCAAGGGCAGCACGTTGTTGTGTTGCACGCTGGAGATGGTGTGTGGGGCGGAGGAATTCTGCTCGGATCTGAATAGGTGGAGGAAACTATGCTTCATATCTTGGGCATGGGAGCGTGCCATCCATCAACGGTAGTTGATAATCAGTTCCTTGAGGAGCTCGATATTGGAACGAACGCTCAGTGGATTGAGGAGAAGATCGGCATCAAGACGCGTGTTACCACGCTTACCCTCGATTATATTAAGACAACCAGAAATCAAGATCCGCGCATGGCGCATGAGGTAGCTTCGATGTCGGCTACGGATCTCGGCGTGAAAGCCGCGGAGATAGCGCTAAAGAATGCCGGTCTTACGGCCCAGCAGGTCGGAATGGTTATCGTGAATTGCTGTACTCCGCGCGATACGATACCGGGAGAGGCTGTGCGAACCGCTGAGCGAATTGGCTGCCCGGGAGTCGCGTTTGATGTCTATACAGCGTGTCCCGCGTTCGCGCTTCATATCGACTTCCTACGCAATTACAACGAATCAAAGCTTCCAGAGTTCGTTCTTTGCATATCGACGGCGGTCATGACGCAGCATGTGAATTACAATGATCGGTCTGATGGCGCTATCTGGGGAGACGGCGCGGCCGCGTGGATTGTGTCGGCTGCGCATAAGGGAAAGCTTGAGATTCTCGATTCTATGTACACGGCAGACCCCAGTCGTTGCGAGGCCGTGGTTGTCGACTCTTATAAACACTTTCGCCAAGATGGGCGTGCGGTTCGAGACTTCTCGGTTCGACAAACGGTACGATTAGTAAAGGCGCTTGAAGCGCAGTATCCGATCGACTGGAGTCGAGATATCTTTATCGGGCACCAGGCCAATCGCACAATGCTAGAGCAGATCACAAATAACCGTGAGATTCCCGCTACGAATCACTGGCATAACGTGACGTACCTAGGAAATCAGGCTGGTGCAGGAGCTCCGGCGTCGCTGTGCGCGCACTGGGATAAGATTCAGACGGATCAACATATCGTCGTAGCGGTCGTGGGCGCCGGGTTGAGCTGGGGCTCTATTCTTATGAGAGGCACGGACGTTCTCTAGAGCGTTGTCTGACTAGGTCTCGCTGATTATTGCGAAGAAAAAGACGCATTTCTATGCGATATGCGGACTAGTGTACCGCCTGTTTGCGAAGATCCCCAAGAATGCTTCCGAGTAAGAGCCACACGATGAGCATTACTTCACTGTCGCCGAAGTTGTACTCAACGAGACCTGCCGTCTGCCACGAGATGATGGCGCATCCAATTGCTACGTGAAGAACGGAGAGTGGTTTCCTGAAACAGAGTCGAACGAGAGAGTAAATAAACCAGATAAAGATAGATGCGGTAAGTACGCCGCTTTCGGCGGCGATGTTGATAAGATTGTTGTGAAAGTGCTTCAGCTCAGGGGGGATTTCAAGCGAGAAATTTCTCAGGATCCCACTGTTATGATAACCAACACCCAGAGGATATTTGCCCGCTAGTTCAAGGCCGATTTTCCAAATAGTGCTTCGACCCCCTGAGATGGTGAAGTGCTCATATGACGCCGCGAGTCGATCGCGAATTGGGGGGACTGATACAGAGGTTATAACCGCACCGAGTACGATCAGGGCGAGTAGCTTGCGCGCGTAAAATAGGCAAAAGGTCGCAAGTCCGATAACAACCCCCAGCCAAGGACCTCGCTTGAGATTAACCAGAAGAGCGCACAAGAGCAGTGGTAGAAATACCGTAGAGAGTGTGAGGATTCCGCGAGCTTCCGGCAGGGAGCGGGGCGCATTCTTCAGGAGGTGCTTAAGAAGGGTAAAGCCGCAGCCCCAGGCCACGATTAGTAGGACCCCTGACAGATTCGCCGTTGAGTAGAAGCCGAGGCACGCGAGCATCATGAGCGAGATGCCGCTCGTAGCGGCCGCGACACGAGGGATGGACGGAGGGAGGCGGTCTTTTCCGTCGTGGTATTTCTGCCAAAGCATCCCGATACACACGAGTAGCGAGAGCGCGAGTTGTCCCGATTCGGTTACGCTCCCAAGAAAGATGTCGGGGAAAGACTGTAGTGCCGCGGCGTCTAGTACTGAGTGAAGAGCCGCAAGTGTCTGGCCACTCAGCAGGGCGAGCAGTACGTAGTAAGAATGACCAAAGTCTCTGAAAACAAAGATCGTCAGTGAAAAAAATATGAGGGAAATGAGTGGCGATAGACTATGAAGCGGGTTGATTCCAACGATAGCGGCGCAGGAAGTCGCTAGGAGGAAGAAAACGAGAGGACCGAGGACCGAGCTCTCCGCGGATGTTCGGATCCACCCATGGTATGCCCACCGCTTTGAGAAGAGCCAGATGGCGATGAGGGGAATAAGCGCTATGTAGGTGAATGCCAGCTTCAGGGGGATGCAGAACGCGACGATCGCGCACCCCGCGCCGAGAAGTTGCTGCGTCCTTAAAGGGAGCGGCCAAGCCCGTATGCCTGATTGCGAATTGTTGGGGACGTTTTGAGCTCGCTCTGGGTTTGTCATGCACTCATGAAAAAGGTCACACCATCGCGCACTGGGTACTTCAAAAATGGTACTTCAAGATAGTCCCGCTGAGCGTATCGAAGCTCTTACTCTGGGAGTGACTGATTCTGCTCTCCGTCAGCCGGAGAGGTCTCGGCCTCCTCTGCTTCCTTGCTCGCGTCTAGTATCTGCCTAGCCCAGCTTACTGCTGTTGTATTCTGATTGCGAGAGATGACTTCATTCGCGAGGTCGACTAGACCGTCTTCCATGTTGATGTGATCGAGGGAACCTTTGATAAGCGGTAGATCGGCCTCTGGATTCGTGGAGTGTTCAAGTTCATCAAATACGGCTCGCACACCAGGTAGCCCCGCGTTTAAGAGAGCTTTGACACCTTGCTCAGCATCTGGACCGCGTGAGTGAACGTAATCTTGCACGACGGGAATAGCATCCTCATCAGGGATGAACTCGCCAAGACCCATTCCGAGAGCGTAGTAGCCGTGCGTATCGCCCTTCTCCCGAAGATTGTTGATAAGGAGCTCTGCAGCGGTTTTTGTGCCTTGATTGGTGAGTGCTGCTACCGATGCTTCGCGAAGGGTGTCGTCGGTAGTGCTCATTTGCTCGCCAAGAAATTGAGCTACGTCATCTTTTCCCATTGAGAGCTCCAGGGCCTCCGCGTAGAGATCCTTTGCGTCATTTGATGGGGCGTTTTTGATAGACTCAGTGAGAAGTTGCACATTCTCAAGACGGCCGCTGATCGCGAGTATCTCGGCGAGATACGAGCGTTGCTCCTGCGGCGTATTGGAGTTGGTCGCGAGGTCGCGAACGGAAGAATAGAACTCCGGACACCATGAGCAGCTCTGATCAGGGGTCGTGAATTGCTCAAGAATAGAGTCATCGTAATCTTTTGAGCCTTTGAGCACCGCGGCCAAAGCCTCCTCTGCTGAAGGATAGGCATCCGCCGCTGGTTTGATCTGCTCCTCTTCCTCTTCTGTGGCTCCGTCTGACGGCGCGCTACCCTGATTTACTATGGAGATAGGCTCTGCCTTCGGAGCCGGGGAGGACTCGGAGCCGTTCGATGCCGAGTCGGTGACGGGGGTGGTTTGAGAGGTCGTGGTGGAAGTCGATGTTGTCCCTTTTTCTCGAGAAAAGAGGATGTATGCGCCCGAAGCGGCTAGGATAAGAGCGAGAAGGGGAATCAACTTCTTCATGCGTACGACTTCCTTTTGGTAAGACAACCGTTGAACGGATGTCTTGGTGTGACGTTTCCGAGCGCTATTTGATTTACTACAAATCCCCGGAAAGTAGATTTTTGTTATAGAGGATTATACCTGAGTAGGAAAGGCGG
>CAIXKI010000010.1 GCA_903920005.1 uncultured delta proteobacterium
ATCGATGGCAACTACTCGCTGTCCCAACTCAATCAAACGTTCCACAAGGTGAGAGCCGATGAATCCGGCGGCACCCGAAACAAACCAACACCGTTGTGTCATCTGCGAATTATTCATCGATTACAGACTCCAATACGAAAGGTGCTCTGGAAGCTCAGAGGCTGAAAGAGTTGACTTCACATCCACAAACACCCCACCCTTCATAACCAATCCTGCTATCTCATCCGTCGAACGCTCTTTAAATGCCGTATGTGGGACCGCGTAGACAATACCATTTACCCCTTTTAATTCACTCCATTCGCGTAAATGCACCCCGTACTCCTCGCTAACATGCCCACCATCCGCGAAGGGATCGTGAATGAGCACCTCGATTCCAAATTCTCCTAACTCTCTCGCGATATCAGGAACCCGGCTGTTACGAATGTCCGATACGTTCTCTTTAAAAGTAACCCCCAAAATTCCTATACGTGCCCCCTTAAGGGGAATGCCCGCTTGGATCATGAGCTTGATCGTTCGCTGAGCTAGGAAGGTGCCCATATCGTCGTTAATACGCCTTCCCGCAAGGATAACTTGGGGGTGGTACCCTAGCTGCTGGGCTTTTGCCGTAAGGTAATACGGGTCGACTCCGATGCAGTGTCCCCCCACAAGCCCTGGGGAGAATTTTAGAAAATTCCATTTCGTTCCGGCTGCCTCTAAGACATCTTTCGTTCGAATGCCCATTCGGTCAAAGATAATCGAAAGCTCGTTCATGAGGGCTATATTGAGATCCCGCTGCGTGTTTTCGATGACCTTCGCCGCCTCGGCTACGCGAATAGACGGTGCGCGATGCAATCCAGCCGTCACTACGGCTCCATAAATCTTCGAAAGCCTCTCCGTGACGGCTTCAGTCTCTCCAGCAATTACCTTTACAATATCCGCGAGGGAGTGCTCCTTGTCCCCTGGGTTAATCCGTTCAGGCGAATATCCTAAAAAAAACTCAGTACCTCGCTTCATCCCCGATTCGCGTTCAAGGATAGCTCCACACACCTCCTCCGTAACTCCGGGATAGACGGTCGATTCATAGACAACCACCGCGCCCCTCTTTAGATTTCTTCCAACAGAAATACTCGCCTTCGAGAGTGCCGTTAGATCGGGTTGACGGTTTTCATCAATAGGGGTGGGAACGGCTACTATAACGACATCACACGCTCTGAGCGATGCGGCGTCTGTAGTAAAAGTTACCGAAGAGGTCGCAATCTCGTTTTCTAACCCTTCGTAGGTCGGATCTTGCCCACTTCTGAGCATCTCGATCTTTTCGCGGCTGACGTCGAATCCTACCGTATCGTCAAACGCCCTCCCAAGCGCCAGGGCCAAGGGTAATCCAACATACCCGAGCCCTACGATGCCCACCCTCTCACTCTTCATGTAAACCTTTGCAGTATCGTGTATGTTTTTAGCCTCAAGGGAGCGGTATTCCCCTATCGAAGGAAGAAAAAATCTTCTTATGCCTCCCACTTAGCTCCGCAAGCGCTGCAAGCAAGAGCTACGGGAAGCGGACCTATGCGTATCGCGATACCGCACCTATCGATATGCCTCCTATCATGGGTCGAGATCGATGCGGGGCCAGGTACCTTTTAGGACCGTTTACGTGTACCATCCCGTCCATGAATCAGAACCGTTCATCGTGGGCCCTTCAGGTGGGAACCGTCGCCGGAATCCCCATCCGAATACACCTCACGTTCCTCATCCTCCTCTTGTGGCTCGTTATCGGCAGCGAATCAGGGCACGCCGTTCATGAAGCTATCTTTGTTATTCTCGTGTTCGTGTGCGTACTCCTGCACGAACTCTCTCACTCGCTCGTAGCGAGGCGATTTGCGGTTCAAACGCGCGATATAACCCTTTATCCATTCGGTGGCATCGCCTCTATAGTTAGCCAGCCAACTCCGAAGGCGGAGCTCTTCATCGCTCTCGCAGGCCCTATCTCAAATATCATCATCGCGGCAGGACTCTTCTCTTGGGTGAATCAGTCGGCACTTGAGAACCAACAGGTCGACGCGATGACCCTGATAGACAGACTGTTCGTTACAAACGTGGCGCTAGCTTTGTTTAACCTCATTCCCGCTCTACCGATGGATGGTGGTCGAGTTCTAAGAGCGGTCTTACATCTCATGAATGTGAAGCGCGCGACGCGTATTGCGGCTCGAATAAGCCAAGGACTCTGCCTCATCCTCGCGGCAACCGCTCTCTATATCGAGCAGCCGATGTTGTTCGTAATCTCGTTTATAATCTTCTTCGGAGCCGTACAGGAAACCGTTCGCTCAGAAGCGCGCGGAATCGCTATCGCGTTTACGGTCGCGGAAGCGATGATCCCCCGTGAGCGTCTTGAATGCTTCACTCACGGAACCACCGTGTCGAAGGCACTGAGAACAGCACTTACGTCCCTACAACCGCTGTACCCCGTCCTTCTCGGCGAAAAGGTCATTGGGATCGTATTTCGCGAAGACATACTGGAACATGCAGCTACTCAACCAGATGAGTACGTTGGGGGACTCTTAATCGAAGAGTGCCCTTCGATCGACTCGACAGAACCTCTCTCAAGCGCCTTTACTATTCTTGAGGAGACCGGTAGTTCAGTGCTTATAGTCCTGCGTGAAGGAACCTTTGCTGGTATCCTCGTGCACGACAGGGTCTCAGACTTTCTCCTACTTCAGGGGATTCGAGACAGATATTCCAAGGACGATGACGCCGAATGGTCGACGCCTCTCTAGCCTCACTCAATACTGAAAGCATCGAGACCGAGAGGCTGTCTGTACACGCACGCCTTCTGATCGGGTGTATCCGAGCTATCGGAGCCCTTCCCTTTTCTCTTCGCTCAACCCTCGGTGGCGCGATTGGATACATCGTAGGCCTCTTTCCAATTCGGGAGGCCCTGATCGCCCGACTCCACCTCTCACTTTTCATCTCAGAGAAACACGCAAAGAGGCTCGTGCCCCACGTTTTCGCGAACCTCGGTCGTTCGATCCTCGAGAGCTTTAACTTACAACCTCGAATACGGTCGCCATTCCCTTACGTCTCGTGTCCAAACTGGGACCGAATTGAAGGCTTCACAAAGGAAGCCCGGCCGGTGATCGCGCTCACCGCGCACACTGGTAATTGGGACCTCCTGGCTGCCTACGCGATCGCTCGCGGCATGCCTATCTCGACCGTGGGAAAAGAGGCTCGCAATCCACACCTTCAAGCTACCTTGCGTAGCGTACGAGACGCCTACGGCATCGAAACGATCTGGCGCTCCGATCGCTCCGGAGTAAAGAGAATCGTCAACTGCTTCAAAAACAAACGGGTCATGGCGGCACTCATTGATCAAGACACCAGAGTCGACAGCTCCTTTATTCCGTTTTTTGGCGTCCCGGCGAAAACCCCCTCCGCGCTGATCGATCTGGGAAAGCGTTTCAACGCCAGATTCGTATCGGCGTTTATGGTCAGAACCAAAGGCTCTCGCTTTGAGATCCTCGCGGAAGAGATCCCTGACGGCCTATCCTCAGATGAGATACTCGCCGAATATCACTCGCGACTTGAGAAAGTCATTCGGGCGCACCCGACCCAATGGGTTTGGTTCCATAAACGATGGCGCAGCAAAGACGACGGCACGACCCTATCGACACGTGAGTATCTTGCGTGGCTCGAGTCTCAATGTGCCGCGCATACCTAACAGGACACCTGCGGACGGCGAGGCCGCAACCCGTACCGGGCGGAACGCTTTTTCACCTAGCCTCCTCGTGTAACCCACGATAAAGATACTTCCCTATGGTAGTTCCGTTATTTCGCCCTGCAATCTCACTCCTACTCGCACTTACAGCCGGCTGTTCGTTTGCGAGTGACCCCGCGACACGACTAAGAGACGCCGAGGAACTCACGCGACAAGGCAACTACGATCAAGCGATAGAATCTTATCAAGCACACATGGAATCTCGACTCGCGGCTACCGATCGTCCCGAGTGGGAGAACCCATACTTCTACCTACTCCTCATGGGAGATGTTGAGCTTGGCCGAGGCGATACCGGCAAGGCGCTGACTTTTTACGAAGAAGCTGAGCAAAAGGGGGTCGCCACTCCCCTCATCTCTGACCGCTATCGGGCGGTTGCTTCGTGGTATGAGGAGCACGGTCAACTCAAAGAAGCCCTGGAACTCCTCTCAAAATATCGAGACCGCGACGATCTCCTCTTTGATTCAATGCTCGACCGAATTGCGAAAGAGTTAACCCGCAAGGAAAGCGAAGAGGGAGTCGATCACTGAGGAATGGCACTCAATCACGGGAGCGAAATTACCGCTTCTGCGTCGCGCCCAACAACTGCTGCGCCATAACCTCGTCAGATACGGCAGCGCTTATAGCCCGAGCCATAGCGTCACCGAGAGCCGTTTGCACATCACGCTCACCGAGGAACGGATCCTGCTTTCGAGCCTCTCCGCCATAGGTGCCACGATAAAGAACCTCAGAGCGTGGTCCCCTTACAGTAATCTTAACCTTGGCGTTGGCAACAACCTCGGACATCGGAAAACTAGGCTTAATCTTAGCCTGCCAATCTGCGACTTCCCCCTCAATCGTTGAAGCCTGAAGTACCGCGATACGACCACCGGCCTCCCGAATCTGTCGCTCAAATCCAGCCTGAACAGAGGCCCCTACCGCTCCGTCCGAGGGCACACTCCTTCCATCAATAATCGCAAGCGCGTCGGAACCCCGTCCATCAAGGAATGGAGCGACTTTTACCTTCACTCCAGCTAGTGGCTTCGACTCCGTCAACACCTTCTTCTCCTCTTGAAGCGAGGGAACATCTGGAGGCGAGATACGCAATCCGAGATCTGGCGCGCATCCAGCTGAGAGACATGCAAGCGATACGAGAATAGCTGTAAATGAGTTTTTCATAGGTGCCGGTAGTGTGAGGCCTCACAAGAGATTTGGCAACTGGATTGCGATCTCCCGAACCTCTTCCTCCATGGCACCATCTTCTCCTTTTCGCGCGCGGTCCAAGGCCGCGATGACCCGATGGCGCGGAGAACCTCCCTCCCGATCCGCGATGACGGCGGCGGCCCACAATGCATGCCGACGCACAACCGAGGAGGGGTCCTCTTCCGCGACACGCACTAAAAGTTCGAAAAGGCCCGTCGCTTGAGTATTAGCAGCCACGATAGCGGCATTGCGCACCAACCCTTCTCGCTTTGTTCGCATGAGAGCAGTGCCCTGAAATATAGCCCGAAACGCTTCGTCGTTCCTTAGCGAGAGAACTCTTTCAAGCGACAGCGATGGACCGATACCAGCTTCAGAGGAGAGCTCTGGAAGCGCCGCTCGCGCCCCTTTTTTGAGAGGCACGATGTTAAACGGACACACCTCCTGACACACATCACATCCGAAGAGCCACTCACCGACCCATGCGCGCTCCTGATACGTAAGCACTCCCCGCTTTTCAATCGTAAGGTACGAGATACACCGCCCCGCATCGAGTGTGCGCTCAGATACAAACGCGCTTGTTGGGCAGTCCGATATGCAATTAGAACACGAGCCACATCGACCCTTCGACCCCGCTCCTCCCGTATGCCCCTCAATCTCTACATTCCATAGAACCTCGCCGATAAAGAAGAAGCTCCCCTGACCAGGAATGATCGCCATCGTATTTTTACCGATGAAACTGAGTCCAGCTTTCGCGGAGAGCGCCCGCTCAAGCAAGGGTACCGAATCTGAAAACACTCGGTACTCAACAGAACCTCCGCACTGGTCGTTCACGAGCTCGGCCAGTTGAGAAAGCCGTGTCCGAAGCACTTTGTGGTAATCCCGCCCCCACGCATACCGCGCGATGCGTCCATGAGCTGCTGGCAACGAGGGGCGCGGAATACGATCATAGAGAGCTGCGATTACAACGATGCTCTTAACCGATTCAAGAAGCCTCGTTGGCGTCGAAAGTAACCCCGGAGAACGCTCCATATAGGACATATCAGCCGCGTAACCCGCCGATTGCCATCCAGCCAATCGTTGGCCATCCTCAACCATCTCATCGGGCGTAGTGACTGAGATCACTGTAAGTCCAGCCTGTCGGGCGAGGGTTTTCAACGTCTCAAACGGTATGGTCCTCATATCTTACACAAACAATTACAATAAATTGGACCCTGTGGGGTTGACCCCTTCGCCTAACTCAGATAACTCTATGCGACCCTTTCGGGGGTGGTTGTACCGGTCTCTTCGAGCGGGTACGACCGGAGTAATACAGGTTAGGTAGAAAATAGTCGCAAGAATGCTTCTAAAACACTACCGCCAATACCTGAATTCTTCTGTCCCTATCGTCTAGCCTGGCCTAGGACGTGACCCTTTCACGGTTAAGACGCGGGTTCGAATCCCGCTGGGGACAATTTCCTTTTCAGCACGTCGAGATTCATGCTCGATGTGGTTGCATATACTTTCTCAGTCCCCTGCCTAAGGTGGTCCGACTCATTAAAAAATGATAGCGTCTGGGGGCTTATAAACCCACTTGAGGCATGTCCCTCATGAACGTCGCTAAAACCATGAATCCGATGGGCCCTTCCTCTGAGAATTGCACCCCCTCCGCAAAGGAGCGTTTTGCGCACGCCCTCACTCTGGTTCCGGAGATAGCGCAGGTAGAGGCGCGCATTCGTAGCACGTTTCGCTCCGACGTAGTCCTCATGCGTGAGATCCCCGACTACCTTCTAACCCTTGGGGGTAAACGGATCCGCCCTATCCTCTCGCTCCTCTGTTCAAAGGCCCTAGGAGCTGAAGAGATTACCCCGGATATCATCGACATCTCCGCGGGAATCGAGCTGATCCATATGGCGACTTTGATGCATGACGATATCATCGATCAGTCACCCGTTCGCAGACACCAACCATCTCCCTACGCGAAGTTCGGGACGCCAGCAACACTCCTCTCAGGGGACTTCCTACTTACACGCGCGTTCGGACTCTGCTCAAAACTCGATCAAGAGATTATCGAGGCTACCGAACAGGCGTGCATCGAACTCGTGGAAGGAGAAGCTCTCGAAACATTACTCCATCAAGATGAACACTCTGTTCAGAAAAGTCTTACAATAGCGACCCGCAAGACCGCCTCGCTCTTCAAACTCTCCGCATTCTGCGCCGCTCACCTTACAGACTCAACGGAAGAAACTACGAAGGCGATGTCTCTTTTCGGAGAAGCGCTCGGCATCGCGTTCCAGATTATAGACGACATCCTGGATGTTACTTCAAACGAAGCGACCCTTGGCAAGCGCCCAGGCTTGGACATCTTCGAGCGCAAACCATCTCTCGTTAATATGCTATGGCTTGAAAGTGGAGACCCACTCGCCAAGAGACTTCTCGTGGCTCCCGATCCAAGAACCGAGGGAGAGTACGTAGAGAGAGCTCTTGTGGCGCTCCGAGATGGTCCAGTGATTCAGAAGACAAAAGCGCTCGCGCGTCAGTACGCGGATGCAGCAACAAAGGAGCTTGCCAAAGCTCTTGGAAATGACCTTCACAATCTCACGCCCGAAGGAGAGGCCCTCTTTGCGGTCATCGATTTCGCGCTTGAGCGCGTGCTGTAGCGGGGTCATGCAGATGCTGCGGCCGGCGAGGCCGCC
>CAIXKI010000011.1 GCA_903920005.1 uncultured delta proteobacterium
AGCATACGACCCGAGCTTTTTACAGGGCGATCCCTGAGAGGAAGGACAATGGACTAACGTAGCTATCAGCGCCCACTGCGAGTGGTGCGCTGAATACCCCCTTTTTCGGTCAGGCTCCCGAGAAAAAACGTGGATGGGAGGAACCTCTGTTTCTTAGGTGCGGAGCGTAGGGGGTTCCCATCTTTAGGGGGCGGCACCGATGGGAGCGATAGGTCCCATTTTCCACGAATAGTTGAAAAATAGCTGCTTTTGTTCCCTGTCGTGTGCGTAGCGTTCCGCCATGCGTTACTTGTGCTCTTATCTATATTCATATGCCGTACGGGGGGACATGACATCAACCGCTCTCTATTCTTTGACCGACAAAAACGACCCCAAAAATGAGCCGCTCCATTTTCTGTTCCAGTCCGATAGTACTCGGCCAGATGCGGCGGGCGTTATCGAGGACCTCGCTGGAGTCGCATGCAGGATCTGGAAAGGCGAGGCGGTGGACCTCTCCCGATTAGGTCTGCCGCACGTGGACTACGTCATGCGTAAAGAGACGCGCGGCGACGCGGGTAGATACCGCCCCGTGCCGGTTAGGTAGGTAAATGGAGTAGTCGTGCACGTTCAAGAGCTTCGCCACGCTCCTCAGGGTTTGCCGGAACTCGAGGAACGGCGTCAGCGGGCTGAAGAGACGCTTGCCCTCGTTGTGGAGGAGATGAAAATAGCGCGTCTCGCTCGAACCTACCAGGTCTCGGTCTCTGGTAACCTCGAGGTGCTTCGAAAAAAGCTTCAGAGTCGTGAGTAGTTGAGGAGAGAGCCCGTTCCCCTCACTTCTCTCGGCCTTAACTTTTTCTCTCAGAGACTGCGCGGTAAAAGCTCGCGCCGTATGATTTCAACTCGTATCAGTAGACACCAATAGTTCAGGCAGCTACCTAAATTCTCTTGTAGCTAATTCATATGCGTACTCTCAGTTAATAAGTTTTTAAACCATAGAAATTAAGATTTCAGGTTAGGAGTGTAGTGGCGGGATGGCCAAACCTCGCCGATTCGTCACAACGGAAAGATGATTTTAAATCATCGTGAGGTCGGGGCCCTTCCTGCGCGGCCTCTGAGAGAAATAGCCTAGCCCCGCGCGCCTCTTTTTCGTTCTTCTACGACCCCGCCCCCCCGGTTTCCGAGCACGATTCAGAAAGTGAGCCGAAGTCGGAAGAGGATTCAATTTGTATCAACAAGCAGCGAAAACCTTGCTACTACCGATGTGTGTAGCGCGTTTGTTTATGTTCGACGCGCTCAGCTCATTCACATGACCTAATAAGGGTAGGAGTCAAGGTTTTTGCGGACCATAATGGTCTGCTCTTTATCCCCCTTAGAGGGCGGGACGGACCTCGTCGGTCTGTTCAGTCTTTTGATCTAGTTCTCCCTCAATGGAGTTCTGTCATGGCTAGACTTGTTTTTGCAGTGTGTCTTTTAATTGCTGCGCTTCTTTACCTTCCGGACCTGTTGACGAACAAGAATCGTCAAAGAGGTAAGGCTGGTGTAGAGGCTGTTGCTAAGAGCGGCGTTCAAGCGGCGACGGTCGTCGCGACGGCCGTGAAGAGCAACTACACGGAGCCGGTGCAACCCCCGGATCCGGTAGAGGTGCAGACGAAGGCTCTCATTCAGGTCTCGGAGACCTTGGAGAACATGCCGGCTGCCATCGCTCAGGGCGTCGCCAGGGCGAGTGCCAAGCAGCTTGAGGACGTCAATCGTCGATTGGCTCAGCAGGATGCTGCTAACGCTAAGACCGCCGAGGTCGCTCAGGCTACTGTCACCACACTCGGAAAGGTGGTGGAGCGGATCGATCGGCTCGATACCGCTATTCAAGGGCTCAAGGATGAGCGAACGAAGGCTGCTTCTTCTCTCCGGGAAGAGGTGAAGCCTGATGCTGAGGTGCCCGAAGCTAAGGAGCAGAGATCCTCCAGCCAAGGGCCCAATGTCTCATTCGCTCCTGCGTTTGCACCACGGAGTGAATCGGGGGCAATAGTCATCGCCACCGCTCCTCCGCTGAACAATATCATGCCCAAGATCGTCTTTGAGGAATACGAAGCTCAGCAACGTTCCTCACGAACTGGTCGGCGTTGAATTAGAAGTGACAGCGCTTTAAACAACCCCGCATCATTCCTCACTGAGAAATGGCGCGACAGAGAGACTAAGGGGTAGGTTTACATTACACGGTTTTTGTACTCCTACCCAGGTCTCCTTTTTCCCCCAACTCCTATCCACCTCACTTTTTCTTTCTATGAACGAACCATATGAATGTTTCGTCCTATAGTGCCGCTGATTGCCCCTATCTTGACCTCCATCGCGTATGCCGCGAAGAGAATGATGGTCGAGCCACAGCCCCTCAACGTTTAAAAACCTTACGGACAGGGCTCCTATCCACACTGACGGTCGCGAAAGCTGCCGAGGCCTAGAATCGTCTGATTTCAAATCGTATCGCCGAGCTGGTCCTCGCTCACCTCCATAAGCGAGAGCCCTCCCCTCTGGTACAGGGCAACTCTGGACCGGCTCATTTGTCTGAGTGGTTTTCGCTTGTTGTGCGGCTGAGTGAGTGTGGGCGAGAGTTGCCCTGTACCAGAGACAGCGGGAGGAATCCGAACAGAATACCGAAGCGCGGTTTTTAGTGGAACACACCCTCAGTCCACGCTATTCCAAACCTTACACCGAAATCGGAAGCAACTCGCTTGCAGGAGGAGCGCTAGAATGGAACCGCAAACATGGAGAGCTAAAGATTACAACACGCATGCGTCCTTTGTCTCAAAGCTGGCGTTCCCAGTTGTTGCGCTCCTCAACCCAAAACCGGGGGAGACCATCCTTGACCTTGGATGTGGGGATGGCACGCTCGCCGAAGAGATTCAAAAAACTGGGGCGAAGGTAATTGGCGTAGACTCAAGCTCTAACATGATCCACGCGGCGAAAGCACGAGGAATAGAAGCCCATGTGATGAACGGCGAGGAACTCCTTTTTAAAGGGGACTTTGACGCCGTCTTTACCAACGCAGCTTTGCACTGGATGATAAAAGCCGACGCGGTCGTCGCGGGAGTGGCAACGGCTCTCCGCGAAGGGGGGCGTTTTGTGGGAGAGTGCGGGGGATACGGAAATATTCACCACCTCGTGTCAGCCATGGAAGCTGAATTCAGCGCACACCCTGAGTTTGGCGTCTTCCGTAACCCCTGGTTCTTTCCTCGCGAGCGCGAGTACACAGAAATCCTTGAGCGACAGGGCTTTTCAGTTGATTCTATTGCCCTTATTCCACGCCCTACCCCGCTTAAAACAGGGGTTAAGGAGTGGTTGGCAATCTTCGCGGATCACGCCATCTCACAATTAGAGCCGATTCAGAAGGAGCGTTTTCTCTCAGGAGTCGAAGAACGGGTAAAGCCTTTCTTATTCAACCAAAAAGACGGATGGAGCGCTGACTACGTTCGACTACGGTTTAGCGCGGTGAAAAAATAATACCAATCTAAACTAAGGGGGACGAGCACCATGTATCGGTATAGGGATCATCCTTGGAGACCGCCAAAAAGCCTAGGACAATCTCCTTCGATACAGCCACAGTCACACCTCCTGTGGGAATGAGCTGGCTGCTAATCCAACTACGAACAGCTTCATCGGTGTGAGCGAGCGGCGCATAAGGAAGATAGCGCTTCCGAGATGCCAGATAGATCTCCGCAACACGATGCTCATCGCCGATGGCTGCCTGTCTTAGGATAACTTGCATATGGGATAACGTTAGTGCGTGCGGGGACGTTTGGTCCTCCGCACCGCCTTCTTGTTATGCTTTTTGGTACGAGCCACCAAAGGAAACTGCTCCGGCGAGCTTATAGACTCTAGGTGCAAATCGACATCCAGAGCTGGCCACCTAAGATGTCCTGTCCTAGGGCTCTCTACATTCAGAACATCCTCAACCGCAGCCTCTTTAAACCAAGGAAATTTTTTGTGATCGAGGAAATACTCGTGCCCGCTTACGAGTACCCACACACCGAATGGTGAGATATTCGCTACCTCACACCCCAAAAAAATCTTTCCAAGCTTTCCGGAACTTTTCACGTTGACGCTCCACAATCTTTTGAATGCGCCGAAGCTCGAGGGGCTTTAGTCCCTCCGATTCCGCAAGCGCGACGACGGGCTCAAGCCAAAACTTCGCCTCTCCGTTTGATGATATCACATGTACATGAGGTCTGGGCTCTTCTCTTGAGAAGAAGAAGAAGCGGTAGGGACCTTCAGAGTAAATAGTTGGATTCACAGCCAAAGTATTGCATTTAGATACGACTATCGTCGAGGGGGTTTTTCTCAACCATCACTTCGGCGAGTAGATCGCGAACTAGTGTTACTGTCGCCCGAGAGAAACAGATCAGTTCAAGCAGCGTCAGGAGGGGGTATCACTAGCTGTGCGCTTTCGTTCCCGTCATGAAAAGAAGAGAAGTCTGCCTCCCATGAGACCTCCGGCGATCAGGAACACTCGCCGTAAGACAACATGTGACAGCCCTCTGCCATAACGTGAGCCGATAGACGCACCAATCATAGAGCCAATCGCTGCGGGGACTACGATGTCCCACTGCATACATCCCCCCAGCCAGAAGAGTAGTGCGGAAGCAGTGCACCAAACGAAGGCTACCGCATATGCGTGAGCTAATGCGCGTTTGAAATCGAAACCTTGCGTTCGGCTAAACATTAGAGAGCTGAAGAGGGTGTTTCCTCCCCCAAAGAAGGCTTGATAAGCCCCCAAGGGAAATCCAAGCACTATCGATATCGCTCGATGCCCTTTCGTTGAAGAGTCGTCACCAGAGCTCGAAGAGCTGCGCCACGACACTGCAACAACGAAAAGAATGAGAGCGCCGATGATCGGCTTAAACAACTCCGGGGAGAGGTACATCGCTAGCCTGTAGCCGAACCACACCCCTACGAGTCCGACCGAAGCAACCCCCATAATCAACGTTGCATCAAGAGGCGCCCCTCGTCGATAGTTTCGCGACGCGACCGGGGTCCACAGAGACGCGCACAACTGATTACAGGCTAATATCGTCGGCAAGCTCAGTCCAGCTGACAGAAAAAGGGGCGTCGCGAAAAGGGCCGCACCGGCACCACTCATCGAGCTTAGCAGGGCGGAGATGAATCCGATCAATAGATACGTCAACGCGACACCCATCCCACCTGCATAACGTTTCAGTGAGCGGGCGCTTTAGCGATCCGCTCGAATTTCATGTTATCCGGTTATCGCGGTTCCTCTCCAGATGGTCTCTTTCCGTAGGGAATTTGAGGCGCATCCGCCATGTCATAGAAACCAGTAAACCGCCAATCTTTGAACTCTCCCATCCTTGTTTTGAAGGGCACAAAGCCCGCCGCCTCATAAAAGCGAATTGCTTTCGGATGATCCATCCCACACGTGCTGAGCCACATGCGCCGCACGCCACTCTTCCACACAAGAGAGATGATATTATGAAGGAACAACTTGCCGATCCCTTGATTCAGGAAGCGCGGGAGCAAGCCAAAGTGAACTAACTCGATATCATCGGGATTAGTGGCATCTAGCTCAGCCATGCCGACAGCCTGGTCTTCCGCGAATAGCAAGTACATCCAGATGGCAGGCGAAGTAAGGATCGCTTTTATCTCTTCAGTGCTTTGCCCAGGTCGGTAGTTCCAGAGGTAATCTCGCCCTACTTCCCGGTAAATATCCAAGTAATCACCAACGCTCATATTCTCGACGCGGCGCATCGAGAACTTGCCTAGGTCCACTGGTTGCGCGTGCGGATCCCTGACCATTTCAAGGTAGGTGACTTGGCTGAGTATAACCGGGAAATCAATCTTGCTGCTCTCATTCATGTTTACTAACCGGATAACATAGGTATTGTGCAGATCCGGTGATCTAACACGCTAAATATCTGTCCCAGGATACTGTAGCCCCCATCTCCTCCTCAACCTCGAATAAATCCTCGTAAATGCATACGGTTAGACTTAACCCCGTCTTTCCGGTCCATCCGGTGTGTACACCAAAGGATGTAGATCACCGGATCCGTGATTGTAGACAGCGAAACTTTTTCGAGTTCCTCTCGAACCATTACACATGGACCCAAGCGGACGACCCATTAGATTTCTAGACCTCGTACGGGAGCGTATTCGGCTCAGGCACCTCAGCTACACCACAGAGAAGAGCTATATCGGGTGGATTCGGCGGTTTATTCTATTTCACGGAAAGAAGCATCCACAGGAGATGGAAGAGGAGCATATTGTCGCATTTCTGTCGGACCTTGCGGTGCAACGAAACTGCTCGCCGGGAACACAGAACCAAGCCCTCAATGCGCTGGTGTTCCTCTTTCGGCATGTGCTGAACCGGAATATCGGCGAGTTCAAAGGGATCATGTGGGCTCGCCGGAAGCAGAGAGTTCCTGAGGTCATGACACGGGAGGAAGTAGCGCGTGTCCTTGATGAGCTAAAACACCACCCTCAAAAATGGCTGATAGCATGTTTGATGTATGGGTGCGGACTGCGTCTTTCAGAAGCGCTTCATCTGCGGGTGAAAGATATCGAATTCGGTCAGGGCTTCATCGCCATCCGAGACGCCAAGGGTAACAAGGATCGAATCGTGCCTCTTCCAAAGCGACTGGCGAAACCAATGAGGAAACAGCTATCAATCGCTGAACGCGCTCACCAAGCAGATATACAAGTCGGGTACGGACGGGTGTCTCTGCCGTATGCTCTCTCTAAAAAGTGTCCCAACGCCGATCGTGAATGGGCGTGGCAGTACCTGTTCCCGTCTACCAAGCTCTCTCGAGATCCTCGTAGTGGCGACATTAAACGGCACCACATCTTTGATACGTTTATGGACGATGCTGTCAAAAAAGCCGCACTAGCCGCCGGCCTCTCAAAACGGATCACCTGCCACACCTTTCGCCATTCCTTCGCGACCCATCTTTTGGAGAATGGCAGGGATATCCGTCTCATTCAGGAGTTGCTGGGGCACAGCGATGTGAAGACCACGATGATCTATACTCATGTGGCGAAGTCGCCTGTGCCACGGGTGGTGAGTCCGATTGATGAACTGTAAGCGAGACGGGCTAACGCCGCGCTCGTCCAAGCTAATACCGCACAAATCCTCTATTGCTCTACTGGAACCTATCCACTCGGCTAAAGTGCCGTTCGACTCTTGGCACTACAAGCTCAAAATCGAGTTGCAACGAGGAGTAGATTCTCGGTTAATTCGATAGGACTTCCATTTGAAAGGTAGGGTGCGCCAGTAAGAGGTTGGGGCTTAGAATCTGGGGAGCACTGTACTCACAAGTAGGGGTTTCTCTTCTCCCTCTATTAAAGAAATTTCGCGGAAACCAGAGAAGTGACATACTAACACAAGAAGATGAACCCTCCCCTCCCCTTTAAGCATACGCCCGATTCGGTATCTCGCTCAGAGACCATCCGCGCAATTGAAACCGCGGAGCCCTTCGATATAGTTGTGATCGGCGGAGGAATCCATGGAGCAGCGGTAGCTCGATTGGCCGCGGGTTGCGGATTTAAGACCGCACTCCTTGAAAAAGGGGACTACGCATCGGCGACCTCAAGTCGCAGCTCTAAGATGGCTCACGGTGGCTTGCGTTATCTTGAACTCTTAGACTTTGAGCAGGTCTTTGAGGGGATTAAAGCCCGCGAAGAGATGTTCGATAACATCGGATATCTTGTAAAACCGACCAGTTTCCTCATCCCCGTTCCAAAAGGGGCACTCTTCCTAAAACTTAAACTAGCTCTCGGTCTCTTTCTGTACGATCTCCTGGTGAAGAAGAAGGAGCGAAAACACCGATGGATTCCTCGCTCTAAACTTTCATTTGAAGGATTTCACAAGGATCGATCTGAGCTGATGGGCTGCTTCCTCTATACCGACGGGATAATGAGTGACACCCGAATGGTCATCGACAATATTCTCGGGGCTCGCCGTTATGGCGCGGCGTGCCTTAACTACTGCGAGGTTAAATCTCTGGATCGTAGCGAAGACGGGATCTCGGAGATTAAAGCACTCGATGTATTATCGGGTAATGGGATAACGACTCACGCGCGCCTTGTCATTAATTGCGCCGGTCCGTGGGCCTCAATGCTCGCGACAACTCTCGGAGCGGAACCTCACCCTCTTACATTCAGTCGCGGATCTCATGTTATCTTTAACAGGCCCTGGAAGGGGCCAAGCCTCTTCCTGCCAATGCCCGGAAAGGCTCGTTACTATTTCGTATGGCCACATCCGGCGGGCACACTCGTAGGAACAACCGAACGCGAGGTGTCCCAAATAGAGCTCGATCCCCTCCCCTCTCAGGATGAGATCGAGGAGATTCTCGGGCGATTAGCTAAAGATATTCCTGATGCGGGACTGACTCGAGATAACGCCTGTTATGCATTTTCCGGAATTCGGACACTACCCATACGAGGAAAAAAGGGGACCTCCTCGACGCTCTCTCGAAAGCACATCTGGACGCACAGCAATGGAGTTCTTACCCTTCTGGGTGGAAAATATACCACCGCCTCGTGGACAGCCTCTGAAGGGGTTCGGGAAGCCGCTCGTCTACTACGGCGACCTCAGGCACTCGATGCGCTAAAGAAAAGACAGGACCTTAAGGAACTTCCCGGCAGTGCGGTCGAAACAACTACTCACGCCCTGGAAAGAGACCTCGTTGATCGAGGTCTGCCCATCGAGACAGCTCACCGCCTTATCAGCAGATACGGCAGGCGTTTGATTGAGCATTATCGTGAATTGATAGAAAGCACCCCCGAAAAGACCGTTGCTCTGGAAACAATGATCGCTCTTGATACTGAGCAGGTTGAAACACTTGAGGACCTCATGCGTAGAAGGCTTGAGCTCGAATATCTCGAAGGACATGGGGAGGAGCACCTTCCGATCATACGTGCCATCTTCGAATCGATGCGGCCCGATATCAATTTCGATAAAGAGATCGAACGGTACCGAGCGCGAATGACATTGATAGACGAGCTCATTCACGCGCGTTAGAGCCAGGGAAAAACCACTTCAGGAACGCAAGCAACTATGAGGCTTACCTAGCTAGGCTTCGCTGTGGACTTCGCTGCGGGCTTCGCAAGCCACCCACCACCAAGAGAACGATAGAGCTGTACCACAGAGAAGAGATATCGCTCGAGGGTTCCGGAATGTGCGAGCTCCGCCTGGAACAATGAGCGCTCTGTCTCTAACACCTCAAGGTACGACGTAACACCATCCATGTATCTTCTTCGTGACAGCATCGAGCCACTCTTTCCGGCTTTCACTTGTGCTGTCCGAGCCGCGTGCTCCTTTTTGTAGGTCTCAACCGAAACGAGGGCGTCATCTACGTCTCGAACGGCCTGCAAGACTGTGTTCTCATAGCTCTCAAGAGCCTGAGCCGCTTGCCCCTCAGCCGCATCCACTCGGGACCAACTCTTTCCAAGGTCAATCAGCGGACCAAAGATTCCCGCCCCGATGCTCCATGTTTGAGCGTCTGCGGAAAAGAGATTGCGATTCTCAGCGGCGTTGAGGCCAAGCAATCCGGTCAGATTGAGCGCTGGATACTGCTGCGCCCGAGCGATTCCTATCCGCATAACGGCTCCCCGCGCGCTCTCTTCAGCCGCTCGAACATCGGGACGACGCTCTAACAACATCGCAGGAACTCCTGCCGGCAGCTTTATGAGCGCGATAGGATTTTTCGACATCTCTGAACGAACTATAGCGTGGGGAGCGTGACCAAGAAGAACGCTTAAAGCATTTTCCGTTACACGCAACTGCCGCTGCAACGCGATCAAAGCGGCGCGCGCCTCTTCTTCCTGAATCTGCGCTTGATTCACGTCAAGCAGTCCAACGTATCCTCCAGAAAATCGTTGCTGATTCAAAGTCGTCGCGTCATGCCTGTTATCTAGGGTTCGTTTCGAGATTGCGATCTGCCTATCGATGTTTTGCAGTTGAAGGTAGGAGGCCGCGACCTGCGCGACAAGAGAGAGGGTAACCGCCCGCAGAGCGTACTCTGTAGAGAGGAGCTGTGCGCGCTGAGCCTCGGTCGCGCTCGCGTATCGACCCCAAATATCGACTTCGAATGAGAGTTTACCTCCAAGGCTATACTCATTCGTTGGGGGCGTTGGAAAGAGCGAGGCATCACTTCGATCCAATCGAGACGCGTCGCCAGTGAGATCGAGTCGGGGGAACTGGTCCGGTCGAGCAACGCCAAGAAGTCCCCGAGCCTCATCGATCCTCGCCATCGCCACTTTAAGGTCTCGGTTCTCCTCTAGCGCCGTTTGTATAAGTGATTGCAGGTTCGAATCATTAAACACCTCCCACCACGGCAGGTCGGCTATCGTCTCTTGCGTTACCGGGGCTTCTCGAAAAGGAGCCTCCGTAAGCACCTCAGGGCGAGAGTAGTCGGGCTTCACTAAACAGCCACTCAACATAGTCACGACACTCGCGCCAGCGACCACTCCGCGCAGAAACGTACCCGAACTAGTCATGATTCCCCACTGATTGTACTGATCCCTCATCTTCTTTCTTCTCTTGAGAGGTATGTTTTCCAGAGCCTGACAATCGTTCAACAAGAACGAACAACATCGGAACAAGAACCACTCCGATGACAGTTGCCATGGCCATACCCGCGAACACAGACATACCCATCACTTTTCGTCCCTGGGCGCCGGCGCCTTTGGCGAGCACGAGAGGCACGACTCCGAGAATGAACGCGAACGCAGTCATCAAGATCGGACGAAAGCGAAGCTTCGCCGCCTCGAGCGTACCTTCAATGAGCGGCGCTCCCCCCGCGACCTTCATTCGTGCGAACTCAACGATAAGGATCGAGTTCTTCGCAGCTAATCCTACCAGGGTCAGGATGCCGATCTGGGCGAAGATGTTATTCATGTATGAAGGATCTAGTTGTCGACACACCCACAACCCGAGAAACGCTCCGAACACCGCAAACGGAGTTCCAAGAAGAACGCTGAACGGAAGGGACCAGCTCTCGTACTGAGCCGCGAGTATTAGGAATACAAACACCATCCCCAACACGAAAACCACAGCGCCCTTTCCGGCGGCTTTCTCCTCTTGATACGACATCGCGTTCCAGTCGTAGCTCACATCTGGAGGCAACACCGCGGCAGCAACCTCTTTAAGAGCCGCCAATGTTTGAGAGGAGCTATACCCAAGGCCCGACGCGCCTATAAGCTCCGCTGACCGGTAGAGATTAAAGCGGTTGGTGAACTCAGGCCCGTTCGTTGGCTTCATCGTGACAAGAGTTCCGAGCGAAACCATCTCTCCGTTTTTTCCGCGCACATAGTACAGGCGAATATCTTCTGGCTTGTCTCGATACTCCCCCTCCGCTTGGACATACACTTTGTAGAGTCGCCCAAACCGATTGAAGTCATTGACGTAACTTCCTCCCAACAAAGCGCCGAGCGTTGAGTTCACATCAGCAAGAGCAACTCCTGAGGATAGAACCTTTTCACGATCCACCTCCGCAAAGAGTTGCGGGGTTGTCGCTCTAAAGGCTGTCGCGATACGACCGATCTCCGGCCGTTTCGACGCTGCTTGAATAAACGCCTTAGCCTGCTCATCAAGGTACTCAGGGCCCTTTCCGCTCTTATCCTGAAGCATCATGCTGAAACCTGATCCGGTACCAAGGCCCGGGATAGCCGGTGGTCCGAACGCGGTTCCAACACCCTGCGTAAATTCCCGAGCGAGGTCTCCGTTAAGCTTTCGAAGAATGCCAAATGACGAGAGCCCAAGCCCTGGGCGCTCGCTCCACGGTTTAAGCCAGATGAAAAAGAAGGCATTATTGCTCGCGTACGATTGCGTAATTAAGCTGAACCCGACAACGGTCGTAACGCTATCAACGCCCGGAGTATTAAGGATAATACGCTCAACATCCTCACTCGCGATTGAGGTACGCTCAAGCGAGGCGGCATCAGGTAGCGTCACGTTCGCGAGGATGTACCCTTGATCTTCTTCGGGCACGAAACCACTTGGAAGCGCTCTCCCGATCGCGAAGAGTCCGAAAAGGATCACTGCCACCATCACGATTCCACGAGCTAGCTTACGCGCGAAAAAGCCGGCGATGCCGAGATAGCGGGCGGTCAGTCGATCGAAAACGCGATTAAAACCGCCAAATAATTTTCCGAGAATCCCCTTTTGCGGAGAGGCTGGCTTCAACATAATCGCGCAAAGCGCCGGGGTTAATGTCAGGGCTCCAACAGCGGAGAAGAGCACTGATACCGCAATCGTTACAGCAAACTGCTGATAGAACCGACCTGTAATTCCTCCCATGAAAACGACCGGCACGAATACGGCGCAGAGGATGAGAGCGATCGCAATGACAGGTCCAGCTACCTCTTTCATCGCTTTATTTGTCGCCTCGCGCGGAGTGCTGCCGTGCTCAATGTGATGCATAACGGCTTCCACCACCACGATCGCGTCGTCCACCACAATTCCGATCGCGAGCACAAGGCCCAGCAGGGAGAGCACGTTTACGGAGAATCCGAGTAGCGGGAATACGGAAAAAGTAGCTATGAGAGAAACGGGCACTACGAGAATCGGTATGATTGTAGCTCTCCAGCTCTGCAAGAAAAGAAAGACCACGAGCACGACCAGGATGATAGCGTCGCGAAGTGTATTAACTATCTCATCGATCCCTTCGGTAACCGCTTTGGTAGTATCGAGTGATACAACATACTCAAGGTCATCCGGAAACCTCTCAGAGAGGTCTGTCATCGTAGCGCGAACCTGCTTCGCTACCTCAAGCGCATTTGAACCGGGGACTTGATATACCGCCAAAACCGCCGCGGCCTCTCCGTTAAATCGCCCCTGTGAGTTGTAGAGCTGAGTTCCCAATTCGATGCGAGCTACGTCCTTTAAACGAATGAGGGACGCCGAGCTCTCATCTGACTTGATAACGATCTCTCCGAACTGCTCCGCGCTCTCAAGACGCCCGGCGGTTTTGACCACGTAGGTTGCTTCGGTACCCTTCGGAGCTGGGGGGCCACCAATTTGGCCCGCCGGAGCGATCACATTCTGTTGTTGTATAGCGCGGTAGACATCAGCCACCGAGAGACCGAGCTTCGCGAGTTGATCGGGCTTCACCCATACACGCATCGCGTAGTCACTACCGCCGAACTGGTTTACCTGCCCCACTCCTCCGATACGCGCCAACGCATCGAGGACGTTGATGGTCGCGTAGTTACTGAGAAACGAGTTGTCGTAGGTTGCTCGTGGAGATCTGAGTGTTACCAACATCAATGGAAAGGAGAGCGACTTCTTTACGGTAACTCCGAGGCGCTTGACCTCTTCGGGAAGACTTGCCTGAGCCTCTGACACACGGTTTTGTACCAAGACGTTCGACATGTCGAGATTCGAACCAACCTCAAACGACACTCGAACCGAAGTCGTACCATCGTTGGCGTTAATGCTTCGCATGTAGATCATGTTCTCAACGCCGTTGATCTTCTGCTCAAGGGGCGTTGTGACGGACTGTTCAACCGCCAAAGCGTTCGCGCCAGCGTAGGAGGCATTGACCTGAATCTCCGGTGGAACAACCTCGGGATATTGCGATATCGGCAACCCGCTGATTGTAACGACTCCGAAGATAACCATAACGATAGAAAGCACGATCGCTACGGTCGGGCGTCGAACAAAGAAATACTCTTTCATCCTTACCTATGCCTTTTTGCGCACGCGAACCGCGCGCTTGTAGTATTTATCCCAAACGCTTGGCTTTTACGGCGAGTCCGCTTCGCAGACGTTGAATGCCATCAACTGCCACAAGCTCTCCCTCTTGAAGACCCGACTCAACAACGCGGCTATCACCAGCGTCCGCGCTCACGTCAACATTTCGCAGGTCGACCACGCCATCACTGTTTACAACGAACACCTGATACTTGCCCTGAAGCTCCTTGAGCGCGCGCTTGGAAACAACCAACACTCCCTGTTTTGTCTCGGCGACGGTTCTAACCTTGGCGAACAAGCCTGGTCGCAGAAGTTTTGTTGGGTTGGGAAATGCAGCTTCAACGTTAATCGATCCTGTCTGCGTATCCACGTTTCGATCGAGTGAGACGACTTCGCCTCGCTGCGGATGAACGGAGCCATCCGCTAATATGAGTTCAAGTGAGCGTTTCTCCCGCCTCTCTCCCTGACTCTCCGTTAATTTCGCAAAGTAGAGATACTCTCGTTCACTGACACTGAAACGCACGTGAATCGGATCTAATTGGGATATGGTATTTAAAACTATCGATGTCGGTCCGTTACCAACGAGCTCGCCAACTTTTGCTTTAGTCAGTCCGATCATCCCAGAGATCGGTGCCTTTATCTTCGCATACCCCAACCGGATCTCCGCCGATAGCACTTGTGCCTTTGCGGCTTCGACAGAGCCGTCGGCGACTCCCTTTTGACCAATCGCCGCGTCAAGCTCTCGCTTACTGACCGCGTTAATGTCAGCGAGGGGCTTTATTCGCTTGAGATCCGCGTCCGCTCTCTCTTGCCGTGTCAAAGCTTCAGAGAGAGCGCCCTTTGCTTCAGCGAGTTTTGCCTGAAGGGGAGCTTCATCGATCACGTACAGGAGATCTCCCTCTGATACCTCAGTGCCCTCTTTAAAATTGATCTGCTCTACTACTCCCTCGACCCGGGCGCGAACTTCCGCGTCAACGGCGCCTTCCGTGCGCCCGACAAACTCTGAGGAGATCGAGACATCGCGTTTTGCCACTGGCAGAACCCCCACCTCAAGTTGCGGGGCGGCGGGCGCCTGCTCCTTGGAACCACACCCCATCGCGGATACCACCGCTAGGGCTGTAAGGAGAGAAAAAGATAAAAAACGAGGGAATTTGCGCATACCCACAGCTCCGATTAGGAGCGCACTTAATACGGCAGCTCCACATAATTCCACCGCGAACGCTATCATCGAAAGTAGCTTGGCGGAAATAGATTGAATCCGTCGCTGAGGTTAATTTTCAAGGCGTCCGGGCATATCCAAGGCGCCCCTTTCCCGCTCCTTCAGAGTACTTCGATTTTTTATTTGAGAAGCCCCACGCTCCTAGGCGATACTCGTTAGGCGATGCCCGAACCAACAAACGATCCAACAAACAGCCGCGGAGCTGCTTACAGACTCTCCCCATCACAAGGAGTAGTAATCACCGATCAGATCTCTCGGGGAGCGACCGGTCGTTTGTGGCATCTGCCCTTTGACGGAACGGTCGAAAGAGAAAGCAACAAATCTCCGAATGCTTCGACGATCTCTATCTCGGTTCCCATAGAAGGGATCGTGGTTCGAAAAACGTGCGAGTTCCTGCGAGAACACTCTCCACAGCTGTATAGAAATTTGTGGCACCGCTTACGAACGGACTATCCGATCGATCCCCAGTTTCCTCAAACAACTCGGGTAGCACGAGAGGTTGTCCATCCGAATCAGAGCTTTTTCCAAGAGCCTACACCTTCTCCGACTGCCCGTGACGGAGACGCACTCCGCAAAGCTCCGTTCTCCATAGATATTCCCTCAATAGGAACCGATCATTGGGCCTATCAACGACACTTGAATCCTGGACATTTCATCACGCCAAGGAGTGGGAATTTAGAAGAGCTCTCTCGCCGAGAGGCCGCGAGCGATGTCGGCTCTATTCTGAGCTATATTTCGCGGTATTCGGATTTGGCGAAGGATATAAAGGGGAAAAATCTGTGGAGCGCGACCCACGATCCCGACTTCAGGGCACCCTATTTCACGTGCATGGAGCTGTGTGTCGGTGAACTGCAAATACCCTCACATTTTTTGTCGCTGATTCACTACGGCATCGGGCTTCATTTCATGCACGAACAATCGTTGCCGTGGGATAGAAAAATCTGGCGAAACTCCTCGCACAAGCAGCTACACGAAACGCTGAAAGAGTCGTTTCGAGAGCTTGCTCGACTCTACCGAGAAGATTTCGGCGTCAGGGCGTAGGGTAAGGAAGTGTCGATACCTGCGGCCCGCGCGGCACGTATAGCTTAGTGAACCCCGGCCTCTTCAATATAGAGACGGAGGGTTTCTCGAAGAATCGAGAACTCGTCAGCCACGCAGATCTCTTCGATCAACGTCTTGAGATTGGCGTTCACAACTACGGTGTTTTCTACTTCTTGAACTGCTACTTCGGTCGTATTCATAACTTCTCTTGTCTTTCTTTTCATAACTCGTGCCCTCGCAGGACATGTACGTATGTATTGCACAGCCCGCCACTTGAGTTGTCACGACTACGTCGAAGGTTTGTAAAAGTTTTGTCACACGGGCATAGGTCACCACAAGCTCCTCTTTTGACCCCCGTCATGCTACTAACCAACTGACCCAACTAGGTTTTAACTCATATAGCTTCCTATGAATCTCTCCGTTTTCAGGGTATTGTCCCTACGAATTTCACCTTTAGAATGACTGCGGGGGATATTCCCCGAGCGCAGACCACCTATGAAGATGGCAAAAGGGGCCGATCTTTCGACCCTCAGAGACGATGAATTGGTAAACATGACCCGCGGCGGCGACCGTGAGGCGTACCGTACCCTCGTCGAGAGGTACCAAGGCCGTCTTTTGGCGATGGCCTTAGACATCCTCAAAACCCGCGAAGATGCCGAGGATGTTGTCCAGGAAACCTTTGTTAAAGCCTTCTTATCATTAGGACAATTTAAGGGAGAGTCATCCTTCTACACGTGGCTCTACCGCATCTGCTTTAACATGGCCGTCGACATACGACGTAAAGCAGCCCGCCGAGGCGGAACTCACCTTGAATATAAAGAACAAGTTAGCGTCAACAATGGAGCCGAGGGGTCGTGGGACCAGGGCGCTTCGCTCGGATCTGACATCGGACAACGGGTAGAAGGCCCTCACGATGCTCTGGCACGCAAGGAGTTAGGACGCAAAATTCAGGAGGTTCTCGGAGAGCTATCAGAAGAGCATAGGGCAGTGATTACCCTACGAGAGATCGATGGCCTCGACTACGAGGAGATCGCTGTCGCGATAGGGGCCCCAAAGGGTACGGTGATGAGTCGACTCTTCTATGCTCGTCGAGCTCTCCAAAAAGCGCTTCAAGAATTCGCTCCCCCGATCTCACATGAAGAGGGTACTGAAGGTGTAACCGCAGACGACTCCCCACCTCGGGGTAGTAAACAAAAACTCACCACGGTGAAACGATGAGAGATGATGGATCAATAAACTTGAGTGAGAAGCAGCAGCTCCTTCTGAGCGCCTATGCTGACGATCAATGCTCTTTTATTTCTCGATTTCTCGCGGAACGCCTCATCCGATCGAATCCCGACGCACAGACATTCATCTCAAATCTTCAAGCAACCTCCACTCTCTTTAAAGAACACGCGCCTAACCGCGAAGTAACCGCGGATCTGTGGGCAAGGATCGACCAGAGGATAGACGCCGAAGAACGAGCGGCCCTCTACCTTGGTCAACGCAGAGCAATCCCCGAACGGGAAGCGGCATCACTGTTTGACCGCCTCGCGTCAAAACAGGCTCTCTTTGGTGGTCTTTCGGGGGCCGCCGTCGCTGCTCTTGTTCTCATCGTCGTTTCTCGACCTTCGCGTCCCGGTGAGATTCTTCCCGTATACACCGGGGGCCCAGGTCCGGCTCAGAGCAGCTCAGCATTTCATCAGGCAGCGTTTGAGGCCAATCCTCAAAGCGGATTCCCATCTCGCTCAAGCATGGAAGTGGATTGGATGAGAGGAAACGGCTCTCTTCAGTTGATACAAAATCCGAACGGTAAATCCGCAACTATCTGGGTTCGCAAAAAGGCCGCTACGACGGCAGCGACCCGAGTTGCGGCGACACCAACGATCCGCGTACTCGAACAAGAAGGTATTGACGTTCCGCCTCTAAGTCGGTCCAAATAGTAGCAGTATGATTCGTTGTCGCCTCTCGCCTCGATTTTTTCTCCGTTCCCTTCTCGCATTCGTATCATGCGGACTCCTCGTCTCCTCATCTCTAGGCCACTCTCAGGATAGGTCGTGCGATCAGTCTGAGGTAACGGTGGTGGTTCGCACCATTCAAGCTACGGGAGCTAAGGAGAGCGTCCCCACCGCGAAGGAGCCCTCTCTCGACGCGTCGCTAACGGATTTAAAGCAGAAGCTCGCGATGCTCCCTTTCTCGTCGTTTAAGTTGATCGGAAGCAAAGAGGAGAGGATATCTCTTAAACAAAAAGAGGTAGTGCGACTTCCAAACGGAGAGACGATCGCGTTTCGGCCGATGTACATGAATAAAGAGCGCGTCGGTCTCTGGCTCAGCTGGAAGGATACCGATGGCAACGACATTCTCAACACACGCCTTCATTTCGACGCGGATGAATCAGTGCTCACCGGCACAGACTACCCAAACAATGAGGGTAGAATCATAGCTATTAAGGCGGTGCGGGTTAATTAACGTCCACAAAGGGCGCTGAACTCGATCCGACGGTCGCCCAGACCGGCAGCCCTCGTCGCGCCGGCAAGGACGTGCCAGGTTCCCGGCCCTTTTTTGCCCTATGCGTCATCTTTTCGACCCTACGACCACACTTCAGATAGATAGACGACTCCCCCAACCTGGTGTTTTCAAGAGCTTTATTCATTTTCCACTCAAGTTTTCCTAAGAACCGTCCGACCTTCTCGATGGAACAGTTCGTGCTCTGAGTAGTGCATCGTAGCCATTCTCTAGGGGGAACAATGTCGAAGGCAAATAAAGACGTGCCGGAGTTGACCGACCAGGAGTTAGCATTTGAGATGATTGAGATCACGTGCGATGAGATGGACTCTCTCACTCGCGCTTTTAAGATGATCACGAACGTTTGCCGAGAGATGAACGGCGAACTTCCCGAAGAAGAGGTTCTGGTAGATGAGCTTCCTGCGGAGGCGGACCTCCATTAAGAATCGAACGGATACTGACATTAAAAAAGAGGGGCCACCGCCTCTCTTTTTTTATGCTCGCTCGTCTTGAACAGCCCCCTCGTCCTTCATCCGACTTCTTGTGAGCAGCTGTCTACACTGAGCTGTGCTTATCTGCGGAAAATCTTGGTACCACTGTCCGACGCTCGAAAAGGTATCCTCATCGACCCTTTGTACACAGATGACCGTACACCCCATCATCTCTAGTTCAACACATGAAGAGGTCGGAGCCACTGGAATTGCAACCATGACTTCTTTCGGCTTCTGCGCGAAAACGCCGCAAACAGCCGCTTTCATCGTCGCGCCTGTCGCGAGGCCATCATCCACTATGATTACGGAGACATCTCGTAATGGGATAGCGGGGGTCTGCGGTGACCGTAGCGCTGATTCACGAGCCTTCGCCTCCTTGATCTCATCATTTACGATCGTTCGAAGGCTCTCTTTGGTAATATCAAGCGCTTTGAGAATCCGCTCGTTCCACACGACCTCCCCGCTCAACAGCACGGCTCCACACGCCAATTCGGAATGCCCGGGGGCGCCGATTTTACGCACTACCAAAACATCTAAAGGCGCGCCGATCGCTTCCGCAACCTCGAATCCAACCGGGACTCCTCCACGGGGCAGGGCAACGACCACCGGAGTTCCTCTAAACGCTCTTTTCTTGAGAAATCGGCCGAGCACCTTGCCGGCCTCTACACGATCAACATAACGATACGCCATATGTACTACGTAAAGCAGATTAGCGATTCGTGGTATGAGCTAGCAGGGTGGTGAAAAATGATTCCGTCGTGAGCATTTTGAAAGTTTTGACGAAAAGAGGCGGAGACGACGAAAAAACCGGAGGCGTATCCTCTGAGATACGTTGAGGATTTTTTCGTCGGGTCCAACGAAGTCGCGGTCAAACTATCGAAGTGCGCACCAGGAAATCATTTTTCACCACCCTGCTGGTGCCTACACCGCTTCGAGGCGGACGTAATCTCCCAGAGGATCAACCATTGCGACCTTAAGTGTCACGCGTTGTCCAATCTTCATCGGCCGGGGAGATTTCACAAATACAGTGATATATATTTCATCAAGCTCAACGAGGGGCGACTTCGTATCCTGGCGAACAACGGTTCCCTCAAGGGGCTTCCCTTTTGGCCGCTGCTCTAGATACCGAAGAAGCCAGAAGCGCCTGGTCTCGCGACTCGCGAGCATTGCTGAGTTTAGATATACCTCTACTTCATTTGCGAGCGGCTCAAGTTCCGTTCGCGTTATCCACGGCTTTGAGCGATGGAAGAAAGAGATGAACTGTCGCTGATGACAGAGATCCATATACCGGCGGATCGGAGATGTGCCCTGAATGTAGGCGTCGAGACCTAATCCAGCGTGATGCCGGGGCTCAAAGGTCATCGTTGATTTCTTGAGTTTGGAACGCGCGGTGAAATCTTTCGCTGGACCTTCTGGAACTCCATGCGCCGCCTGCGTGGCCTGCGCGTCAGGACGCTCTTGGCCTCGGAAGATAACAGGGATCTGATTATCAGCGGCGAACTTCGCCATGATCGAATTAGCGAGGACCATCATCTCGGCGACAAGCGACCGCGCCGGACTCTCCTCTTCGATTTCAAGGAGGCGAATCGAACCATCCGCTTCAAGGAACGGCACTACCTCGCGACGATGCACCTTGACAGCCCCATTCCGAATACGCGCTTCCTCACACGCCGCTGAGATCTGATAGAGCAAGCTTACCGTCGGATCATCGTGCTCAAGAAGGAGATCCACGTCGTCGTAGGTGTAGCGTTGTGCGACTTTAACAAACGACGGAACAACTCGAGAACCTTGAATCTCTAGATTTTGAGAGAGATGCACAACCACTGAGAGACATGGACGCACCGTTCCCTGTCGAAGGCTTAGCTTTGACTCAGAGAGCATTTCCGGGAGCATGTTAACGGTGCGGTCGGCGCAGTAGAGGGAGGTCGCTCTGCGGCGAGCAACATCATCAAGCGCGGTGCCAGGCTGAATCGCCCACGAAACATCCGTAATATGAATGCCTAGCTCGTATCCATCCGCCGTTTGCTCCACCGTGACGGCATCGTCCATATCTTGCGTCGATATATCATCGATCGTTATGGCGTGCTTCGCGGTGAAATCCTCTCGAAATCGCCGCTCGTCTTCTGGAAAATCGGCTACCGTTAGAGGCGTCGCCAACATTTCCGCTTCATTCAGCACAGCGTGAGAGAAATGAGTAGGAATCTCATGCCGAATAAAAGAGAGATTTGTGTTTAGGGTATAGTGTCCAATTTTTACGAGCACGTCGAAGGCCTGACGCTCTATCGTCAGGTTGTCAGCGATCTTTAACTGCCGAGCGCACAGATGCACGAGGTCTTTCCCCTCTTTCTGCCTCGCCGGATCGGTGTGCGCTACTCCAGCGGCGACCTCTCCTATGAGGACGAGGTTCTCCGAGATATCATGTGGAATAGCGACAAGCGGATCCTTCATCCTCTCCGCGAGAAACGCTATCGTAGCATCTCGCACCGTCATCTTTCGCTTGCGCGCATCTTCGGCTCGCAAAAGCCCGTCGACCACCTCCGCGGAGCGTGGCTCAAAACCGTCCTTGTCTCGCTTAAAGTGGACCCTCTCTCTGATGAGGGCGAGGCGGAGCCCAGCGTGCTTCTCGGCGATATCGGCGCCAAAATAACTCTTGCTTAGCTCTGAGACGGTATAGAGGTGAACGTCCTCATGAACAAAGCTCCACAACTCTTTAACGTCCAAGGAGGTCGCTTCCCGCTCGATAGCCTCGGCGATACCCTTGAGAGCTTCAACGCGAGCGCTTGTCGACGCGCCACCCACAGAGGTACCGGGAGGTAAGCGATAGAGACGCCCTCGAGGAAGTTCAAGTTCTCGACCCCTTACATTCAGTACGGCGAACTTATCTCGCTTGCTCGAAATAATAACGGCAAGGATGACGGACCCGTCATCTTCATAGTGAACGAGGGCGCCGATATTAGAATCAACGACTGTTGTAGAAAGCGGTGTTGCTCGTGATGAGCCAGGGGGAAGTATTGCCATGAGCGCCTCATGGTGCGTGACGTATACGCGAAAGTCAAACCAAAGCCTATCCGAACAGGTCGCTATGAAAGGGCCGCGCGCAACTGCCCGTTAAACTTATCGGTATTGGCAACGATCACGGCTTTAAGCTCCTCGACGGAAGTTGAAGCCCCCTCAAGAAGACCTCGCGAAACATTCACAAGGGCACCACCCCGCTTACCGTTTTGGACTCCAAAGCCAGCGACCGCATCATCTGCTGCAGCGCCTTGAGCCCCAAATCCCGGCATGAGAAAGAACGTAGTCGGAAGGAGCTTTCGTAAAGCTCGTGCCTCATCGGGATACGACGCGCCGACAACCGCCCCAAGTCCAGACCATCCTGACGCACCTTCTAGCCGAGACGCATTCGTGGCTAACCAATCGGCGATGTGCCCGCTGACCGTTTTTCCACCACACTCAAGCCCCTGAATATCCTTTGCTCCTGGGTTAGACGTCTGAAGGAGGATAAAGAGCCCCTTTCCTGTTCGCTCACAGTCAGTGACGAAAGGCTCTAAGGTATCGAAGCCGAGGAAGGGATTAATAGTCAGCGCGTCACATTCAAATGGCACGAAGGAGTGTCCCCGCACTTTGGTCCCACCAATAAACGCCGAGCTGTACGCGGCTGCCGTTGAGCCGATGTCCCCACGCTTCGCATCGATAATCACGGGAACGCCTGCCGCACGCGCATGCTCACAAAACCTCTTGAACACTGAGAGGCCAGCAAGTCCGTACTGCTCGAAAAACGCGATATTGGGCTTAACTGCCGCGACACGGCCGACAACTGCAGCGAGAAAGGTCTCGCAAAACATCGAGAGCGCTCGGTCAATAAAGTCATCGTCGCTTTTTGTTTTGGCGGAAGCCTCCTCTAAGAGGAAGGCCGGAAACTTTTCGATAACGGGGTCACACCCCGCGATCAGGGCACTACTCGTCTTCTCTATTGATGCCTGCAAATGGTCAGCAAAAGTCGTCATGGCGCATCTCCTACTATGTCTTCAAGAACAACGAAAGGATCTTTGGCCGCGTCAACCTCAACCTGTCGTTGAACTTCTCGAATCTTATCTATAAAACGGGGCAGGTTCTGATGTTCCTGAGCGTACAGTCGACCAAAGAGTGGGAGTTTGGTCATGTATAATTTCAGCTGGATAATATCGGCGTTGTTGACTTCTTTTAGGATGGAAGCATTCGGATATCTCTCTCGGAATGGGCGCACGACCTCCGAAAACACCACTCCCCTTCGCGCGATTTTCTCCTCTGAGGTCAGCGAGGGATCCGCATAAAGCTTTTCAAGGGATTCGTACAAGCGATCCACAACGCGGCTGACTTCGTAGTGGACCTGCTCCTCTCGGAGAGCGGCCTCAAGGCGAGCCTTTTCATTCGCGCATTCCCTAGACGCCTTCACGCACGCGTTCGCTTGCTCATTAAAGAAGGAGATCCCTCCCACCGAGCCGACAAAGTTCGCCAAGCTTTCATTGAAGGCAACGTTCCCTGGAATCCACACGGTAGAATGGACACTCTCGTGAATAACCGTATTCGCAATTCGAGCGGGATTGTTTTTGAGCGTCGTCGAGAGCACAGGATCGTTGAACCACCCGAGGGTGCTAAACGCTTCAGTGCCCCGCATCGAGCCTTCATATCCCTGCCTCACAAGGGCATCGAGCTCTTCCTGCGCATCTTCCTTATCGAAGAATCCTTTATAGGGAACACGCCCAACGATCGGAAACCACCAGGTATGAAGAGAAAAGGAGTCCCGTCGCGCCGCGACCACAACCCAGGCGAGTGGGTCGCGAGAGACCTCGGCATAGGTTGTAAAAGAATCTCCCGGTGTCAGGCCGTTCTTCTCAGCAAACGATCGCGCGCCGAGCACTAGCCCGAGCTTCTCGCGGTCCTCGCTCGATGTCTGGGAATCAAGGATTACTTGATCAATTGGTCGACGGGCCGAGAGGATCTTCCCCTGCTCATAGGCCGCCCGTAGCACGTATCCAGGCGAGCACCCAGCAAGTAAAGCGTGCACCATCAACACCCCAACGATGAACACACCTCTCCGCATGCGACACCATCTCCTACATGAACCGATACACCACGAAGCCGAGCAATACGATCGCCCCCGCGACGACATCATCCGCCATGACTCCAAGAGCGCCTGGCAAGCGCTCCGCCCAGGCGACAGGGCCGGGCTTCGCAATATCCATCACTCGAAATCCTACCAGAGCAATCACGACATGCCCAAGATTGAGCGCCTCAACCCCACAGAGAGCGACAAAGAGGCCCGCCCACTCATCGATCACGATCCACTGGGGGTCACTGGACCTCTCGCCCGAAAGCGACACCATCGAAGCGACAAATCCAACGACAGTTACTCCTATCGCGAGAGCGAGTGGAGAGACAAAGGAAAACGCGGACGCGCGCTCAAGCGCGAGCCAAAGGACCACCGCGGCAACCGAGCCGAACGTGCCCGGAGCTTTCGGAGCATACCCGCTTCCGAATCCACTGCTGAAGAGAGCGGCAATTGTCTTGATCATTCTTTTCTCCTGATCATTTTTCAGTCCGCTCTGATACAAGGAACATATGTTGTTTACGCATACAATCGAGAGCCTACTGCACTCCTGACAGAGAAGGAATCTCTCGATCCGCGACTCTGAGCATCGCGGGTTTTAAACTTATCGTTAGAGTCAAGAGAAGCGAGCGCCAAAAGCTGACATCAACAAAAATTATTCGAGGCCTGAACTCCTCTTTTGTTGCTTCACGCCAGGTTTTTCAAAACTTGTTTGTTGACGTGGGGATCCTCGCTTTGGTATAAGTAGCTTAAAGTAACCTGCTTTGAGGTATGTGTCACCGATAAATCTGCGATGAAGAGATCTTCTTTCGCAGAGGAATATGTCACACTCCTCAAGCTCGGCGAAGGCCGAGCTTCGATTTGGAAAAGCTAGCAAGAACTTAGATTTTAGATCTTCTTTTTGTCCTGGATTTTTTCAAAACGCGGCTCTACAATGCCCCTCCCTGTTCTCGGAGTACTATGAATAGTTCGTTCACTGAAGATGAAGATGTAGGTTTTGATCCAGAGTCCCCACTTCATCCTTCGCCGGTTACCCCCCAAAAAAACGCAGCTCCCCCTATTCGAGAAGAGACTGAAGTCGATACGCGAAGCAGCGTCATCACCGCCCGCGGAACTGCCGAAGGCCTCGTGCTACGCATCGATGGTCGAGTGGCCGGTGCCGACCTTGAAGAAGCGGCTCGCGAATTCCTTGAGTCCCGCCGATCCTTCCTTCAAGGAAATGATGTGGCTTTCGAATGGGTAGGCCGCAAGCCCTCCGAAGAGATCATCTCCGCGCTCACAACGCTACTCGCGTCCGAGTTCAAGGTTTCGGTACGAGGCGCTAAACTGAAAACTACCGCCGCTAAAGGCTCTTCCCTCTCTCAACAATCGGAAGGCTCAACGACAGGAACCCTGTCAGTATTTGGCACATCGCGAAGTTCGATAGCGAAAACAGCACCCAAAGCAGAGAGAAACGTGAGTCTTTTCGATGGGATAGACAACATAGACAGTCGCTCGACCTCTGCCGTTAATCCAATGCTCTGGGACGAGCCCGACACTCGAATGGTGTACGGCACATTGCGCTCCGGACAAAAGGTAGAGACCGAGCACTCAATCGTCATCTTCGGAGATGTAAATTCTGGAGCCGAAGTGGTCGCCGGCGGTGATATCGTCATTTTAGGAACACTTCGAGGTATCGCTCACGCTGGAGCGTACGATGAAAGTGGCGGAGGACGTGTCATTTTCAGCCTCAATCTCCAACCGACCCAACTTAGGATCGGACTGGTTATTTCGAGGGGAGCCGGGTCGGACTATATGGAAAGCACGCCTCGTGGCGGCATGCCAGAGATTGCGCGAGTGCAAGGAAATGTAATTGTAGTTGAGCCTTACCAATCAAGAACTGTTTGGTCACGTAGAAGGGAGTAAGACATGAACACGAGAAGCAATAGTGCCGGTAAGAAGGAGCTTGGGGAGGTTATCGTAATCACCTCCGGCAAAGGTGGCGTAGGAAAGACGACCACAACCGCAAGCCTTGGCGCGGCGCTTGCTCTCCGCGGTCAAAGAGTGCTGGTCATCGATGCTGACATCGGACTTCGAAACCTCGACGTTATTCTTGGCCTCGAGAACCGAATCGTCTTCAACCTCGTCGACGTTGCCAAGAAGCTCTGCAAACCTGGCCAGGCGATCATCAAATCGAAGAAGTCCCCCAACCTCTTCCTCCTTCCTGCGTCACAGACTGACGACAAGGACGTGGTTGACGAGGCTGAAGTCCGATTCGTTCTCGATCAATTCCGTCGAGAGTTCCACTACATCCTTGTGGACTCTCCCGCGGGCATCGAGCAGGGCTTCCGCAACGCGTGCGCAGGAGCTGATTCAGCTATCGTAGTAACTACTCCTGAGGTTTCAGCCATCCGAGACGCGGACCGAGTCGTTGGACTCCTCTCATCAAAGGGCATTGAGGCTCGCCTCATTATCAACCGAATCGACTTCGAAATGGTTCGACGCGGCGACATGCTCTCAGTTAAGGACGTTCAAGACATCCTTGGCATCGAGATCATTGGTGTTGTTGAGCGAGATGAGGACATCATCAAGGCCGCAAACGTGGGAGAACCGGTCGTTTACAACCAGAAATCGAAAGCAGGCCCTGCCTTTACACGCATCGCATCGCGATTGTGTGGCGAGCCGATTCCGATACCAAGCTTTGATGGCGGATCGCTCTGGAGCCGCATCACTAGAAAATTGGGTGTGAACGCGTAGCGCTTTTCATCTGTACGGGTTGTGGAATTGCATATAGAGTCACATTAACGGAGTTTCCGGGGTATTAAGGGAGTTTCAAATCGTGTTTAGCGCGCTCAAAAAAAAGCTCTTTGGAGAGAGCAACGAAAGTAAAGAAACAGCGAAGAGCAGATTGCACTTCGTGCTCGTCCAAGACCGAACCGGTCTTACAAACGAGGAGATGGCCGGCTTCCGTGAGGAGATGGTGAAGGTTATCGAGAGATACTTCGTTATCGATAAGGAAGGCTTTGATATCAAGTATCATCGCCTAGCTGACACAACGACGCTTTTGATCAACTCGCCGGTTATCGTTCGTCGCTCGTCAACCGCTGCTGCGGCTGCGGCACGAGCCGCAACCTCTCAAGAGCCTGCTAATACTGAGACTCCGACTCCAGAGCCTGTAGCCTCAAACGTATAAGCGTCATCTCCCTGAGATGGCTACAACGGCCGCCCGTCGAAAGACTGGGCGGCCGTTTTTGTTTGCAAGCCGGTGAGGTCGCCGGCCCTCCAGGGACGATCGTCGCGGGTTGGGGCGAACCGCAGAATTATCGCGGGAACGAATGAAGCACCGTGGCGGGATCATGAGAATCGCATAAACCTCACGGGATTGGCTGGAGGACCGGCGGCCCGTCTCGGCGGAGGCGGGTACAAACGCACCGAAAATTTCGATTGAAGGGGCACCGGCCTCGGTGACCACGGGCATAAACGGCACGAGTTCCCTCCATTGACAAACACAACTCACACCAGAGTAGGATACAGCTAGCAGAGGGTGCTCACTCACTACCCTGCGAGCACCTACATTCAAAGGAACCTCGGAATGCTCCGACAATTCAACCGCTTTCTCTTGCTTGCGATTATCATCGCTCTGGCTCTCTACATCACCCTCACAAACCCCGAATCGGCGACTATTCACATCGGGCCAAACATCTCCATCTCGGCATACGCGGGGGTCCTTTACATTGGAGTCTTTTTCATCGGCGTACTTGCGGCTTCGATCGTCGCTCTCTTTTTTGGACTAAAGGGGTGGTTTAGGGAGAGAAAACTTCGTGCGGCCGAGCGCTCTCGCCAGGCATTCTTTGACCTTTTTATAAAAGCCAGAAATTTCATGGCGAACCATGAGTGGCAAGCGGCTCGCTCGCTGTGGGAAACTGTGATCTCCAGAGACCCCGACAACATCATCGCTCGCGTTGAGCTCTCTCTTTGCCTGGAAAGCCTGGGAGATCTCAAGGAGGCCCTCAGAGTACTCGATGAAACGAGAGCATCGAGCCACGCCAGTACAGAAGTCCTCATGCGAGCTATGACTCTCAACCGAGCTCTGGGTAACAAAACCGCGGCTCAAGACAATCTCTCTATCCTTGTAGCGGAGGCTCCGAGCAAGCGAGCGCTTGAAGTCGCGCGAGACATCGCCGAGGAGATGGGTAGGACTGATGATGCCCTCAACTATCAACGTGAGCTAGAGAAAGTCGGCTATTCGTCTGACCAAACGGCAGCGATACGCACCCGATTGATGTACGCACACCTCGTCAAATCGTCCGAACACGATGCCGCGTTGAAAGAGGCCCTTACCCTCTTTGTAAAGAAGCATCCGACCTACGTCCCAGCTCTTGAGAGACTGGCCGATCTTCAGCTCAATCAAGGGCAGATAGACGAATGCGCTGAGCTGCTCGTAAAAGCCGCTAAAGCCTCCCCCGGCGACACCGCAAAGTGGTCCCGTGTTATCGATCTTTGGCTCTCGACCGCACCGGGAGATTTTCAACGGCGAGCGGAGCGAGCCCTGGCGGCCGCACGTTCATCCACCCAAGGAATTCATGGTTCGGCTCGAATCGACACTGAATTTGTAGTCGCCAAAACACTTCTCGCGGTGAATCGGCCTCAAGAGGCTCAACAGCTCCTCAATGCTCTCGACGCGCTTGCAGAGCGCGAGGGAACAAAGGTATCTCGGACACAGGAGCAAACCCGTATTCATCTTGCCGGACTGTGCTTAAGTCGCCTAGGACAGGCCAAAGAGACGGCGCCCCTGTGGGAAAAGCTCGTCGAGCCAGGCCTTCCGGCCACGAATACTGGCAAACGACCCGTATTATCTGATAGAGGTGAACCCTCACCGGCACTCTCTACGCCGTAACGCGTAGCGACCACGCCTCAGGGACAAACACTATGAAAAACCCAACGCTCCACTGCATCCTCGATGGTTTTGGCCTCAATCAAAATCCGGTCGGTAACGCCATTCAGCAAGCGAAGAAACCGACCTTTGATAGTCTGGTGAGCCATTATCCAAACGCGACTCTCACTACATTCGGAGAGGCCGTTGGATTACCCGAGGGCCAGATGGGAAACTCCGAAGTTGGGCACCTCAACATCGGCGCGGGACGAATGGTTGAACAGTGGCTCCTTCGTATCAGTCGCGCGTTCAAGGGTTCCTTCCTTAAGGACTCGAAAGAATACACGGATTTCTCTGCTTCTACCGCACAAGCGAAGACGATTCACGTTGTGGGACTCTACAGTACGGGAGGCGTTCACTCCCATCTTGAGCACATGAAGCTCTTTATCAAGCGACTCTCAGAAGACAACACTCAATCCGTTGTCGCTCTTCATCTCATTAGCGATGGGCGTGACGTATCTCCGACGGCGTTCAAGACGGATCTGGCTGAACTTCAAACTTTCCTGAAGGATTTTCCCCGAGTCTCGATCCGGTCGATATGCGGACGATTTTACGCCATGGATCGTGACAAGAGATGGGAGCGAGTTGAGCGCGCGTATGACGCTATCGCTCTTGGTAAGGGTGCCGTGACACACGATCTCCTCGAGTATGTAAAAAATAGCTACGCGAACGGAACCACAGATGAGTTCCTTGATCCAGCCGTGACATCAACTCAGCCGCTTGAGGCCGGGGATGGGCTGGTCTTCTTCAATTTTCGTGAAGATCGCATGCGGGAGATCGTATCAGCGCTGTGCGCTAAGGAGTTCGCGGGATTCGCTCGCTCTGCGCCACTCCTTCCTCCAAGCAGCATACTTTGCTTCACGGAGTACGATCACACCTTGAACCTACCCTTCCTATTCACGCAGGTTGATATCAAGAATCACCTCGGTGAAGTGGTAGCTAATTCAGGTCGTACGCAGCTTCGAGTAGCGGAGACCGAAAAATACCCTCACGTTACATACTTCTTAAACGGTGGCATCGAGCAGCCATACAAGGGAGAGGAGCGCAAACTTGTACCATCCCCTCGTGATGTGAAGACCTACGACCTTAAGCCTGAAATGAGCGCTGCCGGCGTAGCGGAGCTTGTGATGGAAGGGATCCGATCAGGTTTGTACGACCTGATCGTCGTAAACTTCGCCAACTGCGACATGGTGGGACACACCGGAGTTGTTGACGCGGGAGTAAAGGCTGTTGAGACAGTAGACTCCTGCCTAGGCGAGATTATAAAGACCCTCAAAGCAGCAAAAGGACAGGCGCTGATCATCGCCGACCACGGAAACGCCGAACAGATGGTCAACTACGAAGACGGCACTCCACATACAGCCCATACGCTCTATCCAGTGCCGGTAATTCTCGTGGACTACGCGCAAAAGGTCGACATCCGAAAGGACGGAGCGCTCTGTGACGTAGCTCCAACTATCCTGAAAATGATGGGGATAGCTCAACCGAAAGAGATGACGGGAGAGGCGCTGTTTTAGATCGGAATATCCGCCACGTTGTCCAACGCGGTTCCTGTTCGTAAAAAAGGAAGTGGCTGTGTATCAGCTCTCGGATGAGGGGGTCCGGAGAGATTCGTTCTCGCCGACCTCAAACATCTCTCCTTCGCGAAGAATGACCTCACGAATCGTAATGCCAAAATCCCTCTCGAACTGCTCTACCAGCCGAACCTCTGGTCGAACTAAAACTGATACCGCGACGCCTTGGGTGCCCGCGCGCCCAGTCCGTCCTACTCGGTGCAGGTAGTCCTTCCCCTTGCTCGGGATATCGAGATTAAATACGTGCGTAATGCCTGGAATGTCCAGTCCACGAGCTGCCACGTCTGAGGCGATCATCACCGTTGCCTTTCCACTCCGGAAGTTTTGCATGGCTTGTTTACGAACTTCCTTGTCGTAGGTGCTGTGCAGATCCGCTACAGCGACTTTGTGATGTTCTAGACGTGCCGCAAGGTGCTCCGCGGTCTCATTTCGATGCGTAAACACGATCGCTTTTTTCGTCTTTGTCGCGTGAACCAACTTTCTGATGGTGTCAGCTTTGTCGCGTTGATCAACCACGACATAAAAGTGATCGATGTTGGGATTAACAACAACCTCGTCGGTGTGCAAGCGAACCAGATTCGGCGAAAGCTGCTCCATGACCTCTTTGCTCTTAGGTTGCTCGGTGGCGGACACAAACACAAGCTGGCGTCGCCCCGGGCATGCGCGAATCACTTTTTGAACCGCTTCAAGGCTTTCATCTGCCAAGAGACGATCTGCCTCTTCGATGACTAGTGTCTTAAGCTCTGAGACCTTGAGTTTTCCCCGTTCGAGCAGTTCGAGTATTCGTCCGGGGGTACCAACGAGAATCTGGGGTTTCTTTTTTAGTCTCTCGATCTGTCGATCTATCGCGGCACCACCAATGAGCGAGGCGCTGCGAATGTCCAATCCTGAATGCTGCGCGAGGTCGCATGCCACCCGATGAATTTGAATAGCCAGCTCGTGAGTGGGCGCGAGGACGAGGACCTGCGCGGCGCGTAACTCACACTTGAGAACTTGAAAAAGTGGAAGTAAATACGCCAGGGTCTTTCCACTTCCGGTTTCGGCGTTGATATAGGTATCGCTGCCAACCTGAACGACGGGAATGGACTGTACCTGAACCGGTGTTGGCTCGGTGAACTTCTGCTTTTCCAAGGCTTCAAGAAGGGCGGGCGCTAAGCCGAGTTGTTCGAAAGACATAGTAATACCCTGAATCCTTTATCTCGATTGCCGTTGGCGATTCTTCGACCTTTCACCGAGACGTGAAGACTACCATCTTCGTCAATCTAAGCATAACTGGTGTCTCTCCACGATCTTGGAGGGTTATTGCAAGCCGGCGAGGCCGCCGGCCCTCCAGGTATGATCGTGGCGGGTTCGTACGAATCGCGTAATTATCCGGGCGCGATTGGAGGGCCGGCGGCCTC
>CAIXKI010000012.1 GCA_903920005.1 uncultured delta proteobacterium
ATTGAGAGTCCGAGCAGCCATTGAGACACAGGAACACCCGACGCAACTCCACCTCCGACGATCCGAATAGTGTAGAGCATCGCCAACATAATGATATCGACAAGCGCGAGAGATTTAAGCCGATACGAGTATGCTGTCGTCAGGAACAGGTACATCCCCAGAACAACCGAGAACTCAAGCCTAACCGCCATCGCCAGACAAAACGATACGACGAAGAGAACCGGAGCCAGCGCTAGAGCCGAGGCCAACGGGAGCGTTCCCGCCGCGCAGGGGCGCTTACGCTTGCGAGGGTGTTTTCTATCCGATTCAAGATCGAGTAGATCGTTAAGAAGGTATACACCTGACGCGCATAATGAGAATGAAAGCCCCGCTCCAAGCGTCTCAAGCCAACCCGAGATGTCAAACCACCTATGCGCCAACAACATCGGCGCGAGAACGAGGAGGTTCTTGAGCCATTGATGAATTCGAAGCGCTTTCAGGACTACTTTGAGAGAGCACTTATCTTTTGCGAGAACCGTTACATCAGAGAATCGTTGCTGCACCTGTCGAGATAACCGCCCGCCTGAGGATACACAGACGACATGAGCGGCTTCGCGCCATACCTCAAAATCCGCGCGAGAATCCCCGACGTACTCCCATGGAGTATCTCCAAGCGCGGCATTGATAGCCTTAGCCTTTTCGCTCCCCTTGAGGTTCGTTATCCCATCCGAGCCGATTATGTCACTCACGAACTCAAGACGCTTCGCCAGCTTCGCGACGAGAAGCTCGTCAGACGCTGAGGCGAGAACTACCTTTTTTCCAGATTCAGCAGCCTCTCTTAGATATCCCACCACGCTTGGATTGAGAGGCAGAAGATCAACAGCGAGTCCAGCAGATCTGCCGGCGAGCTTCTGCTTGAGATGGGCACGCCCACGTACTAGCCAAAACGGCAGAAAGAATATCAGCCAAACGTCTTGCTTCATCGCGTAGAGAAGAGACTCGTAGAGGAGATCTGTCGCGAGGACAGTGCCGTCTACGTCAGCGCAAATAACTCGTGGCTCTTCCCTTTTTCTCAACGTCTCACCGTGCATATTACAACTTGTATATCAGTCTCTCTTTTTGGTCGTCATCCTCGCGAACAATCTCTCACTGCACCCTGCGCCAGAGAGGCCCACAAACCGCGTCTCAGATCGCAGCCAGGACCAGAACAACCTCCTAAGATAAGAGTAGATAGCCCCTTTAAACGAATCGCCGCTCTAGCGATTTTGAGTCCACCCGTACCCTCTTTTCACTGATCCCAGCCCTATGGAGGGATGGTTCGCCGCTCAGTTACAACATGCAAACTGTCGTTCTATAAAATGTGACTCGAAGCGTTATCATCGCCCACTCTTAAACGATTGTGATACCCAGTCTCCGCTACTATTGTGCGAACGAGTAGTTTCGATGCTTTCATTTTTGTAGTTTCGATTGCTCAAACCAGGCATCTAAAACCTCACGCCCAAAAGTGGCGTGAATTATCGCCATCACTTGAAGGGGCAGCGTGAAACGCTACGAATCGTGGGGGAAATATCCCCCTATCTCACATCAACAGGTCCTGCAGGCGCTCTCACCAACGAGCCTTCTTCCGCTACCTGAAGACGATTCATCGGTTCTCCCGTATGGGCTCGGAAGAAGCTACGGAGATAGCTGCATCAACAACGGCAACGCGATTATCGAGACCTCCGCCCTCTCCAATTTCATTAGCTTCGACCCATCAACCGGAGTGCTCGCCGCGGAATCGGGCGTTAGCTTGGCATCCATCCTTCAGGTCTTCATTCCTCGTGGATGGTTCCTTCCAGTCTCACCTGGCACAAAATTCGTGACGCTCGGAGGAGCGATTGCAAACGATATCCACGGAAAAAACCATCACCGAGCGGGAACGTTCGGCTGTCACGTCAATAAATTTGGTCTTGTACGATCCGATGGTTCGCACCTCACCTGTTCACCAACTGAAAACGCGGGCCTCTTCAAAGCAACTATTGGTGGGCTTGGCCTCACCGGACTTATCACGTGGGCCGAGATACAACTTACTCCGATTAAGTCACCTTATCTCGACACTAAGACCGTGAAGTTTAGAAACCTTGATGAATTCGTTGAAGTGTCTAAGGCTCTCGATCCGATCTATGACTACAACGTGTCCTGGGTAGACTGCACAACTGAGGGGGACCAACTGGGTCGAGGTCTTTTCATGGCTGGAAATTTTTCGAGTCAAACAAAGAATAAAAAGCCCGCGACAATCTCACTCCCATTCCCCTGCGAAGCGCCAACCTGGCTGCTCAACACCTATTTCATCCAAGCGTTCAACACGCTCTACTACAACAAGCAGCTTTCGCATACTGTTGAAGGCCTGACCCACTACGAACCATTTTTCTATCCACTGGACTCAATCCTTCACTGGAACCGTATGTACGGCAAACGTGGCTTCTTCCAATATCAATTCGTCATTCCATTTGAGGAAGGCGCCCGCGCGCTCAAGGAGATCTTCTCACGAATCACCCGCTCAAAGAGGGCTTCGTTCCTCGCGGTGTTAAAGACGTTCGGAAATTTTCAGTCTCCTGGGATGCTTTCCTTTCCACGTGAGGGATTCACCCTTGCTCTCGATTTCCCAAACGACGGCCAACCAACGCTAGACTTCCTCAACGAGCTCGACACAATAGTATTTGGTGTTGGTGGATCCCTTTATCCAGCGAAAGACGCGCGTATGAGCCCAGAGTCTTTCATCAAATCGCACCCGCGACTTGCTGAATTTGAACCGCACATCGACCCACGATTTTCTTCTAGCTTGTGGCGACGCGTAAGGAGAAAAGAATGAAAAAGGTACTAATCATCGGAGCCACATCGGCTATCGCGACAGAAACCGCTCGCCTATTCGCCCAAGAGGGCGCATCTCTCTTTCTTGCCGGACGAACGAAAGAGAATCTTGAGCGTCTCGCTAAAGATCTTGAGTGTCGCGGCGCTACCGCTGTTCACACAGGTATATTTTCGGCGAGCGATCTGGCGTCACACGACCAACTTCTTGAGCAGGCGTTTCACGCACTCGGAGAAATCGATGCGGCTCTTATCGCCCATGGAGATCTTCCAGATCAAAAAGCGTGCGAGCATTCATGGCCAATGACTGAGGACTCCCTTGAGGTGAACCTCTTGAGCCCGATCGCGTTTCTTACGTGGCTTGCGAACTATTTTGAGACACGCAAGACCGGCAATATTACAGTTATCTCATCGGTGGCGGGGGATCGTGGACGCCAAAGTAATTATGTCTACGGAGCGGCGAAAGGTGGGCTCGCTATATTCTTACAAGGGCTTCGCAATCGGTTGGCTCATCATGGAGTGTCGGTCACAACAATTAAGCCCGGCTTCGTCGATACACCGATGACGGCAAATATTCCAAAAGGCCCCCTCTTTGCCTCACCTGAAACGGTGGGCAAACGAATTCATAAAGCGATGACGCGTGGAGAGGCGGTGGTCTACACGCCATTCTTCTGGCGGTTTATCATGGGAATAATTATGCACATCCCAGAGCAGATCTTTAAGAAGATGAAGCTGTAGAACTGCGCATACAGGCGCCCGCGAAGTCACGCCTTGGGTCACTTTGCTTCTCTGCTTCGATGGACCATATAAACCCTGCGCGAATAATTTTTGAAAAAATCATTCGCAATAGCAGGGCGCGCGCAATCTTGGCGAAGCCAAGTTGTGCCGCAGAAAACAAATAAATCCTGCCCGAAATAGGGGCCATCTACGAGTTGCAAAGTAGCTGAACAATCCTGCGTGAGCGGGATTTTGAACAAAAAGGAACGTTTGGTGCTAGAGCAAGAGCTCCGCTAAGATTGCGCTCGCCCAGCTATTCTCATTCATTTTTTGTCAAAAATGAATGAGGCTGGATTTATCCTTACAGCTCGGTGTATTTACGATTATTACCGCGAGCTTTTTCGAGTGGGTATTTTTCTTCGTTGCGCTTCATCTTTTCAGCGAAGGACCGCTCAAGGTCGATACCAGAATCGTGCGCCATGAGGAGGACCCAGTAGAGGACATCTGAGAGCTCCTCTCCTAGTCGCTCTCTCTTTGACTCAACAACTTTCTCTAGCTCGGCCTCGCTCTTAAACTGAAAGAGCTCCCCCACTTCGCCAGCTTCAAGCATGAGCGAAAGCGCCATGTCCTTCATGTTATGAAACTGCTTCCAATCACGGGCGTCACGAAAGGACACTATTTTCTCGGTGAGATAGCCTAAGTTTGTCATATACGCTTCTCCAGGTAGAAGGACGTTCCTGGCGCGGTGTCCAAAAGAGCCTGTCTCTCGAAACCGCGCGTCGCCGCGCTCGGGCTGCTAGTCTTCGACGCATCTCGCGTCAAAAACACTATAGAAACTGCCAGGGCCCGTCGCAACTCTCACCTCATCGGCGTGCGACAGAACTTTCGGGATGGAAGGCGCGCCGACGAGCCAAGGCAGCGAATACAGACACATATACGCACGGATATAGTGATGTTTTTTTGCAAGCTCACGAAAGAGCGGGGCTTTCCCTGCGAACCAAGGACACTCATGTCGCGAGGCGACTAAACGTCCGTATGTTTCCGAGCCACCGTGTGTGTCCCTAAGGCCGAAGAGGTGGAGCGCTGGGGGCATTGACGCCACCTTCAGCCGCGACGATGTCAAAAGCTCCAGCCTTGAGCGCCCACTCGTACGCGAGCTTAAGGCCGATCTCAAGTGATATCCGGGGCTCCCACCCAAGAGACTTCATCTTGGTTACATCAAGGACCTTACGGGGAGTGCCATCGGGTTTAGAGGCATCGAAGACAATCTCCCCCTTATATCCGACGACCTTAGCCATCGTATAGGCGAGCTCACGAATGGTGACATCCTCGCCGGTCCCAACATTTAAAGTCTCTGGTTTATCGTAACACTCCATCACCGTAAGAGCGGCTTCCGCGAAGTCATCCGCGTAGAGGAATTCACGTCGTGGAGCCCCAGTTCCCCAAACAACGACCTGAGATGCGCGATTTTCGCGGGCTTCGTGAAATCGTCGCATCATTCCAGGGATAACGTGTGAGTGATCAGGGTGGAAATTATCGTTCGGCCCGTACATATTTGTGGGCATCACAGACACAAAACACTTTCCATACTGCTGGTGGAATTTCTCACACATCTTGAGGCCCGCGATCTTGGCTATAGCGTATCCCTCGTTCGTCGGTTCCAGAGCGCCAGAAAGAAGCGCCTCCTCAACAATCGGCTGTGTAGCATGCTTTGGATAGATACATGAACTTCCCAAGTACAGAAGCTTCTGCACATCGTACGTCGCCGCGGCTTGAATGACGTTCGCTGATATCATCACATTTTCGTAGATGAAATCCGCTTGATGAAGTGAGTTGTGAAGAATACCACCAACCTTAGCCGCACAAAGGAAAACATAATCGATGTCCTCCTCTTTAAAGAAAGTACGGACAGCACTCTGGTCGAGGAGATCCAGCTCCGCATGAGTTCGCAGAACAAGATTATCAAAGCCGTAGGCCTTCAATCGGCGAACGATGGCGTTACCAACCAAACCCCTATGGCCGGCCACAAAAATCCGTGCGTCGTGCGTCAGTCGGGAGAAAACCTTTAGGGATGTCATGCCTGTATAAGATGGGAGTCCCCCTTCCCCCGATTCACACCTGTTTGAATCGGTTTGATTTGGTCAATTTTCTCCACATTTCTAGCCGATTAGGTGCCTCAGGCACAAAAACCCCTCATACTCACAAGTGGTATCTTTTAAAACGTCCTTTTGGGCACCTCGGCCGGCATACGGTTTTTGAGGCTGTTGTGAGTAGATGTCAGTTTCGTCCCTTCCCTGACCCGTCACGAGTTTTGTTGCACCCTTAGCGGCTATGCATCAGCCCCTAAGGGTGCAACGTGACTTGAACGGAGTTCGTTCAGGCGTATGCGCTCTACCTTACGAGGGTACGTTATGAAGATGTGGAAGAGTGTGATGTTGATGATCCCCGCGGTGATGGTGATGGGGTGCCAAGCAACATGCAAGGCGCCAAAAACTGTCCCCTATCCCCCGCCTGGGGCTCTCATTATCCCACCGCAGGGCGTGTATGCGCCTCAATTGGCACAGCCTACGCCCGCGCCTGATAGGATCGTCCCGATCCCTGGATCCGCACCGTCGCCAAAAGCAGCTCCTGCTCCAACGACCTTGCCGGAACCAAAAACCTCGGGATTCGATTCTTTCCGACCTTCACGACTTGATTTGATGACAGCATACCGTCGTCAATAAAGTTTTGTTGGTAAGAAACTGGCCTCCTCACAGCAACCCGTTCGAAGTTTTTTCGTTCGTTCTTTGCTGTGAGGTGCCCTTCCTTTTTCTGCTCGGCATTATGAGCGGTCGCTGTTTTCTCTGCGCGCCTTTCTGAAACGAGCTACATCTCGAGAAGGAACCGAATCTGCTTCACGAGCAAACTATCTGCCCTGAATTTTTCACAGAACATATCAGCCCCCCTCTCCAACGCAGAAAACTCGATATCCTCTCCACAGGCGGTAAGCACAATTACCGGCACCTCTTTGGTGTTCCATTCGGCATCGAGCTTTCGAAGCGCCTTCACAAACTCAAACCCATTCATTTCGGGCATCTTGAAGTCTGACACTACAACGTTAAACTGCTTCTCTTCCATCAACGCAAGCGCGGCCTGCGCCGACTCCGCGATAGATACTTTGTATCCGGCGCGCTCCACCATTATCTGAAGGAGGTTTAACTGCGCCGGATCGTCATCGACTATAAGGATCGAGTTTTGTTGTTGGCGACGAGGGCGGATGTCGAACGTGAAGTCCCATTCAGCCCCGACATCAGAAGAACCAGAGCTCCGGCCGGATGAAGACGATCCACCCCTCTTATTGCCGCGAATATTGCCCATAAAAACTCTCCTGTTTCTCTAGTCATCAATCTGGGGCAGGTTTCTTCCTCATCCCTGTAGGAAGGTGATCGACACGCTTTGTCACCCGCTTTCGGGGATAGCGCTTTTTTATGTAATAAATAGTGATAATGACCATAAAGAGCGCTTTTCTTAACAATCGAGAACCTGCCGTCCACGTCGCTTTCGAGCGAATAGAGGTCCGATTCAGAATAAAAAACCCCTGAACACCGGCGCGATTGACTTTACCTATCTAGTTGTTTTAACTGGTAGGTCCTGGACAGGCGTAAAGGGCCTAGAACTCCGCGGGCCAACCGCCATCGTTTTGAGCACTCCCCCAGGATAACCAAGAGAGACACTCCGTACGGATTTCTCGTATGTGCGGGAATGGAGCGGAGCCACCTTTAAAAGACGAGAAAGGCACACGAGACCCTCTATGATTAGAAAGGCAACCTTACAAGATATCCCGGGAATCCTTGAACTTGTGCAAGATAACCTCGGTACGCTGCTCCCTCGTAGCCATCAAGACTATGTTGAGCTTATTGATACAACCTGGGTGGCGGATGATGATGGAAAGATCGTAGGCAGCGCCGTACTTGAGGTGTACAGTCCGAAGATCGCGGAGATTCGCTCGTTCGTCGTGCATAAAGACTACCGAGGACAGGGAGTAGGTAAAGGCCTGATCTCCACCGCGGTCGATGCCGCGCAAAGTAGAAATATCCGAGAGATAATGGTCGTAACTTCCGCTCGTGAATACTTCGAAAAGCTCAACTTCGGCGCGGCGCTGAACGAGAAGTTCGCGCTCTTCTGGAACGGAAAATAGTGTATGGCCAAGCGCTTCGGTGTCGCGATTATCGGTGGAAGTGGATATGGAGCTGGAGAGACCATCCGACTTCTGACGACGCATCAAGACATCGAAGTACGCAGCGTTGTCTCGCGCTCTCACGTGGGAAAGCCGATTGCCTCCGTGCACTCTCACTTAGCGGGCGTCTCGACGCTCTCATTTGAAGAATCTGTTAACCTAGAGGCGCTCTGCTCTTATGAGAAGAGCGCGATTATCCTCGCGATGCCAAGCGGTCTGGCGGTTCCCACGATAAAAGACCTTCAAGCAAAAGGTCTCCCGCGTTCGGTAAAGATACTCGACCTGTCAGGAGATCTTAGACTTCGAGACAGGCCGACTCATGAAAAGTTCTATCAGGAGGTTCCCTTCGCCCAAGAGATTCGTGACGCGTGTGTCTACGGCCTCTCAGAATTAGCAAGGGAGGAGATCCGACTAGCTCAATTCATCACGAATCCGGGGTGCCTCGCCACCGCGGCTATACTCGCGCTCGCGCCCCTGACTGAAGACTACCTTGAGAAACACGTTGTTGTTGACGCGAAGACGGGAACCTCCGGCGCGGGGAGAGAGCCTCAAGCCTCGATGCACCATCCGAGTCGCTCCGATGATTTCACGGCGTATAAAGTGCTCCAACATCGACATGAACCAGAGATCCTCCAAGCGCTCGGAGCGAATTTCGCTCACTCTCATGAGATGAGCTTCGTCCCCCACCTTATTCCGGTCTCTCGAGGAATCTTCGTGACCGCGTACGCGACTCTCGCGAAGCCCTTCAGCCAAGCTGACATCACCGCTCGATTTACCGAATTTTACAGAGAGAGTTACTGTATCCGTATGAGAAATGGTGCTCCTCGCCTCGTTGATGTCGTTGGAACAAATTTCTGCGATATCTCCGTGCACGTTCGAGAGCGCCAACTCGTTGTGATGAGCGCCATCGATAACCTCGGGAAGGGAATGGCGAGCCAGGCGATACAGAATCTAAACATACTCTTCGGTTTACCTGAGAGCGCGGGCCTTCTATTCGCCGCTCTCGGCCCCGTCTAACGTAAGTACGAGCTCTATGAACGCCATACAGGACTTTCGCGGTAAAGTGGTTCTCATAAAGTACGGTGGCGCCGCGATGGAGGATCCGGCCACACGACAACAGGTATGCGCTGAAGTTGCCTCGCTCCATACGCAAGGCGTAAAAGTGGTGGTTGTCCACGGAGGCGGTAAAGAGATCTCCCGAATGATGGAGAGGGTCGGCCTTCAGCCTCATTTCATCGACGGCCTGCGTGTAACAGACCCGGGCGCGATGGAGATAACGGAGATGGTCCTCTCTGGCGCGATTAACAGCGACCTCTCTTCAGGCATCACACGATCCGGCGCCCCCTCGGTGGGCCTCTCTGGACGAGACGCCAAGCTGATTCAGGCGATACCCTTGAGGGGAAAAAAGGGAGAGGATATGGGACAAACAGGAGAGGTCGCAAAGATCAATCCATCCTCAATTCTCGCCCTACTCTCTCAAAATCTGGTTCCTGTAATCTCTCCCATAGGGGAAGATGATGACGGCAAGCCGATGAACCTAAACGCCGATTACGCGGCCGGGGCGCTCGCGGGAGCGCTCAACGCCGAAGCGTGCATCTTTCTGACGGATGTCGCCGGAGTAAAGAAAGACGGGACCGTGATTCCGCGTCTAAGCAAAGAAGAGATTAAAACGTTAATCTCAACGGGGACGATCTCTGGTGGCATGATTCCGAAGGTTGAATGCGCGACACGCGCGATCGACGCCGGATGTGCCCGTTCGCTCATCTGTGCAGCGGCCCGCGAGAACATTATTCGGGATGCGCTGATCGGAATAGCGAATAGCGGCACGGTTATAACTCGGTAACACAGTACCAAGAGGGAATGGGGCACGATCTGCTCCGCACTACCTTTGGGTGGCTCGCGCTGAATTAGCTTTCAACATTCTTGACTTGTGGGCGATAGAGAGTGCCGCTGTAACTGGCTGCCCGCCTCCCACTCGAATTGTCGTTGGACTGACCGCGAGTTCTGAGCCCTTGAATGTCCGAACGCCATACTGCGCCTTAAGAACCCGCAGCGTGTATCGTCCCTTGGGAAGAATGCCGGTAAAATGACCGTCCTCGTCTGAAGACAGCAGAAAAGAACGACGACCACTTCGAGCAACTATCTCTGCTTTTACAGGAATTATAGTTTGAATACAGAGGTAATCCGATTCCTGAGGAAAGAGTTCGCACGGGGACGACGCCTGAACCTCTCCGTCAATCGAATTCTTGCCTTGGGCTTGAGCGGGAACAATAGTGAGCATCGCGATACATGAGAGGAGCCCCATGATCCATGATGAAAAGTACTCGGTTTTCATAAAGCCCATCCACTAGAAAGCAATCCCCCACCTATCCGCGATACCAGGTCAAATGCTTCATTGAATCTGAGTAGGTGCTTGCATATCAGGTAGTTATCACTCCCCGCGAAACTGGTCATGATTTATCCAACCACATGTTATAACAACAAAAACAATGCCTATGCTCGTGAAGCACATCACAAATAGCCGCGAAATTCTAATAACCATGGCTGAGATTGAAGAGTGGCTTTGGGTCGCCCTTTTCATGGAGTATCAGCATGTCATTCGCTAGTGTCTCGGTTCCTTCCACTGGTCTCACAGCGTCGAATGTCGACCGTCAACAAGGGAGTACCCTCTCCCCCGCTGTAAACTCCGAAACGTCCGGCTCGTTGAATACGCTGCTAGAGGATCCGATTGTTAAGGAGGCGACGCTCCTCTTAGCCAAGAAACTTCCCGAAGGGCTTTATTATCACAACCTAAACCACACTTTGGCTGTTGTGGAACATGCCGTGAACTTCGCGGAGAGAAGCGGGCTCAGTGCTCGAGACGTCCACCTCATCGCGATCGCGGCGGCGTGGCACGACACAGGCTTTATTGAGAGACGACAGAACAACGAGCCTATCGCAGCGGATCTGGCGAAAGTAGCGATGGAGAGAAGTGGATATTTTTCCAAGAACGAGATAGCTGATGTTGTGACCGCTATTCTCGATACTCAAATTACCTACGAGACACAGAGCGGAACTCTTGTGCAAAGAGCCATGGGGAGGCTCTCGCCCTGGCTCCTTGACGCAGACTTAGCCAACTTCGGACGAAAAGACTTTTTCGAGAAGACGCTGAAGTTTTATCGCGAGATTAACGACGTAAAGGTCTCTTCCCCAGAAGAATTAAACAACGAAAAAGGAATCGCCTATCTCGCCAACATTGTTCGCATGTTAGCGCGCCATACATGGCAAACGGAGTCAGCTCGCGATCTATTACAGAACGGCAAAACGCAGAACCAGGAGTCTCTCAGCGTGCTTCTCGCAACGATGATCAAAAGCACCCCTGAGAGTCGGATGAATGCCTGGCAACGACTTTTGCCCGCATAGCGTTGGCACAAAGACTCCGTGAGATTCACTTGGAGGGGCACCGACCTCGGTGCCCCCGGGCACAAATGTTTTATGCGTTGATATCCCAGGTCGCGGGCACAATTGAAGGGCCGGCGGCCTCGCCGGCCGCAGGTACAAATCTAAGGTGGAATTTAATCGGAGGGGCACCGGCCCCGGTGCCAATGGGTACGAATATTTCATGCGTTTGACATAGCGGGTCGTGGCAAGCCGGCGAGGCCGCCGGCCCTCCAGGGGGGAATACCCCCATTTGCCTCCCCCTCTATTTAGCGATACTCTCCTTGAGTTATTGAGCAGTTTGGCACAGGAGATTGGCATGGGTCGTATCTTTGAGAAGCGTAAAGATAGAATGTTCGCCCGTTGGGCAAAGACAGCCAAAGCCTTCACAAAGCTTGGGAAGGAGATCGCCATATCCGTTAAGCTCGGAGGTCCTGAGCCAACCACTAATCCTCGGTTACGGATGGCGATGCAGACGGCTCGCTCCCTCAATATGCCCAAGGACCGCATCGAGGCCGCGGTAAAACGAGCAAGCTCGAAGGAACAGGCAGACTTAAACGAAATTACCTATGAGGGATTCGCCCCTCACGGCGTCGGCCTGTTTATTGAAGCGGCCACTGACAACCCGACTCGAACGGTGGCGAACGTCCGAAATATCTTGGTAAAGCACGAGGGCAATCTCGCCACGACCGGTGCCCTTGAGTATATCTTTGATCGAAAAGGCGTTTTCAAGATTACCCCACCAGCGGGAGACCTCGATGAGCTTGAGCTTGAAATGATCGACCACGGCCTTGAGGATATATTCGAGGCGGACGATGGTCTCCTTTTGTACTCCAACTTCAAGCAATTCGGAGATCTTCAGAAAGCTCTTGAGGCTCGGGGTGTAGAAGTAAAAAGCGCTTCCTCTCAGCGCATCCCGATGAGCCACGTGAAGGTGACCCCTGAGCAAGAGCAAGAGATCCAAAAGATAATCGATAGACTAGAGGAAGACGATGACGTTCAATCGGTCTTCCACAATATGCAGCTCGAAGGCGAATAACCCTTACAGCTCCGTCCTACTATCATCTGGATAACCGATTAGATCTCGGGCAGAGTCAGCCACACGCGCGGACTCACATCCCGCAAGGAAGCGCAGAATGGTGCCGACTGATTTTCGAGTATCCTCGTGTTGTGGAGGATTTCTTCGAAGCACCTCAATCACCATCGACAAAATACTTGAAGAGGGGCTACGCGAAACTATCACTGAGACCCGCGTAACGATAGAAGCCTCAAACAAGGTCTGTCGCTCAACCGCCTTGAGCAAGCCCTGAAGAACCTCAGGGGTATCATCAACCCGCTCTACCAAGGCTTCAAACAAGCAATCGAGCATATGCTCTGCCGTATGCCGCGGAACCTCCTCTAGTAGCACCCCGAGATTACTTGCAGCCGCTTGTACTATCCGCGGCTCATGGTGCCATATGCAATCGATAAGCTGCTCAACAGCCTTCGGAAGAGGAGCGACCCGAGAAAGGTACACAGCTGTAAAATCCCGGTGAAGACGCAAATTAAGATTATCACCGCACTCGATATCCTGAACCATAAGCGCCGAAACGGGACCTGACGACACCTCTCGAAACAGCTCCATAAAAGCTTCATACTGATTGGAGTGGTTCGATAGAAACTTATGACAGGCATACGTACAAGCTGCCTCTACAACACCCCGCTGCCTTTCATTCAAACTCGCGCACGCTTTCCATAACATATGAACCGCGATCTCTTGAAGCGCGGGCGCAGGGTGACAAAGAGCCTCTACAGCACCAAGAAAAGGTCGTTGCGCTAACGCTACGCCATCAACTACCCGATAAGGACGAAGCTCCTGATAGAGATCCTTCCCCCTAACGGCGAGCCCCGTTCGACTAAAGGCGAGCGCCAGAGCGGATTGATAGGGGAACTGAACTTCGAGCGGTATCTCAACGAACCCCGCCATCACCTCATGAACTCGCTGTACTACCATCTTTCTTGGGTCACTCAGGAAATAGGTGAGAAGCGGTCTTGCGACAGGATCGTGTGACACGAACGCCGAGACTACCTCTATTCCCTTGGCCACCAGTCGCGCATCCGACTCCTGAAAAAGCAGATCAATAACGGCCGTCGGAACACAGCGCAACTCGCTTCGATGTTGCAGCAACTTTGCAAGCGCGTGTTCTCGCACTTGAGGTTCAGCATCCTTCAAAAAGGAGAGCACCAATGGCAGCGACGTGCTCATACGAGCAGCCTCTTCATTCTGAGGGGAAGCCCCCCTTACCAATTTGTCGTGCGGATTTTCAGCTTGCATGAGTGTCTAACGGGGGAGTGAACAAAGTTTCGCTGTAAGCATTTCGAGAGTGTTGGCGAAACGAGGCGGATGACGAAAAACCCGGAGATGTATCAGTTGCGATACATTGAGGATTTCTTCAGCATCTCCAACGCGGTGTCGTCCGAACTATCGAAATACGGGACAGGAAGTCATTTTCTCACCACCCTGATAAGGGTCTATAGCAAAGGCACGAAGGTCCCTCAATGAGGAGACTTGCACTGTCTGGATCAGTACGATTCAGTAGTATTTCGATGAGCCATACTGCGAGTGATGATGGATGCGAGGCCTTCCTTCAATCGGCGCTGTGATTCCCCCTACCGGGTGAAGCACTCTGCCGGCGGCAGAGCTCTGGAGCACCGAACTTTCATCAAGTTACCGTCGGGATGTATGACGAGGCCACTACCGACGTCGAATATTTCCGTACAGGGGGTTGCCAAGCATGATGCGGGAGAGGAGTCCAAAGAAGGTGCCGCATCCAACCGCGGTGACAAGGGGTAGGAATAGCCCAACGGAGAAGAGTCCATATTGAAGCAAGATAAAGGCAAGTATCGAACACGGAAGAGCGACGAGTAACGTGACTCCGGAAAGCCCCAAAACTATCAGAGCAAAAAAGGTACAGACTGCGCCCTGTATTCCGATCTCACGCTGAATTGATACACGCTTGATCCAATATCTCATGAGAAGATTAGAGGTAGCGGTGGCGTGAATCTCAGTTCCGAACGTAGTGGTGTCAAACGGGGTGGTAAAGGCCTCCCTCTGCGAGGGGCCCGTTCGACTCTTCAAATTTAAGCCTACGAACACGATCTTGTCCGCGAAAACCTGCGGAGGAATTGGATGATCTTCGGCCAAGACCATATAGTACGGCACCGTTGATATCGTTCGTGACGAACCGTAAAAGTTTATCAGGTCCCGCTCGCCTACATACTCACCAGCAAATGTAAGTCCGCTAGCAGCTTCAGCAAGACTTTGAACCTCAGGGAAAAGACTCGATCGCGTCACGTTAAACTCGCGCGGCCTTCCATACCGAACAGGGAGCCCAACCGTTCCTATCCCCGCGGCTTTTGAAGCGAATACAGGCGCGGGCTTCAGCAGCTCCTCAAGCATATAGGATCCATTGAGTGTCGCCTGCTGAGACAGTCCAACGGCTGCGCCGAGGAAGGTGGGCATTCGCGTCATGGCAAATGCGAGCTCCTCATCCTTCTTCGGCTCCAACGACGGCTCAACAAAGAGGATATCGAACACGACCCGTTTAGCCCCAGCATCCGCAAGTTTATTGACGAGCCGCGCATGAAGCTCTCGAGGCCATTGTGATGTGAGCGGCACAGATAGGTTGGAATAGCTCTGCTCATCCATCGAAACTATCATCACATCAGGGCTCGGTGGAGTAGGCCCCCGCAGCGCAAAGAGATTATCAAGCTGTCCTAACTCGATGCGAGAGACGGTCTCAGTCGTTGAGATAGGAAGAAACAACAGCCCCGAGAGAAGAGCGACCATCATTTTCGCTCCCAATGTTCCCCGACGCATCGTTCGGAAAACCCGCGTATGGAGCGGGGCATCCATGAGAACCTGGTCAATAGCGAGTGTATTTGGGACGAGGTTACTCACTAAACTGACATCGATCTGCTTAGGAGCGTGCTTATCTAGATTCGCCGCAAAAGAAGAGAGCGACCTCATTCGCTCCTTCGGATCTATTTCCAGGAGCCCCAGCAAACCTGACGCTAGCCACTCTGGGGTGTCCGGTCGAAGCTCGCGCGGATCACGAGGAGCTTCCTCAACTTTTCGCATAATGACACGCGCCGGTATCTCATCATCGATGGGCGCCTCCCCGGTTAAGAGCTGATAGAGAATCGCTCCAAGCGCATAATAGTCGACAGCTATCGTGGATTCCTCCCCCACGAGCGTCTCGGGTGCTAAGAAGGTAATCGTTCCCACTATCTCGCCAGAGGATACGGTCAACATCGAAGCGCCACCTCGTGCGATACCGAAATCGGTAATCTTAAGGCGGCCACCGGGAAGCATCATAATATTTGCGGGCTTGAGATCTCGATGGATCACGCCAACAGAGTGCACAGCCGAAATACCGCGCATCAACTGCGCGGCGATACTTAAGACCGTTGGAATCGGAATCCCACCCTGCGACAACAGCGCCTCAACCGTGCTGCCGGCAAGATACTCCATCGTGTAGAAGAGAGTGTCCCCTTCTTGCCCGAAATCAAACGTCCGCACGACGTTCTCATGGTTAATTTTGTGTGTTAATCGAACCTCTCGGAGGAATCGTTGGACGATGTCATCTTTAAAGTGCGCGCCTTTACGAAGGATCTTGATCGCGACGGTGCTCTCACCAAGCACGATATCTTCCGCAAGATACACTGAGGCCATGCCGCCACTTCCGAGAGGGCGAATGATCTTGTATCGACTACCGACGATGTGTCCGGGGGCTAGATAATTCCCTCCCCCTTCATCGGGTGCTCCCATGCTTCCACTTTTCCTTGGTGCGTCAGAACGCGTTACCTAAAAGGATGGTGACAAAGATTACTACCGCGCTTTTTGATGGTTTAGCTGCCCCTGTCGAAAACTCCGAAAAAATATTCTACGTGCCGTATAGGAGCACGCTCGCGTTTCTTCGGACCCTTATGCCGTGCGTCGTCTAAACTCTCAAATGCTGGCTGCGAAACCTCTTTTCACCTCTCCAGTGGGTTGTATCGGCACGTTTTGGGCCGGATATGCACGCATTCTAGGGCTTTAGCGCTTCTCAAAGGGGACTAGGAGCATCTCATCCATACGGGAGAAATAGGTTAAACATGGCTAACTCTCAGAAATTCCTGAAGGCTTTGGTCGGCGTACTGCTGACAACCATCCTATTTGCCCGACCGGCAATCTCTCAAACGTCGGTTGTGGGAAAGCTCTATCTAGCCGAGGGCTCAGTTTTCGTGCGCCCCGCAGGAGCATCAACGTGGAATCAAATTCAGGTGGGAGCCCCACTCTCCGTCGGCGACACAGTAAGAACCGGCGATGATGGGAAAGCCGCCCTGGAGTTTATCGACGGCGCGCTCGTGCGACTCGGCCGCCTCTCCGCGATGACCTTTAACGAAGTCAGCCCCACGGGGGCGCCTGCGGTCATGCAACACAACGGAAAAGCCTACTTCTTCTCCCGAGGGGCTCGTAAAGAGCCGTCTATCGAAACTCCGATGGTCAACGCAGCAATTTACGGAACTGAACTCGTTGTGGATGTCACATCAGAGAAGACTACGATCGATGTTCTTCACGGCTCAATCAAAGCATCGAACGAGCTCGGAGCGGAATCAGTAGGTGTCGGTGAAAGCGTTACTGCGCGACGTGGCGCTCGCCTCACAAAAACTATCCTGGTGCGCCCACAAGATGCTGTGCAATGGATGATTCGCTTCCCTTTTGTCATCACATCTCTTGATATCGCGCCATCGGCGGATACCTCATGCGACATTCAGTGCACCCTCTCCGCTCAAGAAGCTATCACCAAAGCAGCGAAGGGAGCCTCCCTCTTTGATGAGGCTCGAAGAGCTCCGAAGCCCCTCTCCGCGACACCCCGCGGACGGATCCTTCAGGCGATAGCGCTCTGGCAAGTAGGAGATCTAGCATCCTCTCAGGCGATTCTCGCAAAACTTCCCAGTGCGCTTGGAGCTCGAGACGCGGCGATAAGGCATCTCCTTCAAGGATTCGCGGCGCTGCAACGAAGCGACGTAGCAGCAGCAAAGTCTCACGCGGCGGACGCGGAGCAACTGATTCCGGGTATGGTTAATACCGCCCTACTCAATTCATATATAGCTCAGGCACAGGGTGATGTCGACCTAGCGCTAACAGAATCAACCGCCCTGCGAAAAGCGTACCCCCAAATAGCCGAGACCTACGACCGAGAAGCGGAACTCCTTCTCTCTAGTGATAAACGGGAAGCAGCATCTGAGGTAATGACGACAAGAACCTCACAGTTCGGCTCAAGCCCTCTCTCTTCGACTCTGGCCGGATTCTCAGCTCTCGCGAATAAGGAGATGGAAGCGGCGCGCTCCTATTTCGATACCGCCATAAAAAGCGACCCCTCTCAATCCCTCGCGTATCTCGGAAACGCGTTACTGGACGCTCAATCAAGGGACTACTCGACCGCTCAAGGCAACCTTTCACGAGCTATTCAATTAGATCCAAGCGTCGCCGTCTATCGCTCATACCTTGGGAAGTTATTCTTTGAGGACGAGAACTCTCCCAAAGCAATTAAAGAGTTCGACGCGGCGGTTGCTCTCGATCCAAACGATCCGACCCCCTACCTCTATCGCTCGTACGCGAAGATAGCGGAAAACGACCCCGTCGCCGGGTTAACCGATGTGGAACGCTCCATCAAACTGAATGATGGGCGCGCTGTCTATCGGTCATCTCTCCTTCTTGACCGAGACGTAGCGGTACGAAGCGCGGGGCTCGCTCGAGCGTTCTCTGAACTTGGATTCACTGAGGCCGCGCGAATCGAGGCTATTAAATCAATCACCGACGATTATTCAAACTACTCAGCGCACCGTCTTCTCTCAGACTCATATACCTCTATTCTTGATACTGAGGGATTCAATTCTGAGCAACGAATCGCCGACCTTTTAGCTCCATTGAGCTTCAACCTCTTTAATAGCGTTGGAGAACAGGCGAGCCTTGGTGACTATAATGCTCTGTTTGACAAGAAAGAGACGAGGAAAGCGGTAGGTCTCAACTGGAGTTCAAACCAGGACCACTACGTTGGGAACCTCCTCGCGACGGGGAAGGGAGAGGACTACGGGTATCTATTGAGCTATCGCCCGGATTACGCGTTCGGCTCGCATCACAACGCCTTCTTCGGAGATTCAAAACTCAGAGGAGCTCTCCAGTATGAAACCTCCCCGAATGACCGATTTGTGCTCGACAGCTCATGGAATTTGCGGAACGTCGAAGGTAGCCAACAGGGGGACTACTCTGAAGACGTCCACGTGGGTTCCGTCAGACTCGGCTATAACCACAGAGTCTCTACCAATCTGAGATTCCTGGCACAGGGGGAATTCGCCCGAGATAGTGAACACACCTCAGAACGCGTACTGCGGGACATTACGGTCGCGGTGCCTGAGTGGAACGAAGAGTTCTCGGTAGGCTCAATCGGAGACGAATATACCAGCCAACGAGTATATCGAGAAAGCCTAGCGACACAGATGATCTATACTTCGCACTATCTTGATTCAGTAAGTGGCATTGAGGGCCTCTATGCCGACACAAGCAGACGAGGATCCTACGAACTCCTTGAGATTCAAGACGTTCCTCCTTTTGCCACCAGCGCAAGTAGCAGTAGCGGCAACCTCTCCTCTGGAACCGTGTACGAATATGTATCTCTGAAGGTGCCACGCCGAGCGACCCTCACCTTGGGGGTTGACGCGACCCACATCGAAAGAGACCTCACCGAAGTCGCTCCTTTTATTGATGGCAGCGACTCACAAGGCAAAGTCTCTCCAAAGTTCGGCCTCGTTCTCACTCCAACATCATGGCTCACCGGTCGAGCGGCATACTTCGAAGGGTTGCGAAAATCTGTTCTTGAGGACCTCAGTAGCTTGGAACCGACTCTTGTGGGCGGAATCAATCAACGGTTCAATGATTTTAGCGGAACAGAGAGTAGAAATCTCGGCTTCGGTCTTGATGTCAAAGACGCCAATACGCTCTACGCTGGAGCTCAATACACACGACGACACATTATCGATTCGTTCGGAAATGTCAGCGATTTCGCGATATGGGATGGAGAATCAACGATCCCAAGTACTCCGCGTACCTATGGGTTTGAGGACAGTCACGCGAACTCAGACACTCTTCGCGGATACGTGTACTCAGTTCTTACACCTAAATCTGTTCTCACAGCTGATTCGCTCTACGAACATTATGCCGAGACCGATCCGGAGATAAGAGCTGACACCTCGATTGATGGGGTAATCGACACGCAGCGATATCGTTTAGGCTACAAATATTTCCTTGGAAAGCATTTCTCCGTTGGCACGCAGGCAACCTATCGCGACCAACAACTTTCTCAGACCGACGATCCAAATGGATTCTGGCTCTTCGACCTTGGAGTCAACTACCGATTCTCGGAACAACACGGACGAATGTTCGCGCGGCTCGATAACATCCTCGACCGCGACTTTACCTACGCCCAAACAAGGGGGCTGGAGACTCAGGTGCTCGAGGGCCGCTCGTTCATCGTTGGAGTTAATTACAACTTCTGGTAGGCCTCTTACGCGATAGAGCGGACGGTATTCTTGAAAACACATCTAGAAGAACTCTTGAAAGATTCACCGCGACACCAGGTAGGCCCTCTCTTGAGACTCGCATCATACCTCGCTTTACTCGTTGCCCTTCCCAAAACTCCGACCGATACTTGTCGAGACTTTAGTAAGGCTTCACATGAGTATTGAGCAAGCTCGCATATTCGCCGAAAAAAAGCTCTTTCATAAGGCACTGCCACTCTTGGCCGATCTGATGGCGCAAAAGCCTCCTATTCGCGGAGCTCATCTCGAATACGCCAAAATCGTAATGAGCACTACATTCAAATATCTCGCCTTGGAAGCTGCCCGTAAGGAGCACACGCTCTTTAACTGCCCTGAGGCAAAAGATTTCGCGACATCGATCGAAGAATCAATGAAGGCGAAACAAGTAAGGCACACTGAACATCCCCTCATCTCGCTAATCGTCGTCGCAAAATCTGGCGAGGAGGTTTTGTGGAAGCGATGCTTAGAATCGATCTCGTTACAGGTTAACACCAAGGTCGAGGTCTGTCTTATTTCTGATACTCCGCTTCCGATGTGGGGGACACTTCCCTCATCTGTATCGCTACACCCCTTGGCCTCACGTCCTTTCAGCAAGCGCGAGGAGATAACGCGAGCTCTTCACATCGCTCGGGGAGATATCGTATCCGTTATAGAACGACCCGAGACAGTGATTGGCGAATGCGGACTTCTCTTTATCGCCGCCGCATTTTACGCCATGCCGATGGCCGATGTGATCCAAAGCGAGAGAACGTTTCGTTCTGACAATCTTGTTTTTGAACCAACTCGATGTCATCAGCCACACTGGAGCCAGGCTGTCGTTCTAGATGCTGAAACACTTGAGCCTCCAACGCTGCTCTTTTCGTGGAGGGGTGTGTTTTTTAGGAGGCAAGCTCTTCTCAACCAACTCCCATTTGAGTCAGACATAGAGGAGGCCTTAGCGCTCGACGTGGCAATAAAAACTCTCCGCTCAAAGCCTATCCACACCCTCGCTATACCGGTATTGCTTGACGAAACCCCATCTGAGGGCCGAAGCTATCAGATCGGTCTGAGAGAGATTGCGGAAGCCAAGAGCTTAATCAGTAGAGAGAAAAAGCGCCTTAAAGAGAAGCCCTCGACATCCCATCCCACGACACTAGACCCATTCACTAAACCAAACCCGGATCAAAAGTTGCCGAGAGTCGCGTCGAACCTTTTACGAGGCGGACGAGCAGCGGCGCCATCAATCTCGCTTGTAACCTCTGTGCTCAACGGCCGCGACTATATTGAGCGCTGCATCGACTCAATCCTCTCTCAAGGTTATCCTAACCTTGAGTACATTATCCTCGACGGAGGAAGCACCGATGGAACGCAGGAGGTTATAAAGAAGTACGAAAACCACCTCTCACACTGGAGCTCGGGTCCGGACGACGGTCACTATGCCTCTGTGCAAGCGGGGCTAACTCGCTCTACCGGTTCGATAATGTCATGGCTTAACGCGGATGACTGCCTCACGCCGTACTCCCTTGATCTTGCGGCCGCGATCTTTACCGGAGCCCCTCACATCGATTGGCTGACTGGCGCCCTGTGCATCTACTCCGCCGACAACCAGCTTGAGGTTGGAGGCATTCCAAGTCTCTCTGGCGAGATATATTTTAATGATGGGTTCGACGCGCCCTTTATTCAGCAGGAAGGAACGTTCTGGAAACGCTCCTTATGGGAACGGGCGGGTGGCGCACTCGATCTACGGCTGGAGCTCGCCGCGGACATGGAGTTATGGACCCGCTTCTTCCAGTATTCCCACCCCTATGCACTATCCGTTCCACTCGGAATCTTTCAGATGCGCCCTGGTCAACGTTCAGAGATGTTCCGACACCGATACTTTGTGGAAGCCTACCGAGTAATTCAACGACTAAAAACTATCGGCATAGAACATTTCCGCCATCCTCATCCAGAGGAAACAAGATTGCCGATCCCCGTAGAGCCGGGTTAGGGATAGTAGGCCTCTCGCGGATCATGGACGGATACCTGCCCTACGCGAACTCCATGTTGCATTGGTGATCGTGCTCGGTAGCCTGCCGATCGTTGCGCCCCGCGGTCGAAGAGGCATGAAACATTTGCACCCGTAGGCTTGCCGAAGATAGGAGGCCTCCGCTCCATTCGCGCCTTGAATACAAAGCAGGAGGAACACATCTCACCGACCTGCTTGCTCACCCTAGACCAACGTCCAGCATCATCATGATTACAAACCCACCAATAAACCCGAGCGACGCGACATCGGTCGATCGGTCAAGCTGCGTCTCCGGAATAACTTCCTCGATAACCACGTAGATCATCGCGCCAGCGGCAAACGCTAACGCATAGGGAAGGATGGGACGCATTTGAAGAACCGCCAAGGCGCCAATTACGCCAGCGATAGGCTCGGCTATGGCGGATAGCTGACCATACCAAAAGCATTTGAGACGAGAGACACCGAGGCGTCGCAACGGAAAGGCAACGGCCATTCCTTCTGGGAAGTTCTGTAGCCCGATACCGATAGCGAGAGACACCGCCGCGGCGATAGAAGTTTCAGGGATGCCTGCCGCGACACCTCCGAACAAGACACCTACAGCGAGCCCCTCCGGGATGTTATGCAAAGTTATCGCCAACACTAACAAGGTCGTTCTGCGCCACTTAGTATGAACACCCTCCGCTTGAGACTTCGGAAAGTTAATGTGCAAGTGAGGAAGAAACTGATCCAGCGCGTACAAGAAAATGGCGCCCAAGCAAAACCCTACCGCGGCTGGCGTAGCCTTAGCGAAGCCGTCACCTTCGCTCATATCAATGGCCGGCGAAAGCAAAGACCAAAAGCTCGCGGCGATCATAACACCGCCAGTGAAGCCCAGCATGCCATCAAGAGCTTTGCGATTAAGCTCTTTAAAAAAGAAGACAAGTCCCGCACCGCACGCGGTCACAAACCACGTAAAAAGCGTGGCAACAAGAGCCCCCCAAACCGGGTGAATAGTTTCAAAAAAGCTTAAAATATAATCCATATCGGCAGATTCCTTTACCTCGCGTACCTACAGCAGATCCGCTAAGGACTCCTGGTCTAACACCCCACAGGCTATCTTGGTGACCGGACCACTCATTCGAATGGAGAGATCCTTCCCTATCTCAATCGAGAGACGCCCACCTGGCATCTGCACTGTTACCGTTGGATCGACCAATCCCAAACGATACGCAACCGCTGCGGCGGCGCAGCTACTACTACCAGAAGCGAGCGTATATCCGGCTCCACGCTCCCATATCTCAAGAGCGATATTTTTGCGGTCGATCACTCGAAGAAACTGAACATTGGTTCGCTTAGGGAAGTTCGGATGAACCTCTAGAAGAGGCCCGAGCTCCTTAGCTGTCTTTGCGGATACCTCGCAATTCAACACGACGCAGTGGGGATTACCAACCGTTGCCGCGCAAAACTGAACGGTACGATCTCCAAGAATCAACTCTTCGTTTATGACCTCACGAACAGCTCCAGCGACAGGAATACGGTCACTCTGAAAACTGACAGTGCCCATGTCGACCGTGACGGACCTACCGGAGTCTTTTACGAGGCAGGTCACTGTTCCACCAATCGTATCGACCTGAAAGGGGGCCCCGTTCACGAGTTTAGTATCAAAAAGGTACCGAGCGAATATACGCAGTCCGTTTCCACTCTTTTCTGCCTCTGAGCCATCCGGATTTAGGATTTGAAGCTTAAAAGCACCAACTCTAGCGGAAGGTTGATGCACGAGAATCCCGTCAGATCCAACACCATAATGCCTATGACAGATCCGTTGGGTGATCGCCGGCGAAAGCACCACCTGAAGGCCGGAGGCCTCCATAACGATATAGTCGTTACCCAGTGCGTGATAGCGAGAGAATTTCATGACTTCCTGAGCTCCCGTAACAGGGCAAAAGCTACCTGTCGTAACGCTAACACCGAATCGACCTTAGTTCCAGATAGTCCTCTTTGCGAGAGGGGGCAGAACACCTTATCATAGCGGCATGAACCCAGCTTTGGCCTACGAAAACGCCACTTGCCCGTACTATACCCGCGGGGAGTGTAACTCATGCTCACTTTTGGGAATTACTCAGGGCTCTCGCCTCTCGTCTAAAGAGGCCTCGGTGCTCTCTGCCATAAGGGCTAAGGGAGCCTCTCCGGAGACCGTGGAAGCTATTAGAATCCCCCATCATCCCTGGGGCTCCCGGTGCAAAGTGAAGATGAATGTCACTGGCACTACCGCAGCCCCGTGTATCGGTATCATCAAAGCGGATAGAACGTCGGTAGACCTTGTGGAATGCCCGCTCCCACCTTCCCATATCAGAACCCTTCTCTCAGGCCTTCGCGGCTTCATCACGGACGCAGCTCTCGTACCGTATGACGTAGAGGCGCGCCGAGGAGAGCTAAAAAATATCATCGTGATGAGTAACCACGATGGTTCTCAGGGGATCCTTCGGTTCGTTGTTCGAACCTCTGAATCTATTCCGCGTATAAAGAAACGAGTCACAGAGCTTCAAACCAACTATCCGTGGCTCTCGGTCATAACGTGCAACATTCAGCCCCTTCCCGCGGCTATTCTTGAGGGTCCGGAAGAGATCTTTCTCACGGATACACAGATGATAGATGAGCGATACGGGGAGCTCTTACTCTCGTTCGCGCCACAATCCTTCATGCAAGTAACGCACGAAATAGCGCAGGCACTCTACCAACGGGCGGCCAAGTATGTACGAGAGAGAAGCGTTACCCGAGCTCTCGATCTCTTTTGCGGCGTTGGCGGGTTCTCTCTGTCGATCGCGCCCGCGTGTAGGGAGGTCACAGGTGTAGAGCTCTCAGCTAGAGCGATAGAGAGCGCTCAACATTCGGCTCGACGCTCAGGGTTTTCTAACACCACCTTTGTAGCCAGTGACGCTGAACACTTTCTCGCTCAAAACCAAGGAGCCTCATACGATCTCGTCGTAACCAATCCTCCTCGGCGAGGGTTATCCGCGGAGATACTACGCCAACTTAAGTTGCTTGCTCCATCGACGATTATATATTCTAGCTGCTCCCCGGAAACCTTTGGCCGCGACTGCGCGGCGCTCCACGATACATACCTCCTTAGGGGTATAGCGCTCTTCGATATGTTCGCCATGTCAGAGCATTGTGAGGTGCTGGGTTTTCTCGAAAGGAGAGGGTCTCCAGAGCCACTACCGAGCCTATAACCACTCTCCGGGAATAGGCATATTTTGGTATGACGTTACCTTTGTTTTGCTCGTTATTTGTAGAACTAGGTAGGAGGTAAGGCCGTGACGAACTCCCGCAACCCGCGTAACTGAACTACCACTAGGCAGCGCAGGCACTGAAAGAGTTCGCCATTGGTTAGCGGAATCCAAGATTTGAAGCACCTGCTTCGAGCCAATTCGCGCAAGAATACTCGCCGTTGCAAGTTGCCCTTCACGCCTCGGAACGATTCCAAAAGTGACGTCAGCGCATCTCGAGTCGATTCGGGGTGATGATAGAAGCGTCAGCCCACCTTTTTTTGCCACAACGTTTAGTGTTTTTCGATTTTTGCTCTCATTCAGATAAAACACAGCACTGGTACCATCCTGTGGAGCCGCACAACGAACTTCAATCGCGGTACTCGGCACCGGCAAGCCTTTAGTCAGAAACTTCCCGTTACTAGTAAATGAGAGCGCGTTCTTCGATGTATTGAGGACCGTTGGGGTATAATTATTATCGATATAGCAACCGACTACGGGTTCTCCCAGAGCGTTGATGGAAGCGAACTGCCGATATGGGATAGATCCAGAGAGCGAGACGACATTCCATAGATACTTGGTTGAAGCTTTCTTAACCGTGACGATGCCCCATCCGCTATCCACTCTGCCTATATCAATCGCGACCGCTTTGGTATCCACTTGAATCTTTCTGAGGGAGCCTTCAGCATGTAACACGACCTCGGCGGCCCCCCTCACCCCAACGAACGCAGCGTCAGCTACAAGATCGCCCTCGATATCTCCCTCGACGGGAGTGGGTGTAAATGTAGGTGTGCTTACCACGGGCGGCACGACCGATGTCGGTGTTTGGGTTGGGGTACTTGTTTGAGTTTCACTTGGCGTATTGGTAGAGGTGGCGGTCGGAGTATCCGTTGGAGTGCTGGTTGGCGTTTCGGTCGGAGTCTCCGTTGGAGTATGGGTGGGAGTTTCTGTTGGTGTATTCGTTGGAGTTTCAGTTGGAGTTTCCGTCGGTGTATTCGTTGGAGTTTCCGTTGGAGTTTCCGTTGGAGTTTCCGTCGGTGTATTCGTTGGAGTTTCCGTCGGCGTTTCTGTTGGTGTATTCGTTGGAGTTTCCGTCGGTGTTTCTGTTGGTGTTTCTGTTGGTGTATTCGTTGGAGTTTCCGTCGGTGTATTCGTTGGAGTACTCGTCGGAGTATTTGTCGCTACCAAGCAGGTAGTTCTATCGGCACTCGAAATCGTTCCGTCACCACAATTTCTACAAGAAGATTTACCAGAGAGCGGTTGATATTTACCATCAGGACAAAGGATGCACGACGCCGCGTTCTGAGTTGTACTGTATGTTCCAGGATCACACGGTAGACATTTCTTCTTAGAAACGTACATACCTGACTGGCAGGTCTGAGCCATTCCCGAGGGAGCAAAGAACAAAAGGAAAAAAAGAAGAGAAAAAATATACTTCATCACCTAGTAGCCCTGATCCTCGTGCGACCACAACGGTCGCACAACTGCAACCTTCCGGCGGTCAATATTCATTCTCATTCGCGAGAACGAACTCTTTTAACTCGGTGTACGAGGTTCAAGTATGACGGTGATGATGCTGAGGTGCTTACACCTCACATCTTAAATAAAACGTACAGCCGGCGAGGCCGCCGGCCCTCCATCGATCCCACAAGATTCGTACCTGGAGGGCCGCAGGCCCTGCAACACGTTTTACGGAAGGTTCCTACAACCTATTGCTTCAACCAGGCCGATATCTTTTCCTTCACCGCCTTCGCCGTGAAGCCGAACTTCTCGCAGAGAACTTCACCCGGAGCTGAAGCACCGTAGTGATCGATTCCGATGGCGAGGAGATCGCGACCGAGGAGATTACTCCATCCAATTGTAGTCCCAGCCTCAACGACAGCGGTCGGAACGTTCTTGGGAAGAAGCGCGTCCTTAAAGGTTGAGGATTGAGCCTTATAGAGCTCGACGCATGGCATTGAGACAACCCGCGTCGGAGTTCCTTCAGCCTCAAGCGCGGCAGCAGCCTCAACAGCGGCACCGACCTCAGAGCCTGTAGCAACGATAATGAGCTTTGGCTGAGCGACGTCGTTAAGGGCGTAGGCCCCCTTAAGCACGTCGTCCGGGCTAAACGAGGCCGGACGGGTAAGCGCTGGAAGGTTCTGACGGCTGAACAATAAGGTGCTCGGTCCATTTTTGCGGTTGAGCGCTGCCCAGTAGCTCATCGCCACCTCAACGCCGTCAGCTGGACGGAATACATGCATGTTCGGAATGAGACGAATGCTCATCGTATGCTCGATAGGCTCATGCGTCGGCCCATCCTCTCCTACCCAGAAGCTATCGTGGGTAAAGATGTAGAGCGCCTGAAGGTGCGAGATGGCTCCCACGCGCATCGCTGGACGCATATAATCGGAGAACACAAGGAAGGTCGCCGTATACGGAATCCAAGCTTGCGTGTACGCCAGCCCGTTAGCCGCCGAACCCATCGCGTGCTCACGAACTCCGAACCTAAGGTTCAGGCCCTTAAAGTTGTCATGCTCAAGGTCTCCCCCTCCAGACACCGCCGTCTTTGTGGACGGATCGAGGTCAGCTGAGCCTCCAATAAAGGATGGCACATGCTTGGAAATGATCTGAATAGCCTTACCGGAAAGGTTACGGGTAGCGTCCTTTTTAGGCTCCTTAAACGCCGCAAGTAGCTCATCCTTAAGTTTAGGATCGATAGCCCGAACGAGCTGAGCATCCAGTGTCTTCGAGAGGGCTCCATTTGCGGAACGCCACGCGTTGTACGACCCACTCCATGTGGCCTGTTCCTGAACTTTCTTTTCGATACTGGCGGCGCAGAACGCCTTAACCTCGTCTGGAACGAGGAACTGAGCCTCCTCTGGCCATCCGAGGTTCTTCTTGGTCGCCTTAACCTCGTCTGGTCCCAGCGGAGCACCGTGAACATCGTGAGTGTTCTTCTTGTTCGGGCTACCGAAACCGAGCACGGTTCTGCAGCAGATGAGACTTGGCTTACCCTTCTGAGCTGTCGCCTTATCAAGGGCAGCCGCGACCGCCTTCATGTCGTGACCGTCGACGCTCTGAACAAACCAACCGTACGATTCGTAACGCTTGGCGACATCTTCGGTGAAACACACTTCAGTCTCACCAGCGAGGGAGATCTTGTTATCGTCCCAGAGGTAGATAAGGTTATCGAGCTGAAGGTGTCCCGCCATCGACGCGGCTTCAGCCGCGACACCCTCCATAAGATCCCCGTCACTCACGAGCGTGAATACGCGGTAGTTGAAATTTTCGGAGCCGTAACGAGCGGCTAGCATCTTTCCAGAGAGCGCGAGGCCTACGCTGTTAGCGGCGCCTTGTCCAAGAGGACCAGTCGTACACTCAACGCCCGGGGTAATTCCGAACTCTGGATGACCAGGGGTGAGGCTCTCCCATTGTCGGAAGCTCTGAATCTGAGACATCGGAACGTCGTACCCGAAGAGGTGCAACATCGAGTACAGAATCATACAGCCGTGTCCAGCCGAGAGCACGAATCGGTCGCGATTAATCCACGTTGGATCCTTTGGATTGAATCGAAGGTAATTTGCCCAAAGAACTGAGGTAAAGTCTGCGGCGCCGAGCGGCAAACCTGGATGTCCGCTATTTGCCTTTTGAATGGCATCGATCGAAAGCGTCCGCACGGTCGTCGCGAGCTTTTGAAGATTAGCAAGGTCAAGTGTCATACATCTCCTACATCAATAAAAACAGTTTGAATTTATCTCCACTTAATAGAGCACCCTAGCGGGTGTACGAACTGGGGATCTGGGGTTTGTCCGGCAAGCACCGCCTCGACAGCTTTCGAGAGGTAATCCTTCGTTACTTTGCTTGGATCGCGAGGACTATCATTAATCGTTCCGTGATACACGAGGACCCCGGACTGGTCAAAGAGGTAGAACTCAGGAGTGCATGCTGCGTCAAAGAGTTTAGCCACCTGCTGGGACTCATCGTAGAGATACGGATACGGAAGAGGCATCGCGTGAGCCTTCTCCTTCATCTTTTCAAAGCTATCCTCCGGATACTTGCCGGCATCGTTGCTATTGATGACCACAGTCTTCAGACCTTCGCTCTGATAGCGCTGTACAATCTTGATAAGCATATCCTCACTACCCTTAACATAGGGGCAATGATTACAACCGAAAGCAACCAGCGCGGCCTTGGCATCCTTCAGATAGTCGGACCCGAGACGTCGCCCGTCTACGTTGACCAACTCAAATTTTGGGAGCGTTGAACCAAGGGGGAACGCTGTGCTGATAGATTCTCTCTCCATGAGCATCTTTCTCCAATAAGCCTTCAGGGCGACGCACCGTGCCCGTAGAGTGTTGAAAAAAACCTATCGTTCCGAAAACTTCGTGGATCCGTGTCGGGCGGCGCTCCGCGTCACGCCTTCATTGAAGCTGCGTGTCGTGAGTGCTGCTCTAGGAACCTTCGAACCTGCTCTGAGAACCACTCAGGGTGTTCAATCATCGGAGCGTGTCCGCATTTCTTAATCGTAACGAGCTGCGAGTTCGGAATGAGTTTGTGGAACATCTCAGCCACTTCCATCGTGGTTACCTGATCTTCTTCTCCCCACAAAAGAAGGGTCGGCACCTTAATCTGACCCAACAGATCTTTCAGGTTATCCTTCTTGGCGCTTCGAGCAGCGTGAATGAGGTTAAGCACACGCGTTCTATCCTCTAGGATAGTAACGATCTCATTTACAGCCTCTGGAGTGACGAACTCCTGATTGAAGAACACCTTCGACATGTGTTCTTCCACGAACTCCTTACCCGGACGGATCGGAAGGCTATCTACCGAATGTTCATAAAGACCACTCGTGGCCGTAAGAACAAGACAATCAACGAGCTGTGGAGCCGCGAGACAAAGCCTAAGAGCAACGTGACCACCGAGCGAGTTACCGCACAACGTCACAGGCGCAAAGCCACGATTACGAACGAAATACTCGGTGTAGAGCGCAAGTGCCTTCACCTTCACCTCGGACCGATGCGCGTTGAGCAGCGGCAGACTCAAAGCAATCGGCTTCGAGTATTCGGCCATGAGCGGTTGGACCGTGTCCCAATTGGAGAGAGCGCCGAACAGACCGTGGATCAGAACCATCTCTGGGCCCTTCGTTCCCATCTCGACGGTTTTAAAGGTTGGTTCCTGCTCGTTCACAACCCACAACGGGTCTGTTGAACCTAACTTAGGAAGGGACTCTTTAATAAATTTGAAGATGCCTTTTGCCATCTGGGCCTAACTAACCGAGAACATACCGCTTGATACCGACCAGCTTTCTCGGACGGGCCGTCGATGGGGTGCGACAACCATCGGACGAACACCCTACTTTAATCGTATCCGTTAAAACCACCTGATTCATAGTATAGACCGATAGGCCGTGTAAATACGTTGAGAAGTTAGGAACTTAGGAACCTCTTCTTGCGATGCGTTCGTGAGAGATCCTAACAATTCTTAACCACACTCAGAAAACCCCTACCGGCGACCCTAACATACTGAAAACAAACATTTTTAGCGATCTTATATATCAACCTCAAGCCGGTGAGCGTTCTCCTGAATCATACGATACCTGTCCGAGGAATCTTTCCCCATCAAACTTTCTAACATCGATTCGACCTCATCTATCTCGTCGATAGTTATCTGAAGGAGCTTCCGACTGCGGGGGTTCAGGGTAGTCTCCCAGAGCGTATCAGGGTTCATCTCTCCCAATCCTTTGAATCGGGTGATGTGAAGCTTAGAACGCGTTCCCTTCTCCTTTAGGACCTTCTCCTTTTCCTCGTCGGAGTACACCCATACAATCTCCTCCTTCGAACCACTTCCGAACTTGAGTCGATAGAGTGGCGATATTCCGATATAGAGATTTCCAGCAGCGACAAGTGGGCGAAGGAATCGGAAGAAAAACGCCATGAGAAGCGCGGAGATATGCATTCCATCGGCATCCGCATCAGTAAGGATAATAACCTTTGAGTACCTAAGCTTATCGAGACGGATATCCTTGCCCGATCCACAACCGAGAGCGGACACGAGATCCACAAGCTCTTTGTTCTCCGAGATCTTTTGGTGGCTCGTCGCTACCGAGTTCAAGATCTTGCCTCGCAAAGGAAGCACAGCCTGCGTTCCTCGATCCCTTCCCTGCTTGGCGCTACCGCCCGCGGAATCTCCCTCTACGATGAAGAGTTCAGAGTTTTCCGGCTTCGTCGATGAACAATCAGTAAGCTTTCCCGGAAGATTGAGTCGGTGACTCACGCCAACTTTTCTGCTCACATTAGCGGAAGCCGACCGCGCGGCCGCCCGTGCCTTTGCGGCGAGAGTGATTCGCTCAACAAGAGCATTCGCAACGGATGGCTTTGAGTTAAGAACGTTTTCAAACGACTTAACAAGCGCGTCAACGGGAGCCTCAAGCTCTGGATTGTTCAATCTATCTTTCGTTTGACCCTGGAACTGAAGCTGACTTACAGCTCCTGGAACGCTTACCGAGAGGACAGCTACGAGCCCCTCGCGAATATCCTCTCCCGTAATCTTTACTCCCTTCGGAAGAAGATTATGAACCGAGATGTAATTACGAAGCGCCTTTGACAATCCACTCTTGAATCCGTCTTCGTGAGTACCACCACCCTTGGTGTGGATTCCGTTCACATACGAGAACACTTGCTCCTGTGTCGATTCTGTCCAGCAGAACGCAACCTCGATCTTAATACCGTTAGCGCGATCCAGATCGAAACACTCTCCGCCAACCGGCGAAGTGCTATCACCTTCAAGCATCGACTTAAGATACGACTTGATACCCTCTGGGTAGTAAAAGGTCTTCTCAGTGTCATCTTTCTGGTTTTTAAAGACGATCTTTAAACCCTTATAGAGGAACGACTTCTCCTCGATAATCTTCTCGATTCTCTTCTCGGAGAACTCAACAGACTTAAAGATCTCGTTATCAGCTTTGAAATAGATGCGAGTACCCTTTTTTCTTGTCGCCCCGAGCTTCTTAATCGTGCCTTCCGTCTTCCCACGCGAGAAGTTCTGCTTCCACTCGAATCCATCACGAAACACAGTGGCTTCAAGTTTCTCTGACAGGGCATTAACGACGGACGCTCCGACTCCATGAAGGCCGCCCGCGGTCACGTAGTTGTGGTCACTGAATTTTCCTCCGGCATGTAACGTGGTGAGAATGATCTCAAGCGCCGGCTTTTTAAACTTCGGGTGGATATCGACCGGAATACCTCGGCCGTTATCCTCAACTGTAACGCTCTCACCGTCTTTGTGAAGGGTCACGGTGATCATGTCAGCGTGACCGTTCATCGCCTCGTCCACTGAGTTATCGAGAATCTCTTTGACCAGATGGTGCAAGCCCGCATGACCATCGGTTCCGCCGATATACATACCTGGGCGCTTTCGCACCGGCTCTAATCCCTCAAGGACTTCGATATCTACCGCACTGTAACTTCCCTTTGCCATCTGCGCTTCTCCCGTCTCGTACGACGATTTCTGATCAAAAAAACTTACGCTTCAACGATAGTCGCGCCCGCGATCTCATCACGGGAGTAGACCTTGGTGCCCTTGAGCGCTCGGTGCCCTTTCGTTACCTCCGAGAGAGGAACATCCTTTGTCTTGCCGGACTTGAGCTCAAGCATAAGAGTGCCCTTCATCTTTCCTGAGGCAACTCCGCAGCAGGCGACAAGCGCGTCGTCTTCACGAACACCCATAAGGCAGACACCCACAGCCGCGCTGTCACGAACCGGGATCTCACCCTGAGGAATCGCGAGCCCCGATCCGTCCTGAGTTATGAACACCATCAGTGGAGCTATCGGAGCAACCGCCGCCAAGAACTCACCATCACGCAGCTTCATAACGCGACGGCCCGTTCGCTTCGTCGCGCTGAGTTCATTGAGGGTCAGCCCGTAACCGGTACCCTGCTGACCAACCAAAACGAGCGTGTCCCCGTCTTTAAGCCTCTGGTCTCGCACGCCACTCACCGTGGCATTCCCAAGTGGAAGCTGAACCTGCGCACCCGTCGCAGGAGCCGTTTGCCCGCTCGCGGAGATCCCAAACGAACGAACTATTCGCTCTCCATCCTTGAATTTGAGGAGTTTCTGAATCGGAGTTCCGTATCCGCTCGACGCTGGAAAGTCTGACACCTTCAGGACAAAGAGCGTTCCAAAACTTGTCAAAAGAGCGACTGAGTCGAGCGTTGTCAGCGCGTGCGCGGAAAGGAGCGCGTCGCCCTCACGAAGTCGAGTCGAAGTCAGATCGTTCGTTCGACGAATTCGCTTAATCCATCCATCAGCGGTGATAATAGCATGCACATCCTCTTGAACGACGTACTGGGTCTCATCGAACTCGATATCAACATTATCCTTAATGAGTTTTGATTTACGCCGATCTCCGTACTTCTCAGCGATCTTCTCAAGATCCGCGCACACCACATCTTGAAGGGCCGTCTTACTCTTGAGGAGCTTCTCAATCTCTTTAACGCGCCTCTCTTTCTCAGCAAGTTCTTTCGTAATCTCTTCGATGTTCGTCTTCGAGAGCTGATAGATGCGCATATCAACAACAGCAAAGGCTTGAATCTCTGAGAGCTTGAATCGCGCTCGGAGCTTGTCAGCAGCATCACTTCGCCCATCGCTCTTACGAACTATCTTGAGCGCCTCATCAAGGGCGTCATAGATGATTACCAACCCCTCAAGAATATGCATCCGCTCGAGCAGCTGTTTTCTCTCGAAGGTAAGTTTCTTTTCGGTAACATCAACGCGGAAGTCGAAGAAGTGTTTGAGACAAGACCTAAGCGAAAGGAGCTCTGGACGTGTCGACGCTCCCTCTGCAGGCACCAGCGCCGTGAGATTCACGGCGAAGTTTGACTCTAGCGGCGTATTTTTAAAGAGGTAGGCCATTGCCACGTCAGCGTCGGCGCCAGCCGCCAACTCAAGAACAAGACGAATCTCATTGGTCGATTCATCCCGAACGTCAACAAGCTGGGGAACCTTTCTATCGATGATCAATCCCGCGATTCGCTCGACTAAGGTCGCCTTGTTCACAGCGTACGGGATCGTGGTAACAACGATGACCTGCTTGCCACGGGCCTGTTCTTCAACGCTCCACTCTCCACGCATACGAACAGAGCCGCGGCCCGTCTCGTACATCTCCACCAACTCTTTTTGCGAGTTAAGGATATTACAGCCGGTCGGAAAATCTGGGCCCTTGATGAGGCTGGTTAGTTTAGAGGTCGAGAGCTCCGGGTCCTTTGCCAATTCGATGATCGCTTTGATCGTATCCTTCAAATTGTGTGGTGGAATACTCGTCGCCATACCTACGGCGATACCTGTCGCTCCGTTAATGAGGAGGTTCGGTATTCGACTCGGAAGCACAACGGGCTCCACAACCGTCGCGTCGAAGTTATCCCGAAACGATACGGTCTCTTCATTAATCTCTCCGATCACTTCAAGAGCAAGCTCTCGAAGCTTAGCCTCGGTATATCGATACGCCGCGGCGTTATCACCATCCAGAGAACCAAAGTTTCCCTGCCCATCCACAAGCGGATAGCGCAGAGAGAAATCCTGCGCCATTCGGACCATCGCCTCGTAACACGCTACGTCTCCATGGGGATGAAAACGAGCGAGAACCTCTCCAACCACCGCCGCCGACTTACGGTGACTCGACGAGGGCTTTAGGTTCAGATTTTGAAGCATGGCGTACAGGATTCGACGCTGCACCGGTTTGAGACCGTCACGAACATCGGGTAGCGCCCGGCCGGACACTACGCTCAGCGCGTAGGTAAGGTATCGGTCACGAGACTCTTGCTGAAGGCTTGTCTTAAAAGTTGCCATAGAACTCCTAACAACGAGGCGAATGAAATAGCAGCCAGGCCCCCTTTGGGGACGATTTGTCGCAGGGCATCCGAGGCCCCTTCGAGGAAAACAGTGATTTATTAGCACCCTGATACCGTTCAGGGAACACTTTTCCCAGAACTAGCACTTGAAAGTTGTCGCATATCCAGAGCTTGGGCGCACCCCGAAAGCATAAAAAAAGCGCCCTTTTCAGGGCGCTTAGCACAATTCCAGATACTTCCTAGAATCGCTTTAGGAACTACATGGTCAAACGAAGACCTGCTGTGAGGTTTACGTTTGTCTCCTCGTCGATTCCAGCTGAAACCTTGAGAGCAAGGTCATCAGCAAGAGTCTGAAGAGCTGTTGCTGTGTAGGTCCATCCACCACCGTTGGTGTTAGCAATGGTGTTCATGTTGCCGTACGTAGCGTCAAGGTTACCCTCGAGAGTCTCTGTGAGGAGCGTACGAAGACCAAGGCCTGCGTATACACCAGAGTCGCTGCTGTCGATACCAACCTGGTCGAAGAGGTCGCTGTCGATAGAAACGTTTGTTCCGCCTACTCGAGCGATAAGGTCATAGTCGTTGCAGAATGTGTCATAGAACGCTGCGCCGTACTTGAATGTGTTCTGGTTGATGTTACCAGCTACGTCAGTAAAGCTTGAGTTAGCGTAGTTGTATCCACCCTCCAAAGCAACGTGATCAACGATGCCGTACGAGATCTTGGTGTCAAGTCCGTTCGAATTATCGAATGCGTTAGAATCAAGGTATGACCACTGATACGATGCATCGAAATAGTTGTACTTCATCAAGGGCTCTGCTGATACAGAGGTAGCGCTGCAAGCAAGTCCGAGCGCAGCAATAAGAATCTTCTTCATACACGTCTCCACATAATGTTTAGAGTTGGACTAGTGTCCAGGGCGGAATATTTCAAGAAGATTTCTCTGGCGCAACAGAGAAAATGAGGAACGACGCTCTGGATACTATTCAGTCTAGTAAATACCGCAGTTGTTTCGGGTGTCCGCCACTTAACTGGATAGAGTACTTGATAAAATTCCTCAAGCGCTCACAGACCCTCTCCGCATACCAATGTTTGAAAACAGGGACCGATTACGACGAAATGGCCAACCCCCTCGCCCGGAGGTGGCCCGCGACCTCGAAGCACTCTCCAAGATTTGGCCTATGAATAATAAACAGTCGACCGATGAGACGCCGCGGCCTAGGGAATATTCAATAAATTCCGGCGCACTATAAAATTGAAAGAACCCAAAATAACGCCCGGCCGCCCCGGTGAACAAAAAGGTGAAGAAGAGCGCCGAACCTTCGCCGGAAAGCACAGCTGACCGCAGCGATGCTTCGTGACTCACCCTTATGTTTCGAGCATCGACAAGCCAGACGCTTGCGGCGGCACAACAACCACCTGTACACCGAGCAGAACATACAGTAGGACGTACCCCTATATGATAGTGACACCGAGCTTCACCCTCTCCAGAAAACCAGCCTTCATAGCATTTGAGGGGATCAACGGGTGCGGCAAGACCACGCTGCATAGAGGCTTATCGGCCAAGCTCTCGACGGCCGGAGAACAGGTCATCGACACCCGCGAGCCAGGCGGAACTCCCCTGGGTCAAGAGCTAAGAAAGCTCCTCCTTAACTGGCAGGGCGAACCAAAGTCTCCCAGAGCTGAACTACTTCTCTTTGCGGCAGACCGAGCTGAACATGTCGACAAAGTTATCCGCCCCGGAATTAACAGTGGCTCATGGGTTCTCTGTGACCGCTTTCTCTATTCTACCATCACGTTTCAAGGTCACGGCCGAGGGCTCGACCGAGCGTGGATAGACCAGGCTAATAATTTGGCTGTTCAGGGCACCCTTCCCGACCTCGTTGTTCTCCTCGACCTCTCGCCCGAGGAGGCTTTCAAGAGGATCGCGAGCCGGACGGGATCCGATCCCGACTCGTTCGAACACGAACAGCTCGACTTCCACACCCGCATTCGAAACGGATTTCTGGAGTGCGCCAACGATCTTCCCGTCCCCTTCCTCGTTCTGGACGCGACCAAGACACCAGAGGAATTGCTGGAAATAACCGCGCTAGCATGCGGGCTAATGGGGTAGTAAAAAAAATCATTTCCTGTCGCCCATGTCGATACTTCGGCGAGTCGCTGAGCTCTCTCCGTTTTTAAATCATCTTCACCCCGTCTTCGTCAAAGCTCCAAAAATGGTGACGACGGAACCTCTTTCCCCACACTGCTAGACACTTCCTATCGGAAGGATTTAGTCCTACAGTACGGGCGTGAACACACTCGTCGGACACTCCCCACAACGCACACAACTTTCCCAACTCGCGAGAGAAGAGCGCCTTCCTTCCGCGCTTATCTTTTCGGGTGTTCACGGAATCGGAAAATTCGCCGCCGCTCAAGAGCTCGCAAGGCAACTTCTCTGCGCGACTCCAAACGCCCCTCAAGGCGGTTGCGGTTCGTGTCGCACATGCTCGCTCTATGATTCGAACAACCATCCAGATCTCCACCGACTTACCTTCTCTGGCGAGCGGAGCGCGACTGTCGACGACATCAGAATCGCCCTGGACAACCTGAGTTTAAAGCCGTTTATGGGCGGCAGGAAGGTTGCGGTCCTCAACGACGCCGACGAGATCTCAATAGTCGGAGCGAATATCCTCCTCAAATCTTTAGAGGAACCCCGACCTGAGACATTCTTTATCCTGATCGTGGCGAACCCCTCACGACTTCCTTCTACAATCCTCTCACGGTGTCAGCGTATCTTTTTCGATCGACTTTCAACCGAGGAGCTCCAGACGATCGCGGATCAATTAGGACTCCCAAAGATCGACGCGAGCGCGGCTGCCCTCGCTGATGGCTCAGCGGCAGGACTCGACTCCCTTCAGGCTCGCGCCGAGATGCACGACGATGTGAAGTCAGTTCTTGATCGCGCGTTCAATGGAGACACGACCACTATCGGCAGAGCCGCTCAAGAATGGGGCGCCGAAAAAAGTCTTCTAAGAGAGCGCCTTGCGTTTCTCCGAACAACTATCCGGCAAAAACTTTTAGAGAGCGCACGTGACAGAGACTCCGCCGCCGTCTGGGGCAACGCCCTTCAAAATGCGCTCGACGCGGAGTACCTCATCCTAGACCGCCATGTAAATCCGACTCTCTGCCTCCTGAAAATCCTTCAAGGATGTAGCCGTGAGCTCTCGGCTACCTACCAGAGCATTCCGAATAGCGCGCCGTCGTTGGGCGAGCTTTTGCTCAACGAACGATAACGCGCTGCTCCCCACACGAGGCGCGGCAATCGCGGAAGAGCCCAATCCCCCGCTCAAGACAACCTGTGTTCCCCATCACCGCCTACGTTTTCCTACGCGAGTCGTGAGGTGTAATTAGCCATAGTTCGTGCTAGGCTCCCGTTCCATGGAAACATCAGATAAAATTGAAATCCCGGCACTTGTCGAATCAACACCAGCTCCGAGCCAGCCAGTAACCGCTCCGATCGTTGACGACGAGATTGAGATCGACCTCTTCGCTAGAGTCAAACTTCGCACAGCGACCATCGAGGCCGTTGAGTCAGTTCCAAAGTCGAAAAAGCTGTACCGCATTCAGCTTGACGTTGGAGAACTCGGCAAGAGACAGATCGTTTCTGGTATCGCTCAGCACTACACTCCAGAACAACTCATCGGTCGTCAGATCGTTATTGTCGCCAATCTGAAACCAGCGAAGCTCATGGGTGTTGAGAGCCAGGGAATGCTCCTCGCGGCGTCCACAGATGGAGATGGCGCCCTCGCGCTTCTCACTCCGGACAAGCCGATCCCCTCGGGCGCACGAGTACGCTAAGCAAACTCCATGAATCTCACCGATTCTCACACGCACCTCGATTCAGAATCGTTTGATTCGGATCGGGACGCGTGCGTTGAACGAGCCATGAAAGCTGGTGTTGCTCGGATGCTTTCGGTCGGAACCGGAGACGGCCTCGCTGGAGCGCAGCGCGCCATCGCGCTCGCCGAAAAACATCCGTGCGTATGGGCAAGCGTTGGCGTCCATCCCCACGATGCTGCCCATGAAATAGACCCCCTCCTCTTCGAAAAGCTCGCGAGCCACCCAAAGGTTGTGGCAATTGGAGAAACAGGCCTCGACTTCTACCGCGACTGGGCCCCCGTTGATAAGCAATACGAAAAGTTTGAGATGCAAATCGAACTCGCAAAGAGGGTGCGGAAGCCCTTGATCATTCACTCCCGTAGCGCGGGAAGCGAGTGCATTACGATGCTTACCTCGAAGGGCGCTGAAACCGTGGGGGGAGTTTTTCACTGCTTTGCTGAGAACGCGGAGTTCGCGAAACGGTTGTGGGAGATCGGCTTTTACGTCTCATTTCCGGGACTTCTTACCTTTAAGAAAGCGGAAGAGGTCAGAGCTATCTGCGCGGCTATTCCTCTTGAACAGATCCTCGTGGAAACAGACGCGCCGTTTCTCGCTCCCGAACCTCATCGTGGAAAGCGATGTGAGCCCGCGTTCGTGGCGGAAACCGCGAAACGCCTCGCCGCAATTAAAGGATTGTCCCTCGAAGAAGTTGCGGAGATAACTACTCAGAACACGCTCAAACTCTTCTCGACCATGAGGTAAGACCTATGGCTTCTCAAACAGTCCTCGTTACCGAATCTGCCGGCCTTATTACGATCACGATCAACCGCCCTTCCGCACGCAACAGCCTCAACGCGGAAACAGTTCTATCTCTCTGTGCGGCAGTAGATGCCGCGACCGCGAATGCTCGTGCGCGATGTCTCCTTCTCACCGGTTCCGGGAGCGAAGCGTTCTGCGCTGGCGCGGACATCGCCGAGCTCGTCGCAAACGCCGCTCCAGCAGCTCGCCGAGCTTTCTTTCAATCGATCGCTAATCTTATCGAGAAGATTCAAACAACCCACCTTCCAGTCGTAGCGTCGGTACACGGCTTTGCGCTTGCAGGTGGATGTGGGCTCGCGGCGGCGTGCGACATCACGCTTGCGGCAGACGATGCCATCTTTGGCCTACCGGAAGTGGCGATCGGACTCGCGGCTCTTGTTGTCATGGCCCCGATCAGTCGCCTCATCGGAAAGAAAGCACTCGCCCATCTCCTGATGACCGGAGAGAGGATCTCCGCTCAACGTGCCCTTGAGATCGGCCTCATTACGTCGGTGCATCCAAAGGGATCGCTCGATCAGACAGCCCAAGAGATGTGCGCAAAGCTTATGAGGCAGGGACCAGGCGCTCTCAAAGCATCGAAAGAAGGACTCCTTGAAATAAGCGAAAAGGAATATCACTCGGCAATTCGTGAATTTGCTGACCGCAGCGCTCTCTTAAGCATTGGGGCGGAAGCGTCCGAAGGTCTCCTCGCCTTTACCCAAAAACGAGACCCATCGTGGCGAAGGAATCCCTAGCAGGGTGATAAAAAACTAGGGGAGTGGGAACCAGGCCTACGTGGGTTCTCAACCAACACGTCCGACACTCTCTTCATTACGAATGGGCAACGCTCATTCCCGATGCGGTCGCGGTTCTCTGAGGTCCACGCGAAGATCCTTTGAATTCGGCCACAGGACCAACGCCTTCACGCACCACGATCACATCTCCCAACTCAGCAAACTGTCCGTAGTCTGTCTCAGGAGATGGGTACATCTTAAGCCCTCGCTGAGAGACTGCGGGAACGGAGAGGTAGATCTGAGCACGCTCTGGAGCTGGTCGCGTCAATCGATCTTGCACCGCCTGACGCACAACGAGCGGATCAATATCCTTAACGCATGCTGTAGTCTCGTAATTACAGTACCAATTGCATCGCGCACACGAGACAGGTGTGGACACCGCTGAGGTAAGCGCCGAATAAGGCATGAAACGACCAAAATGCCCCCCTCCAAGAATCACCACATTAGGGGTGCCAACGGCACATGCGATGTGGGCTGGTCCACTTTCGGCTCCGATCATCAACGCGCACCGAGAGACAACCGCCGCGACATCAGTAAGACTTGTTTTTCCGAAGAGACTAACCACCCGAAGACTAGTTCCACGAATGGCTCGACCGAGACTTTCGGATTCGTGTTCCGCGCCGAGGCCAATAATCACATATCCAGCGTCGCTGAGCATCGCCATCGTCTCTGAGAAGCGTTCATAGACCCGCCCCGGAAGTTGCGCTCCGGGAGCGAACGCGATCGCCTTCTCTTGGGGGATCTGCAACTCTCGAAAGAATCTTTCGGCTGTCTGCTCTGATGTCGGATCGCGCCATACAACCGGCTTGCGAGTACCTGCATTAACACCAAGCCTGCCAAGAAAGGCATCGTATTTTTCAATCTCCGGCATCCATGTATCGACCTCCGTTACAAGCGCCGTGTAGGGAGAATCACCTCGCGATGAAAGACTCGAGTCCTTATTTTGATCGTCCCCCTCAAACGCTATCGCCGTAGCCCCGGCAGCCCATCCACATATCTGATCTGAAAGCACATCTCTCGAATAGGCGGTATTAAAAACAAGATCAGCGTTCCAACCGCACACCTCCCTCTCCAAATTGAAGAGCGAGGTAGGATCATCGAGTCTGAAGGTCATTATTTTGGAGACGAACGGACAATGGGTAAAGAGTTGCGCTACTCGCTCTTGACAGACGACGGCGATCTCAGCGCCAGGATAGCAAGCCTTCAGTGGCTCAATCGTTGACGCGCCCAAAACGTTATCCCCTATAGAGTCTGTTCGCACCCATAGTATTCGACTGGCTTGCTTAGGAAGCCTCGGTGATTGGAAGTGTCCTCCATCGCTCTCTACGGTGACCGAAACCGACAGCGGCGTAGGAGTGAACTGAGCGATACAGAACCCGAATTTCTCCCTTGAGTCAGCGAGCACTTGAAATCGCGGGTCCCTCTTGAGTTGAGAAAAGCTCTTGTGGTGCTTTATGTGGTACACATCATCGAGCGCGATGATACATGGTCCCTTAAGCTTCTCTAGAAGGTACGAAAACTCCACAAAGCCCATGTGACCGGCGCTATCGAGTATGACGAAGTCGGGCCTATCCTCGAAAGCGTTAAGCGCCTTACCAAGCAAATCCTCTTCAACTCCGTCGAAATTTGTCTCTTCATAATACAAAGTCGCTCGATTGTGCTCACGATGATCAACAAAGATATCGTCAAACTCAATGTTGCGAACGCATGCCTCCTCAATCTGCTCAACCGTCGGAAGGACAGAACGAGGAACCGACAACCCGTGACAAAGGCGTACTAAAGGAGCAAGCCCAGCCTGAGTCAGATTGTATTGCGCCTGCGCTACATTCTGCGGGTTAACCTCTATCGAGTAGAAGCGAGTGTCGTTGAGGTTGAGTTGCCGTAGGGTCGATGCGATTACTGAGGTTGTCCCTGTGCCGAGATACGTCCCAGTTTCAATGATCTTTGTTGGACGATACTTAGTAAATACGTCTCGAATGCTTCGAGCGAAGTCAGACTCTTGAGAGATCTTTGTGAGATCGAGATCGCCAGCATAGTCCTCGGCCACCTTGACAGTTCTCTTCGCTGAGGCCGAGCTCTTTTGCGTCGCCGAGCACTGCTCCAGAAGCCCCATCACCTGCTCTTGAGCCTCATTACTAGGGAAGATTTTTGAAAAGTTTACCGACGCCGCACCACCTGTCGAATTCGTCAAATAGCTCACAAGCCCGTGGCACGCTGCATCATCCGAAGGAATGCGAGACTGCTCATAAGGCACTGGACTCGCAACTCGTTGAGCATAGTAATCTCTCCAGTACGCAACCTGTTGATCCATAGGAAGCGCGCGCACGACAGGCGCAACAACTTTCCAATGCTCCTCTATCTGCTGATTCTCAGTTCCCGGGGGGTGCGATTTCGAGGCAAGGGGGGTATTTGCGAGAACCGCATCAACAAACGCAAACGATTCGTTTTTCGCGAGCTTCAAGAAAACATCATAGTCGATACTGAACCGCAGATCCTCTCGGAAGAGACCGATCGAGTCGAGAGCCTTGCGAGAAAGATAGACGCTCGATCGGTGAGGATGCCGCTCGCAAAGCCACCAGCGCACAAGCTCATGGCTTTTCGTGACAGCACCTGGCACCACAACGTACCTTTCACTCCTGGCTCCATCAACCAGCGCGCACGAACCATAGAGCACAGCGGCGTCTGGAAACTGTTCTCGTGCATTAAGAATTGCGGTAAACGCGCCCGGTTCGAGCCACTCATCGCCGTTCAACCATAGAACGAGGTCGCCCCGCGCTACTCGAAGAGCCTTATTCAACGCCTGGCCCTCTCCAGTGTTAGGCTCCGAGAGCCATCGGAGGTGCCCATATTTAGAAAGGACCTCAACGGTCCCATCCTTCGAATCGCCGTCGACTATGAGGTGCTCAACCCGGTGGTCCCCCTGCGACATCACACTTTCAATGCAACGAGGAAGACTCGCCGCGCAGTTTGAAACTGGCGTAATGACTGAAATGAGCGGTAGGTGCTTCATAGGGCGTCACGCATAAACACTGGGGGCAAACACTACCCCTCGGTGTCTAAGATTCGGAGTTTTCATCTTCGATTCAATTAGTTAGGAGTATGGGAGCGCCTAAACCTGCCTAACAGGCTGATACAATTAAGGAAGCAGCAAAGGTAACGAGGAGCGTCCTGACTTTCACAGCCGCGCGCTCACTTGAATAGCTCCCCAGCCCCTATTACCCTGTACCGTATGATCACGTACAACCCGAAGGACTGGTTCCGCCTCATCTTCCGCTTTCACAGTAGCGACACCTTTCGCATTCTACTGCCAACGATGACGATGCTAGGAGCGCTAACCGGAGGCCTAGTTTTTCTGGAGCTACACTCAAAGTTACATTTCAAGAGCCCTACGATCTTCCATCAAATCATCGGCTTCGTGCTCTCTATGCTTCTCGTGTTTCGTATTAACACTGCCTACGAGCGGTGGTGGGAGGGTCGCAAGCTTTGGGGAAGCCTCGTCAATAATTCTCGGAGTTTGATGAGCAAGATCCAGTCTCTCTTAGGCGCCAAGCATGCCGGCGATCTTGCCCTCTTGCGTGACGCGTTATCGACATTCCCGTACGCCCTAAGAGATCACCTGAGAGACGACGCACGAGCAGAGGACCTTCCGGCCTTTGGGAACGTCGACCGGCGAGCGCTTCTCACCGCGCAAAACAGACCGCTTTACCTCCATAGTTTTCTAGTTCGGCACCTCCAAGAATTACGATCCCACGGAGTTCTTACGGATGAGCAACTACTTTACCTGAACGGCGAGCTTTTCTCGCTCATTGATATCACTGGCGCTTGCGAACGGATAAAAAACTCCCCAATCCCTTTCTCATACAGCTTATTCCTCAAAAAGATTATCTTCGTGTACGTCATTACGATGCCGATCGCGTTTTCATTCGACTTCTCTTACTGGGCCGTCCCGGCTGTAATGATCATCTTCTACGCCTTCGCTTCCCTAGAACTTATTTCAGAAGAAGTTGAGGAGCCCTTCGGCACTGAGGCAAACGACCTACCTACTGATGAGCTCGCGGACAAGATTCGAGCGGATATCTTAACCATCACCACTCCGGCGTTGAGCCGGGAACGGATACCGAAGATACCGGCATAACCGCATTAAGACATCGCAAGCCCTAGCTCAATAGACGAGAGGCTTGTTTTCCAATTACTCGCAGGAAATTAGCGAGCAAGGGAGCGTCCCTTTTTATAGTAAAGGGGTAGAACCCTCATAGCGCGACACACCCTAAGGCGTGTATGTTATTGTGGCAACGTCAACACCTTTCAGTACAATCCGCCATGAAGATAGGACGATTCTCAATTCAGGAAGTAATCTTCGGTTTCTTCCGCTTAGACGGCGGATGCATGTTCGGATCTGTCCCCAAAAATCTCTGGTCAAAGAGCATCCCGGCGGACAACGAAAATCGCATTCGTCTCGCGTGTCGCTCGTTAATTATCCACGATGGATCCCGTCGTTTCTTGATCGACGTTGGAATGGGAGAGAAGTGGTCCGACAAGCAACGTCAGATTTACGCGATTGAGAACAATCCACCGTCAACCTGGGGATTCGATCCGACAACGATTACAGATATCATACTAACCCATCTTCACTTCGATCATGCTGGGGGAATCTCCCACCTCGATACGGCTGGAACTCCACAGCTCTCTTATCCCAACGCGAGAGTCCACCTCCAAAAGGCGAATTGGGACCACGCTCAAAATCCGACCTTGAAAGACCGCGCAAGTTATCTTCCTGATACGGTGCTTCC
>CAIXKI010000013.1 GCA_903920005.1 uncultured delta proteobacterium
CGACGCGCTTCGTCGTGTGAAAGTGCCCATTCGTGAAGTTCCCCGTCGAGAGCTAGACAATCTCGTCAATTCCGATTCTCATCAGGGCGTCGTGCTGCGAGTTGAGCCTAGGTCGCATCTTCAATTCTCCGATCTTTTGGAGTTGGTGCGCGACTCACAGGTGTGTTCGGTGCTCGCCCTTGATGGCGTAGTTGATCCTCAGAATTTTGGAACTATCCTTCGCGCCGCGGAGTGCTTTGGTGTGGATGCTGTTCTTTGGTCAAAAAACCGAGGAGCTCCGGTTGGTGCTGTAGTTTCCAAGGTTAGTGTGGGAGCGAGTGAGATTATCCCTCTTTGTCCCGTATCCAATTTGCACCGCGCCCTTGAGGAGCTTAAGCAAGCGGGGGCTTGGTCAGTTGGGGCTATGGTGTCGCCTGACGCGTCGCCCCTCGATACCTTCGAGTTTCCCGAAAAGACTGTGCTGGTTATGGGCGCCGAAGGGGAGGGTATTCACCAGCTGATTGAGCGAACCCTTGATTTCCGAGTCTATATAACCATGAGCGGGGAGCTCTCGTCTTTGAACGTATCCCAGGCGACCTCTGTGATGCTCCATGAGGTATCAAAGCAGCATAGACAAACCAAGGCCCTTAAAGTAACTTAAAGTAAGTGAGGGGGCGCGAGGATGTCGGCACCAGATAATTACAGTCGATTCTTTGAGGTTAAGTTAGAGCTCTTCGACGGGCCGCTCGACCTGCTTTTGCATCTTGTAAAGAAGCGGGAGTTGCCGATTGAAAAGGTTTCCCTCGCCGAAGTCACCGGGCAGTATCTTGAGTGCATCAAAGCCCTTCGTTACTACGATGTAGAGATTGCGGCTGAATACCTCGTCATCGCTGCGACGATGCTCTCTGTTAAAGCGAGTGTCTTGCTCAATGATCCGGTTGAGTTGATCCCCGATGAAAATGGCGAGCTGATCGACCCGCACGAGGCTCTCGTTAATCGTCTTAAGGAGCTCGAAATGTTTCGGGCCGCGGCCGCCAACCTGGCTGGGCGACCCGTTCTCGGTCACGATGTCTTTGCGGCACCCGTCAAAGCCAAAAAGATCGACCCTGCGCTCATTCCGATAGCCGATCATCAATCGGAGCTGTTGGTGCAAGCGTTCCAGGCAGTGCTGTCCCGACTTGGAGAGAGAGCGGCCACGTATTCTATAACGTTTGACACGGTTTCCGTTGTTGAGCGTATGCGGACTGTGGTTGATAGCCTGAAAGGTCTTGGTGGAGCAGGAACGTTCGCGGCTCTCTTGGGAGCGGCTGCTGACAAGTCTACGGCAATAGGGGTGTTCGTCGCTGTGCTTGAGCTGTGTCGCCGCCGAATGATCTCGGTTTCTCAAGAGGGGCCAATGGCGGAGATTAAGCTATCCCTCGCGGATACTAATGATGGGTCAAGTGTCGACACGACAGAGGAGTTGGCTGAAGTAGCGGCGTAGCAAAAGCCCCGCTCTCGGCTCTCATATAATTTTTCAAGGCGTAATCTGGAGTTAACGGTATGACGAATGAGAACAATGGAGATAACGCGCAAGAGGTTTCCCAGGAGGAAATTCAAGCTGGTGCTCCTACTCAGGAGGTGACGGCTCCAGTCATACAGGAGTCCTCTGCTCAGGTTGAAGAGCTTCCTATGAAATCCGGCGAGGCGGATGGTGTAGTGTGCGAGACTTCAAATCAGGCAGAGGAGTCCTCGCCTGGCGTCGTGCAAGACTCCACTCCGGCCGAGGCTCAAACCTCAACGCTCTCAGATGCTCAGAAAGTGGGCCTTCTTGAGGCTCTTTTGCTCGCAAGTGGAGACCCTCTTCCTATAGCTAGAGTGCAAGATATCCTTCAGTGCCCGAAAGCGGAGGTTCTTCAGCTTGCTGAGTCCCTCAAGAAAGCTTACGCGGAGGAGTCTTGCGGGCTTGAACTCGTTTTGGTCGCTCAGAAGTTGCAGCTTCGCACCAAGGCCCTTTATGCTGAGCATGTTCGACAGCTGATCGCTGTGAAACCACGCAAGCTCTCGCAGGCGGCGCTTGAGACCCTTGCTGTGGTCGCGTACCAGCAGCCGGTTGTGAAAAGTGAGGTCGATAAGATTCGAGGAGTAGATGTTGCTCCGACGATTAAGACGCTGCTTGAGCGCAAGTTGATTAAGATCCTTGGCTACCAGGCCTCCGTCGGTCAGCCGGCGTTATATGGTACGACTGAAGACTTCCTCTCAATCTTCGGATTGAATACCCTCTCGGAGTTGCCAGCGTTGCGTGACCTAAAGGCTCTTGTGAAGGAGCCCGGAGAGGCTCTCGAGTCTCAAGATGATTCCCCTAATGATGATGATTCAGGTGATGAAGATATGGCTGACACGGGTGCTCTAACAGAGCAGTCCGCTGAAGTAGAATCTCAACCTCAAGTGCAGTAGTAGTTGAAGTATGTACGAAGTTCGCCTCCAAAAATTTCTCGCCGAATGTGGTGTTGGTTCTCGCCGAAAGATGGAGCAATTCATCAAAGAGGGGAGGGTACGTGTTAACGGGCAAGTTGTTACTGAGCTCGGGCGCAAGATAAACCCAGAGGTCGACAAGGTCGAGGTCAATCGACGGCCGGTTCGAGCGGCTCCGAAGGGAATAGTGGTTCTCAACAAACCACGCGGCGTCGTTTCGACGTTGAGCGATCCGGAAGGTCGTCCAACGGTGGCGCAGTTCCTAACCAAGCATTATGCGTCCTATTTCCCAGTCGGACGTCTCGATTACGATTCGACAGGGCTGATGATCCTGACCAATGATGGGGAGATGGCGGAGCGCTTGATGCATCCGCGATACGGTTTCGAGCGTGTCTATGAGGCGCGCGTAGAGGGATCCGTAAGCCAAGCAGTTCTTGATAAATTGCATTCGGGTGTGCGCCTCTCTGACGGGATGGTTCAGGCGGATGCCGCGGTGCTTCGCTCCGATGAGAAGACCACTTGGGTGCAGGTGACTATCAAGGAGGGAAGAAATCGGGTCGTGCGCCGAGTATTTGAGAAGCTGGGCCATGCCGTGATGAAGCTCAAGCGAACTACCTATGGACCCTTTAAAATCGGGCGTCTGCAGGTGGGGCAGGCCCGCGTGATGACCCTTAAAGAATACATCCAAGTTCGCCGAAAGGTGATGACTTTCCAGCCGGAGGCTGAGGAGTCGAAAGCGAGGACAAGAAGTGAAGCTTCTCGTCATGAGACCACGGGTACTCGGCCCGCGTTAAAGCGAGCTCGCGATGGGGAAGGTCGGGAAGATCGTGATGTGGCTCGTCCTAAGGCTCGGCCATCATCTCGGCCAGCGTCGTCTCGGCCACAGCAAAAAGGCGGGCGATCCACGCGCCCAACTCGAAAATCGCCGCCGCGACGACGGGGATAGAGGGGCGCTGAAGTTCGCGCCGCACTTTTTCCAATAGTACCCGCGCGTACTGAAGGAGGTAGGCATCTCCTTCCTACGACTGGGTAGGCCTATTTGTTTATGCCGTTTCTCAGCTGTGTATCTTTCCCACCGGATGTTTTCGGCCGGAGCCTTGATGATACACGTGTTTTGATCGGCAATTTGGAGCCTTTTTGCTCCTTAATGACCATAACCAATGAGGGAAAGACTCCAGTCATTTATCATGTCGGGCTTGAAGTGACCCAAGCGGCTTTTCTCCGAAGAGCTTAGCAGAGGGGCGTTCATGCATGATTATTTCGTAGGAACAAACGGAAGCGCGGACTTGTGCGTGCACAGGCGCAGCTTGCCGTCTTTGCACCGTCTAAACACGAACGTCTTGTCCACCACCACTTCCTGCCCCTGCGCGTTCGTTAAGTAGACGTTGCCCATGGTGATAGCTATATCGCCGTGAATCTGGATTCCGTTCTCAGCCGCGTTGTTGTCGTAGCGTACATTGGTCCACTCCTTGAGTGCGAAACCGGAATCCTCAGGGAAGTCTTTGTTTCCACCGATGAAGTACGATAATGCTCCGTCTCGAGTGGGTCGAAAGGTATTCTTGCCGGAGGCCAACGTAGGTTTGAAGAAAACCTTCCCCTCTTTGTAGTCGTAGAGATCGTCAATGACGTGATTGGCTACGGCCTTATAGTCGCCACCTTCCTTGTAAACCTTTCCAATCCTCACGAGGCCATCACACCACGCCTGCTGCGCGGCGTTGACATCCGCCTCCGTTATGACGGCACGAGGTGGCTCATGAGCGATACTCGCCCGCGGCGTGAACAGCACCGCCGTCAGCACGAGTGTTGTTGTCGAAACCAAGCGATTAAAGGAGAAAAGTTTCTTTAGCATACCGGGCGCTCCGTGTGTAATGAGCCATAAAACCGCCGAATGTTGCCTTGAGGTGACTTTCAATGCAACACATTTCGTCAGGGTGATAAGAGCTCCTACTGAAGAGAACGCTATTTGTTTATGTGTCCCAGAATCGTGGAGAGCCGTAGCGTCCGCAGCACCTGATGATGGACTCGTGGGTCCTAGGAGTGTGATTTCCGTTTATTTCTCGCAGACGCTGCGCTCAGCAAACCTCCACCTCCCACGCCCGCCGCAGTGAGTTGATAAAAACAACCCGTGTCGCACGTCGAACATCATCTTTTGTTAGCACCCGTTCTTGCAGCTCACCGTTCTCAATAAGATGCTTGCGGTAGCACCCGCCTAGAAGCCCGCACGTAATAGGGGGCGTGAAAAGTTTTCCTTCTATCTCTAGGGCAATATTAGCTATTCGTGATTCGGTTATCTCCCCACGCTCATTCCAGAGTATGACGTCATGACTTGAAGAGCTTGACGGAATCGCGTCGTCGTACGGTTGACGCTCCGATGTTTTGTGAAAGAGTCGGCGATCGACGGAGTGAATTGATTCCCGCGCCAAGGATACTTTGTAGGGGTGCGGCAGAGGGGTGAGTACGTTGTGGTCGGCTAGGATGTCACCACTCCTTGATAGTCGGAGCCGAACTCGGTGCGGTAAGGTCTTAGTTCGTAGTTCGGTGTGTACGGTCGCAAGACGTTTTTGCGCTACGGTTTCGTCGAAGTTATACGAATGATACTCGGCGCTCTCTTTGAGCCGTGTGATGTGCTCTTCAAGAAGAAAAAATCCGTGGGGCGAGGTTGGTTCCCATAGAATAGTTTCAAAAAGCTCCTGAGGGCGCGAGTGCTTTGTAATAGCGGACGCCTTGTCTAAGCATTCTTGATATTCGTTCTCTCCGCTGGAATCCCAAACCACGCCGCTTCCGATCCCATACTCGATCGTACCGGTTATTCGATCGAGTAGTGCGGTGCGAATTGCAACGTTAAACCACATCTTGTCGTGTGGTGAGATAACACCGATGGCTCCGGTATAGACCCGCCGAGGCGTCGACTCTAATTCGGTAATAATCTTCATCGTGCTCGCCTTGGGAGCGCCCGTAATTGAGGCGGGTGGGAAAAGCGCTTTGAATGTTTCTACAAGAGAGCTTGTAGAATGAGCAGAAACCTCGCTCGTCATCTGAAAAACGTTCGGATATTTTTCAACCTCACATAGCGATGTCACATGAACGGAGCGTCGCTCGGCGATCTTACTCAGATCGTTGCGCACCATGTCCACTATCATCGTATTTTCGGCGCGGTCTTTGGGTGTGTCGCGAAGTGCTTGAGCTGTCGCTGCGTCCTCTGCAAGGGTGCGGCCTCGTGGGCGTGTGCCTTTCATGGGTCGACTTCGAAGTGTTGTGCCATCTTTGCGAAAGAAAAGCTCCGGCGACGCGCTTACGAGAGAGAATCGCTCCGATTCCACTAAGCAGCTGTACGCTCCTGCTTGGGCATCGACCATGTCTTTGAGTAAGGAGAGGGGGAGGGAGGGGGCGGTCGAGGTGAGGCGAAAGGTGTAGTTTACTTGATAGGTGTCTCCTTTGCCGATTCGCTCTTTGATCGCGTGTATTGAGGATAGGTATTCAGCCTTGGAGATCGAACTTGACCAAAGAAGAGGGCTCGTGGGCTCAGAGGAGGGGAGTTGAGAGAGAATAGTAGGTTCTGTAAACAACCCAAACCATACCATGGGGAAGGAGCCGTCGTTTCGAACAGTGAGAGCCGGATCGAAAGCTGGGCTCGCCTCGTAGCTGACCCATCCGACCGCCCAGAGGCGTTCGCGGCGCGTTCGTTCTTCAATCTGGCGTAATGCTGCCTCAACGCACTCAAGAGTGGTCGCCTCTATACACGCGGTCGGATTCGCAAAGGAGAGCCAGTGCCTTTTGTCTAGGTCAAAAACGAGGGCATGAGGCTTGGTGGACATTGGTGTCACTCGTAAGTCGATTAGCAGGGCAACGAGCTTACTATTGAGGGTTTCTCCCATCAAATAATTAGTAAGCTGAAGGAGTTGGATGGGGCTATTTGCGGCTTATTTTGCGAGTCTTGATGGCCTTGCTTGCGCTGAGGGTCGGCTACATGTATAGTCTGAGACCTCAGCTAGTCCTAAACAGATTAGTTGTGACCACCCTTGATGCGGGGTAGAGCAGCCCGGTTAGCTCGTCAGGCTCATAACCTGGAGGTCGTGGGTTCAAATCCCACCCCCGCTTCCATTTCCTCTCTCATTCACGACATTGCAGTTGCCATATTGTTTGGACTAGACACTACCTCTCTATTCCAAAGCGATAGACGGTCGTCTGCGCGTAGACCTCTCCTGGCCGCAGGATGGTAGATGGAAAAGATGGCTGATTTACTGAATCAGGAAAGTGCTGAGTCTCAAGGCAGAGACCCGCATGCTTTTCATAGCTCACTCCACCCTTCCCCTTAAAAGTACCATTGAGATAGTTGCCTGTGTACAGTTGCACGCCGGGCTCGGTCGTAAGGACTACGAGGACTCTCCCTGATTTTGGGTCTACTAAACGAGCCGCAAATGAAAGCTCTCGTGTCCCCGAGCTGAGTACGTAGGTGTGATCATAGCCGATGCCAACGTCGTTGATTCGTTCACCTAGTGGACGGGGCTTTCGGAAGTCGAAGGGGGTGTTTTTGACAGGCATGAGTGATCCTGTGGGTATCGAGGTTTCATCTACAGGCACTATCTCTTCCGCGTCAATTTCAAGGAGGTGGTCCTTGATGTCCCTGGAAGCGTCTCCGCTAAGATTGAAATAGGTGTGATTGGTAAGGTTAATCGGAGTAGGCTTCGTTGTTGTCGCTCGATAGGCGATCCAGATCTCGTTATCGTTCGTAAGGGTGTAGGTCACCTCTGTGTTCACCTCGCCTGGGTATCCTTCATCCATGTCTGGGCTCACATGAATGAGCGAGACGCGTGCGAAGGTTGGGGTTGTTTCGGTCTTACCGCTCCATATGGCGCGATCAAATCCCTTCAGTCCTCCATGAAGGTGGTTCGGACCATTGTTGGTAGCGAGCGTATAGGTCTGTCCGTCAAGTGAAAATGCTCCCTTTGCTATTCGATTGGCGAATCGCCCAGTTATTGTTCCGAAGTAGGGGTGTCTCTCCTCATACGAGGTGAGGCTGTCGAATCCAAGTGCTATGTCGGCGTTCCTGCCGGCGCGATCCGGCACTTCGATCGTTCTCAGTATTCCGCCTAGGGTCAGTATTCCGATGCGCATACCTGTAGAGTTAGTAAGTATAAATTCGGAGACCTTTTTTCCCCCTTTCGTCACCCCGAATGGGCGCTCGTCGATATGTGGTAACGCGCGATTGTTAGTTGGGTGAGTCGTGTCCATAGAAGAGCATCCTCCAAGCAGGAAGTTTGCGAGTGTGAATAGTAGAGAGGCTTTTTTTAGCGCGAGCATAGCCGGAAGCTGCCTTGCCCTAGCGCATAAGTAAAGGGCTATTTGTGGCTGGTAAAGAGGTCTCGGCGAGGAATCGTCACAAGGCGCTCAAGAGACGAAGGTTTGTCTCCCTTGCCCGCCGTTTGGTCAATGAGGCCCGCCTTCTTCAGAGCGTTGGCAACTTCATTGTTGATAAACTTTGTTATCTCGCGAGAGCCTTGTGGTACCGCGACGAAAAGCTCCCAGTGCTCCTGGCCCTTAATAAGCACAGGCTGAACTGAGCCGGTGTCAGTGATGCGTTGAAGGTGGTACCGTTTTTGCGGCATGTGAGCTACGCCAATCAGAGCCTTGATCTGCTCCAGGTAGCCCGGCGTATCGGTAATAGCGGCGAAGTGGTTTCTGATCGTGCTCTCAAAGATCGACATGCCGGCGCGCGGAGCCTTGCACCCTGGAGTTGATCCCTCAACGGGGCTAGTTTTTCCCTCGCGTGCCACCTGCTTTCCTAATGGGGAGAGCATGTCGATAGTGATGTGTGCTACCGGCATATGGTCGCGGTCTACAGGATTTGCAAGCTCTGGGTCCTGTTGTGGACAGTAGAGCCTCTTTCTATCTTCGGGATGGAAGAGTTTTCGAGCGTCTGGAGTTGATAGTTGCGAAATAATACTCACGAACTCGGTCGGTGTTTTCTTTTGCCAGGCTACTGCCCGGTGGTACGCGTCAACCAGGAAGGCTTTAAAGAGCGTTGCCGCTGGACCCTCTGACACCTTTTTGTACAACAGATCTCGGGCATCGATGAGTGTTGATACCGCGTCGAGCGTTGTGAGAGCGATAGAGCCGTCACTAAGTCGCTTCATGCTCTTAATGAAGTCGGGGCGAGCGCTCGAAGCTTTTATTAAGTCTTCGTGACCAAGATGAATCGAATCCGCGATTAAGTAGGCGAGCCGATCCGCCCAGTCGATGAACGTGTGGAGCGGGTTCCCAGAGTTGTAAAGCATCGACTTCATGTTTTCGACGCGCTCTCTACCAAAGTGGCGCACAAAATCATCTGAGTTGAGAAGATCCATTGTCCTGTTCTCGTGACAGAACTTCGGATTGCCCGGGGTTCCTGCGTACTGTGGAAATGAATTGATTGCAGTCTCTGACTGGTGCGACGCAAAGATGTGCCCCTGGTCGTGTACCGCTACCGCTATCACGGCATCCCGAGCTTCGCTTTCACTTAAGCCGAGGTGTTCCGCCATTTCAATAGCGATCTCGATCGAGAAGTTGATGTGGAGGCCGCGGGTATGGTCCGCTGTGCGATGGGTGTCAGTATGAGATGCCCCCATGCATGCATGGGTGGCGAGGCTTCTTCCCGATTCGTGCGTTAGTAAAAACGCGATGTCGCTATGGAACTCCTCGGGAAAATGCGACATCCATTGCGCCTGGTTACGCACAATACTTGAGAGGTTTCTTAAGATGGAAAAGATACCTTGTGAATGCTCTGGGAGGCGCGTGAAGGAGCCTTCCAAAGGGGGATTCAAGTCGCATTGGTTGCGGGCCCATTGTTCTGATATCGATCGGGGTATCTGGACGTTGTGTTCGTCTGCGTACCTTTTAAGGGAGGTAAAGGAAACGCCCTCGAGGGAGTTGTAACAAGCGTTTCCGGATTGTACTTGGTCTGGTTGTTCTGATTCGTTTTGTTGAACTGAAGAGACGGCGGGTGATCCGGCGAAGACGGTGCCGGTGGGGTGGAGTGTAGATGGTGTTTGAACCACCTTATCCAAGATCACCTCCGCAGCATTTAAGCGCGGGGTGTACGAAGTTGAAGACCTTCATACCACTCACACTACGTAACTACACAAAGAAGGCCTTAGTCCTAAAAGACTTCGCTGAAACTAAAACAGCGCGGCCATGGTGATTTAACTACAACTTCAGATCTGAGTAAATCCTAAGTTTAAGTTTTTTAAAACAGCTAGAATCAGACAGGATGCAACTCGGGAGGCCATCTAAACTATGGAAATTAGACGTCATTCCAATTTCGTCATCGGCTTCATGTCGAACATGTCGAAAAAGATTTGATTGAGGGCCGATTATACAAGGATCCCATGCTTTCAGCCTGTTGAGAGATGTTTTCGGTAAAGTCAAACGTCGCATCCAGCTAGCAACTTTTATCTCCCCTACGTCGATAATGCATGGCCTCTACGGGAGCTCCCATCAGTTGAGGCGTATTGAAAAAGCAAGGAGGACGCATGACATCGATCGACGCACTTGTAACGGGACAAAATGGTTATCAACAATCCGAATTGAGCAGCGAGAGCGTGCAGGCTACGAAACCAGCTGTGGTTCAAGATTCCACGCTCCGGGAGGAGCTTCAACCTCTTGTTGGGGCGCCAAGGCAATCGGGCTCGCTCCTGACCGCGCAAGAGGCGAATTCATTAGCACGTATCGTTGAGGTGTGTGTGTCGTTGGCTGTAGCGGTTGTTAATCTAGTGGCCGCTTTTCTACCCTTAAAGCACAAGGATGAGCTGCCGGTAAGAAGTACCCCAAAAAATCCGCCGGTCGGTCCAGATAGTGCCCGGACAAGTAAGACGAACACAACCGGAGGCACGACAAAAGCGGGCCTTCAAGCCATTCAAGATGAGAAGGGTCAGGTCGTCGTCCGGACTCCTGATGGGTTCGTTGTTCGGGCTCTCGCGTCTCATCAAGCATGGACGATAACGGGACCGGAGGGAAAAACGACGCGGATTTTCGGAGACCCGCATGTATTTGAGAGTGATGGAACTCGTTGGGATTTTACCAAGCAGGGGACGTTCGTATTCGGTCGTAATAAAGCCACGGTAGAGGTTGTGCCCGCTGGAAACGGCACAACGGTTTCTCGCCGAGTGACGATTTATAGCGGGGATCAGAGAGCGACGATTGGGGGAATTGATGGAAATAAGCCAACACTTTTGGCGCTAGCGTACGATGGGCGTCAGCACGATGATGCCCTGAGTGATGGTAGCATTTACGTGCGTCATGTAACGGCAGGGGGCGAATCCTGGACGCGAAGAACTACCGGCAGATCAATCGTGATGGGGAAGTAAGGTGTCGGTTCCGTTGCCCTACATCTGCGGGGCAGTCGTATGTACGATGGATTAAAATGAAACCAGAGAATGTAGAGATGTCTGAAGGTAAGAAGGGCGGCCCAGTCCCGGACTCACACAAGAAGGATCTCTCAGAGAGCGTTGAATGGTTTCTTATCCGTGTCGACGTAGCGGTAAACGGTCAGGTGCTTCGAGCCGGGACTCCCATTCGTCGACAAGGTCAGACGTGGATACTGAACGGGGCGACAGAGCCCTTGCCGATTCCCATGGATGATAAGGTTTGCAAAGCGGAATACGCGGGACTTCCTCTTCACCTCGTGTTCCGAGAGTTGGATGGAAGGTTGTTCCATCGAAGGGTTGGTGGGAATGCATCTCTTCAGGAGATCGCTCCTGATAAAGTCGTGGCGCCTCCTCTTCCGGGTACCTCTAGTGTGTGCGTATTGTATGGCGACCAGCTCTGGCCTCCCGAAACTTGAGCCCGCATAGTACATGATGCCTGCTACTGAGAGCGCCGATGCTACCTATTTTTTTAAGTCGTCCTTCAGGCCTGAAAAATCGACCTTCTCGACACCCTCCCTCCGCAGTTTCATGCGATACGCGGGCTAGGTCACCCTCAGTCGACGCAACGCCTATCGCTGATTGAACTTGATCTCTATTCGTCTATTTCTCGACAGAGCCGCCTCGTCATTACCGGGATCTATTTGCTGATATTCTCCGTACCCGGTCGCGGATAATCGCTCCGGGGGGATCCCCATCTCGATCAGGTACTTCAAAACGGAGAGGGCTCGCGCCGAGGAAAGCTCCCAGTTAGAGGGGAACTGCGGCGAGTTTATAGGTCGCTTATCAGTGTGGCCGATAATGCTCACCATCCACTTAATATCTTTCGGAATGGTCGCGGAGATCTCTTTTAAGGTCTCAGCGAGTTTTACGAGCTGCTCCTTTCCAGTGTCTTGAAGGTCTGCTGACGCGGACTGAAAAAATACCTCAGATTGGAATACGAAGCGATCTCCTACTATCTTGATGTCGGGTCGATTGCCTAGCGCTTTCTTGAGGCGACCAAAGAACTCAGAGCGATATTCTGAAAGCTCTTCTACTTTATCGAGCATCTTCTTCTTCAGTTTTTTATCGAGGTCCGCGATCTTAAGCTCTTTGTCGGTTATAGAGGTCTTTGCGGTCGCTAAGTCCGCCGTAAGAAGAGCGAGCTTCTTGTTGAGGTCTTCGACCTGCTTGAAGAGGTCCGCGAGCTGGCCTTTTAAGGTGCCGGACTCTTTGTTAGCTTTATCAAGATCCGCGCGAGCAGAGTCACGCTCAGCCTGAAAACCGGTCAATTTGCCCTGGCTTTCCAGAAGGCTTTTTTGAACGATGCCGATCTCGTCGCGAGTTTTTTGCAGCTGACCTTCCAAGTCCTTTTGCTTGCCACGAAGTCCGTCTGAAGTTGTCTTTTCAAGCGTGAGAGCATCGGTAAGGGTCTTTAGTCTGATTGCTAATTCATTTACCTGACTCTCTCTGCTCACGAGCGCGTTAGACAGGGCGAATTGCGCCGCCATCATGATGACGAGTACGAGAGCAACCATCATGAGCATAGTGGAGAGGGCGTCAACGTACCCTGGCCATATCTCCATCGCGCGCTTCTTGGATCGTCGTGAGGCGTAGCTCATAAAGGTCTTCGTTAGGCGTTGCTGCGTGCTTCATCAGAAGCGAGAATCTTCGCGATAATCTTAAGCTCTTCGCGAAGCTCGGATGCCAGGGTGTTCGCTGAGCGGGACACCTTTTCACCGATATCTTTCAGATTAAGGTCGATGCGCCGCGTATGTTCCTCTATCGTCTCTTGATTTGAACTACCGAGTTTCTCGGAGAGCTTTCCGAGCACAGGCGCCACCTGTTGTTGGAGTTCAGCGAGTTTCACAAGGAGCACTTGCTGTGATTTGAGATGGTCATCGAACGCGGAGAATCGCTCCGCGAGTGAGAGCATCGAAGCACGCTCACCAGACCGAGCTTCCTCTTGCATCTTGAACGTCTTATGAAGTCGTTCTAGTTGGTCGGCTAAATTTTGAACGAGCGCCTCTTGGTAGCGGGGTGGAGCGACATCGGTTGTGGCTCTGGTGAGCTCTGTTACCTCTGCTGCGGGAGAGTGGGTGAACCACTCTTCGAGCTCTTCGCAGAAGCGTGTTTGAACTTTTCCCGCCGTGAGATCGAGGAACCCGAGGATGAGTGAACTTGCTAGTCCGAAGAGCGAGGCGCTGAATGAGACCCCCATTCCGAGCAGGGGAGCCTGAAGGCCTTCTTTGAATCGGTCGAAAACTACCTTGAGGTCTCCGTCTCCCACGGTGAGTCCAGACATAACGGTTCCAATACCGGCGACCGTTTCAAGGAGTCCCCAGAAGGTTCCCAAAAGACCGAGCAGTATTAAAACATTCATGAGGTAGCGGGAGAGTTCTCGACTCTCGTCTACACGAGCGAAGACGCCTTCCAACATCGCGCGCATCGTCGTTGGAGATGCGGATGGCTTTTCGCCAGCCTTAGTTAATGCTGGAGAGAGGGGAATTAGGATCGAGGGAAGTTGGCTTGAGGGAGCTCCTGCCGATCGGAACGCGTCCACCCACTCGATGGCGCGCCGGACCTGGAATACCTGCTGAAACGCGGCGACTATTCCGAAGGTGAGGAGCGAGAGTATCAGCGCGTTGAGCCACGGGTTCGCCCCAAAGGCTCGCGCAAGACCAGTCGATAGGCTTATGCCAGCCACAAAAATGATGAAGGTGAAGACCGCCATAGTGGCGAACGCTTTTGTGGGTTTGGTCATAACTCCTTCCGATCTCAAGCTCTGGGAGGGGATTAGAGGGGCTCCCTTTGAGGTTTAAGATGCGTCGTGCCATGGGAAATGCGCACATATGATTGGGAATTGCCCAGCTCCGACGTAACTATGTGAGCTTCGCCGAGGGGATGGAAATTAACGGTGTTGTGAAAGTGGCTCACAAGAGAAAAGGGCGCATCGTCTCAGGCACATAACTGAGTTCGGCATACGATTCACGGATACCGTTGCGAGGTTATATCGCAAGCGCCGTGATGAACGTCGCTATCATCGCGAAGGCGATAGCCACTTTTGCCGCGGTTCCGATGAGCAGGCCGATCCATGTACCAAGCCCAACCTTGGCGGCCGTATGGATGCATCTGTCATGGTAATACTGGCCGAGCGCTGCACCGACGAAGGGGCCGAGTATCATTCCCGGAAGGGCAAAAAATAATCCAAAGATGGAGCCGAGAGTCGCTCCTACCATCGCCTTTCCACTGGCTCCCACTCGCTGAGCTCCAATACTCGACGCGATAATGTCGACTACGAACCCGAATGCTCCAAGAAACGCGAGTAGAAGGAGAGGCCCTGCCCCGATAATCGTGTAATCGGTCCACCAAGCAAGGAAAAATACCCCCATAAAAATGAGAGGAGTACCTGGAAGCGCGGGCAGAGCGGTGCCAAGGAATCCGATTATGATGGCTGTTACACCGACAGCCCAGGCCAGATAGTTCATGAAAGTATCTCCGTAAGGCTCATCGGTAGCCTCGATCGTGCGTTCTCGCAAGTGTCGGTTATCGCTCTTGTGCCAGGGCAATTATGGATATGGTACCCCTAAGCGGTATTTGAGCGGGAAGTTTTTTCTCCCTAGAGGTACCTAACGTATTGATTAGTCGTTCATGATGGTTGGCAGCCCTTTTGCTCTAAGGGACAAAGTACAATCAGGTGGGTTAGTGCAGGACGCGACACTCGGTTTCAAGAGAAGCCAGCCCCCAACATGAGGAACTTCATGATCCGACGCCTGCAACCCGAGCCTCCTAAGGTCGATACTGCTGCCCAAAAATCCGACAAATCTAAGGATTCGACCGACCAGGAGAGCCTTGCGCTTGAATTCAAAAAACTGCTTGAGAGAGCTCGTGGTGGAGTTCAGGGGGCGCGAGATGAGGTTGTCGCG
>CAIXKI010000014.1 GCA_903920005.1 uncultured delta proteobacterium
GCATTTGTACCTGCGGCCGGCGAGGCCGCCGGCCCTCCAATCGTTCCCGAGGTCATTATGCGCTTCGCCCGATCCGACGACGATCGGGCCTCCAATCGTTCTCGCGACCATTATGCGCTTCGCCCGATCCGACGACGATCGGGCCTCCAATCGTTCCCGCGACCATTATGCGCTTCGCCCGATCTGACGACGATCGGCCCTCCAATCGTTCCCGCGATCGTTATGCGCTTCGCCCGATCCCGCGACGATTATCCCTGGAGGGCCGGCGGCCTCGCCGGCTTGTCTAATAATCCGTATCCGCTGGCGCCGCTTTTTGCGGCTTCGGCGTTGGGACAGGGGCAGGGGTTCCTTGCACTCGAATCTCGGCCAAGTTGCCCTGCTTTGTTGTTACCACCACCTGGCTTGGAGAGATGAAGCTGACTCGGTCGGCTAACGGGATCGGATTTTCGGAAACATCTTGGAGTAGTTTCGGTAATGCGTAGGGGTTGATCTGATGAAGCGGATCGTCAACAAGCTCTCCCACGCGAACCTTTGTGTCTTTTCCGGCGGAAACGACGCGCATTCCGTCCCCTGATATGTCCACAGAGACAACTCGTCCGTTGTGCATTAGTTTCTTCGCCGCGAGCGAGAATCCTCGAACTTCCCACACTTCAACGTTTCCATCCTCGAGACCGAGAGCTAATCGCTCGCCGTTGCGCGAGATAGACATGGCGCAAATCCCTCGGTCGGGAAGGCGGTTTGCAAACATTGCGTTCGGAATATCCGCGTAGAACCGGCCTCGAAAGAGGTTTTTGTCAAACTCACCTCCGTATGCGTCGGCAGAGTAGGAGGTCCATCCTATCAAGTTGCCGCTCCAGTCCGCGGAAAAAAACGCGCGTCCGGCGGGATGGGGCGCTACAGCGCTGACGACAGCGCTGTGAGCGAAGTACCGCTCCACCATCATCTCTCGCTCTTCCGTGCTTGAGGCTTCCTGCTCTTCCATGAACCGCCATCGGTACACCCGACCATCAAGCCCTCCGATGACGAGCGATGAGTCGTCCTTGTGAAAGACGATAGATGATGGGCGAGATTTTAGTTGCTTGAGCGAGAACGTCTTGGAGCATCCCTGGATGCATTCAACGAAGATCCCCGAGTCGTTGGCGTAGGCAACTAGCGCTCGGTTCGCTCCGATCGCCGCCACCGTTGGCGGCTCGGTCAGCTGTCGAATTAGGGTGCCCCGGCCGGATGGGAGGTCCCAGATAACGACCTTTTTGTCCTTGCCGACGGTGACTACAAGGCTCGAGTTTCCCGGTACTGGCCGGACGGCGAGGACCTCGCCCTGATGGGATTGTATGGCTTCTCCCGTAGCTGAGTTAAGGTGCGCGAGAAGTGGAATCTCTTGTTGTTTCAATATGTTGGGGTGTTCGGAGGGGGCGACGAGGTCAATTGCTTGGACGGCTATTTGGCAGCCGGTAGAGATGACGGCCATCAGGATGAAAAGGGATGTAGGGAGTCGATATTGCATGACTTTGGACGGCATTGCGCTAGGGAGAAAAAGACTCCGCTTAAACTTCCGCTCAGGGGTCCTTATGGTATAGACTAACTCCCCAGGATTTAGGAAGGTCGGGAGAGACCTTTAATTGATTCCTCGCCCGCCGCGCTAAAAGGTCGCGAGTTGGTCGCGAGGCTCGCCGCCGGTCGAGGCCGCGTGTAACAGTTTCAGGGTTACGCTTTTTATTGGATAGACGGTAGCCTAGGGCTCCGTCGCAAGAAACGATTTATAAGTACAGTACCGCCAGCGGATACACCCGCTGATGTTCGGGATAGAAGTTAATGAAAGCAGTTCCGTTGCAGGAAGCAGAAGTTCAAGTAGATGCCGTCGAGTCGGCCGCTTCGAAGTTACAAGAGATACGGGGAGCCTCACTTGCTCCGTCTGAGCAGGCCACGCTTACGCAGATGCTTGCGGGAAGTGACGCGCTTTCATTCTCATCAAACTCCAAAAATGGCAGACAGGTATACGGCACAGCCCTTGAAGGGCTTGGCGGTCGGGCGCTTGTCATGTGCGCTTCAACAGAGACCGCTCATGAGATCGGAGAGGCCTTCAGTGAACTTGGAGTAAAAGCCTCTATAGCACACAGCGGCGAGGTATTCGCGGCGACTTCAACACTTCAAAAGGGCACCGTAATCGCCCCAGTAGATGTGGTGTTGGCAGCGTATAGAGAGACTAAGGCATCGCATGCGTTCGATCGCTGCGTTGTCGATAGTGTTGATTCAATCGTCCGTAAGGGATCGCTTTCAGATATTGAGGCGGTACTCACGATTCTTAGGGAGTTAAGGAAGGACGCGCAGCTTGTTCTCTTCGGAGAGGAGCAGTCGCCACACTTTGCCGCTCTTGGCAAAGGATTCCTTAGAAATCCACAAACATATCCTAGTAAAGGAGCAAAAGAGCAAACCATGGAACATTTATATTACGAAGTAGGAACTTCGCTGTTAGCTAAGCCGCAGGCTTTGTGTGACATCCTCGAGCTTGAGGGTGGAAATACATGTATCGTTTTCTGTAACTCGCCATCAGACGCTGACTTCGCTGATGTCATCCTCAAAAAGCGTGGCATCCCGTCGATTAAGTTGGTTGGGTACGTGCCTCAGATTAAGCTCAGCAAGGCGATTCAGCAGGTTCAGAAGAAGGAGGTCATGGCCCTCGTTCTTACTGACGTGGCTGCGCGAGGAGTTCCGCTTGAGGAGTTCCACGTTGTGGTAAACTACTCGGTTCCAACGGACCCAGAGGTATATTTCCACCGCTATTCTGAGAACGCGACTGAGTGCAAAACCAAGAAGGTAATCAGCTTAGTTGCGGCGCTTGATCTCTCGAATTTTCACTACCTCAAGAAGCTCGGAAAGTTAGAGTTTGTAGAGAAGAAGCTGCCAACTCCAGAGGAGTTGTTCGTGAGCAAGCTCACGCAACTCAAGGAACAGGCGATTGAGCGCGCTCTCTTGAGCGACTCGGGGCTTAGTCAGCTTGTTGATCAAATAATGGGAGACGCGAACGCACGCGATGTCGTAGCGCTCCTTCTTCACAACACTATCACCGTACTTCCATCTCTCAAGGCTGCTCCGGCGGTGACTGAGGAGCGTGGTGAGTATGAGGGCGAAGAGGAAGAGGGATACGGCGATCGTGGAGATCGTGGCGGACGTGGCGGAGATCGCCAGGGTCGTGGGCGTCGTGGTGGTCGAGATCGCCGTGATAGTCGCGATAGCCGTGATAATCGTGACGGTCGCGGACCTCGCGAAGAATGGCCTCAGGACGATGAGGATCTCGACGATAACAGCCAGACTCAGTTCCTCGGTGGAGGAGAAGATCAGGGTGAGCGACAAGGTCCGAGCCGACGCGGTGGTCGCCGAACGAGCGACCGACGTCACGACGACGGAGACCGTGGAGATCGAGGAGACCGACGCGATCGCGGTAGTCGAGGTGACCGTGGTGACCGCGGTGACCGCGGCGACCGTGAGCCAAGACAGCGCCAACAGCGCAAGCCAATGATCGTCGACAAAGAGGCTCGTCTCTACGTTGGAGTTGGAGCGAATCAAGGCGTTTCCGGAGAAGGTCTTACGGAGAAGGTAGTTGCTGCGTGTGGTATCCAGCCAACTGACGTTCACCGAGTAAGCGTTCGTCCGTTCTACTCCTTCATCGACGTTCCAGAGGCTGTTGCTGACCAAGTGGTCGAGAGGCTCGGCGAGAACGAAGTTGAGGGCACAGGCTCTAAGTACTACGTGAAGCGGGCGGTAACGCTCTCAATCCCACGAGAGGGTGTTCAGGAAGATACTCAGGCAACTGAGGGCTTCTCAGCTCCAGTAGAGTCTCATGAGATGTCAGAGGATGGGCCGACCCTCCTCGCAGTTGATGAGACCGCATAGTTAGATTCTCGTTAAGCGAGACGTTCTAGAACCCCGTCACAGCGATGTGACGGGGTTTTTTTGTTTAATCGATAGCCTTCTGGGTTAGAGGGCCGGCTGGTCTTAACGATCTTCAAGGGTTGCGACAAGCCGGCGAGGCCGCCGGCCCTCCAGGTACGATCGTTGCGGGACCGTGTGATTTGCATAGTAATCGCAAGCGCGATTGGAGGGCCGGCGGCCTCGACGGCTTTCAACCGAAGGTGGATGAGCCCCCTCATATCAATATCGTCCCCATTACTTTAGGTTGCTTAAAGTAAGTGATGCTGAACGCACCCGTATGAATAAGCTGGTGTGTTTGACGTCGGTCGTGATGAGTACGCACGGTGCCTCACGATTTAATTTTTGAGGTACCCCGGATCGTAAAGGTGAGATATGGCGCGTAAAGAGCAGATCGAGACGAAGTCCGCTGAACCGTATGAGAATACACTTCAGAAATATTACGAAGCGTTGTCAAAGCAAAAGGGGGAGAACGGTATAGTCGGAAACGAGGAGCTAAAGCTCCGTCTGTTCCTTTCGCTCATTCAGCGACCTGCTACTCAGGAGTGGCCGTCTTCTGAACAGGCAGCTGGCGCGTAAGAGCCGCGCTCGAAACGCCTAACGCGAGGAGCGTAAGAACGGTTCCGACAAAAAACGGCATCGACGTCCCGACGCTGAATAACGTACCAGCGAACGTCGGCCCGACAATCCGTCCCAAAGCCTGACCTGATTGGTTAAGCGCGAGCCCCACACCCTGTTTATCAGCAGGGCACGATTGAGAGACGAGACCGGCCATCGCCGGATTGAACATCCCACTTCCGAGCGCGAGGAGCGCTCCGGAGAGTAAAAAGAGGGGGAAGCTCCCGATCCATCCGAGCATTGGGATTAGAACCAAACTGATACTGATAGTGACCAGGCCAGCTCTGAAAATAAGCACCTCCGATCTGGTTTTGAGCCACTTTCGAACGAAGTATCCCTGAACCGCGATCGCTGATAGTCCAACTACTACGAGGAAGACGCTTGTTAACGAGGTAGCGTGTCGCATTCCCTCCATTCCTCCATCATTCACCCAAATCCTACCGATGTAGAGACCGATAGTTTGCTCCATGAGCGCGAACGCCGTCATGGTGAGGAAGGTGGTGAGTATGAGAATCTGAAGTTGCCGATCGAGTTTCACGAAGGTGAGGATCGACTCCTTCTTGCTTGAGGTACTCGTTGTCAGGAACCTTGTTTCCGGAACCCGAGTGGTAACGAAGAAGATATTCGCTAACGCGAGTGTTGCCGCAAAGAGGGCAGGGTAGAGGGCCGGAGCCTCATGATCGAGGTGCGAAAGGATTCCACCAAGAGCTGGCCCTAAAACGAAACCGACACCGAACGCAGCGCCGACAAGAGCCATAGCCCTGCTGCGCTCTGCCGGAGGGTGGGTATCTGAGAGCACCGCTTGCGCGGTTGAGATATTGGCAGCACCAAGCCCCGCAAGAGCTCGGGCACCGAAGAGCATTGCCAAAGAGGAGGCCCAGGCGAAGACGCAGTGGCCGATAAGGGTGAGGAAGAGGGTCGTAACGAGGATGGGTTTTCTTCCGAACTTATCGGAGAGGGTTCCCCACACGGGAGCAAAGAGGAACTGCATAAGGGCGTAGGTTGTACCGATCAGGGTAACGGTGGCGGCCGAGGCTCCGAAGTGTTGTGCCAGGAAGGGTTGTGCCGGGATGATCAGCCCAAGGCCCATCACATCGAGGAGAACGATCAGGAATACTGCGAATCGTGGGGGCTTTGGAGCTTCAGTCATGCGTCTCTCTTTTATAGGGCACAAGGCTTCTACCGTGAGAACCCTTGGAGGGCAATCTTTTGGGGCTACTAAGCGCGTTTAGAACGCTTTACCGACCCCCCTTCTTTAGCCTACATTCATAATGCCCCAAAGGCTTGTAGGCTTGGGATATTGGCGTAAAGGAATGCGATGAGTAGTGACCTCTCTCAGGTACATATCAATGAGCTATCTGGTCGTTTTGACCGACAACTGTCGGAGATCCAGCGTCCTGAGGATGTGGATCTTTTAAGGCGTGACTGGCTCGGTAAAGAGGGAGCTATCAAAGAGCTCTTTAAGAAGCTTCGCGATGTTCCCGTCGAGGAGAAACCGACAGTGGCAGCCGCGCTTAACCAACTTAAGGAGCGCGTTGAGTCTGAGCTTGAGACGAAGGACGAGGGGTTTAAGAGCAAGACGCTACTCAAGCAGCTTGAAGAGCAGTCCCTCGATCTATCGCTTCCAGAAGCGGGCGCTCCACTCGGGGCGGTGCACCCTGTGACCATCGTTGAAGAGCGCATTACCACGCTTCTTCGCCCGTTTGGATTCCAAAACGTAAACGGGCCTGAGGTAGAGACCGATTATTACTGCTTTGATTCCCTCAATATTCCGAAGCATCATCCTGCGCGCGATATGCAGGATACGTTTTATACAGAGACCGGACACGTGCTAAGAACGCATACGACGTCGGTGCAGGCGCGAATCCTGCAGCAGCGCTCGCTGTTTGAGAACAAAAAGTTACCGATTAAAGTTTCGTCGCTCGGTCGTGTGTATCGAAACGAAACCGAGGACGCGTCTCACACGTCGATGTTTCATCAATACGAGTTGGTCTGGGTAGATGAGGGGTTAACGCTCTCGCACCTTTTGGGATTGATTACTCACATACTGAAAGACCTCTACGGCAAACGTCGAAAAGTGCGTTTCGTGCCGAAGTTCTATCCCTATACAGAGCCGAGTATCGGCCCGCAGATTGATTGCTCTGTCTGCAAAGGTGAGGGGTGCCCGTCGTGTGGTAACGCTGGGTGGGTCACTGTAGGCGGAGCGGGGATGATTCACCGCAACGTATTAAGTGAATTTGGCTTTGATCCTGACAAGGTTTCTGGGTTTGCGTTCGGTCTTGGAACCTCACGCCTCGCTGGGCAGATGTATAATTTCCCGCATCTGAAATCAGTTTATGACAATGACCTTCGCGTGCTGAAGGAGATCGTATGAAGTTACAAGTTCGTCTCTTAGAGAAGTTTATCGAGCTCCCGGAGTGTTCCGTTGAAACTGCGGCGCGGTCACCGCTCCGTCACCTCCTAGATGATATTGGTCTTGAGGTAAAGAATACTGAGGTGTTCCCTGACAAGGGGATAGTGTTCACGATCGAGACCCTGGCCAATCGAGGCGATCACTTAAGCGTACAGGGTGTTGCGCGGGAGATCTCCGCTCGTACGTTGACGCACGTGAAGGTGCCGACGATGGCGGCAAAACTCAGCGAGAGGAAAGCCGGCATTCCGGTTCGTCGAGTAACTGACAAGTGCCCCCGTTACGCACTCCTTGAGATGTCCCTCCCTCATGAGATGCCCCTTCGAAACGATGTGGCCGCCTATGTGGATGAGCCAGGTAAGCATCCCGCAATCGTGGATCTGTTGAATTACGTTCAGAAAGAGAGCGGACAGCCGATGCACGCGTTCGACGCCGAAAGGCTCGATGGAGAGGTCATGATAGATCTTACCACAAAGCCAGAGCAGATTGAGGCTCTTGACGGAAAGACCTACACCGTTCCCGAAGCTTCGGTCGTTATCCGAGATCGTAAGAAGATTGTGGCGGTTGCTGGAGTTATCGGATGCGCGAACAGCATGGTCACCTCCACCACGAAGAAAGTATTTATCGAGGCTGCTGTTTTCGACCCTACGAGTGTTCGTGTAACCGCGCGTGCTATGGGCCTATCAACAGACGCGTCGCACGCGTTTGAGCGTGGAGTCGACCCTGAGGGGATTCCTGCGGCGTTAAAGCGACTCGTGTTCCTCGCGGAAGGTTCGGCGGGAACGATTCATGGCGCTGAGTCCGCGCACGCGCTCGGATATACCTACTCTGAGTCTGTACCCGCTGAGAAGCGAAAGGTCTCGACGACGCTCAATCACATCCGCAAAGAGCTTAATATGCCTCGACTTGAGGAGGTTGAGATCGTTACTCGGCTTAAGCATCTGGGATACAGTGTTGACGCGGTCGCGCTTGGAAAAGACAAGCAGTTTAACCTCGTGGTTCCTTCGTGGCGATTGTGGGACGTGCGCAATCCCGAAGATGTTGTGGAAGATGTCGCGCGTTCCGTGAGCCTCAATCGGATGCGGCCAGAGCTTCCACCTCTTGATTACGAGGCGCCGCCGCGGAACCCGATGGAGATTCTGTCTGCCCGGATTTGTCCGGCGTTGGTGGGCAATGGATTTTTTGAGGTTATCACGAATGGCTTTTACTCAGCGGCGGATGTGAGCGTTCTTGAAGGGCTTCATCGAGGCACGAGCGCTCGTCACATGGCGCTTAAGAATTCGCTCGACGCAAGTAACTCGCACATGAAGATTACCGATGTTCTTCACTTCACGAAGCTCCTCGGCTTAAGCCGAAAGCGAGGCGTTCGGGCGCCAAAGGTGTTTGAGTTCTGCCGTTTGTTTGAAAAGCCGTCTGAGCCAGTGTCAGATGAGCCGCGTGAGCGTGATCCGCTTGATTATAATTACGAGCGAGACGTGTTGTGTTTCGCCTCAGCGGGCCGATGGAGTGATGTCGAATGGCGCAAGGGAGAGTCGCTTGAGGAGCATGCTCGATTGTTTAAGGGTGTGGTCGCCGCAATTATCAAGAGTATAGGTGGCGCGTTCTCTGTAGGTAAGAGTGAGGAGCGGTTCCTTCATCCCGGTATGCAGGCTTCTATTAAAATTGGCCGTAACGTGGTGGGGTTTTTCGGAGTCGTTCATCCAACGATCCGTGAAGCGTGCGACATGAAAGAAGAGGTCTTCTACGGCGAGCTTGACGCCAAGCTGCTTTTTAAATTCATGAACAAAGTGGAGGCTCCTGCTGTGAGTGACCTTCCACCGATCTCCCGCGATGTAACCTTGAAGATCGATCCAAAAGAGCAGGCGGGTCGTGTGCTTCGCATCGTGCACGAGTCGAATCTTGAATCACTCGCGGAGGCATCCGTTATCGATGATTTCCGCAAACAGGAAGAGGCGTTCCGTCGAGTAACCTATCGCGTGACCTTTCAGCGCAGTGATAGGACGTTAAAACACGAAGAGGTTGACGCCTCAGTTACCATGCTCCTTGATACGCTTAAAACCAAGCACGGGATCGAGATGATCTAGGGCGGCGATGTCGCGGGAATGTTTGGAGGGCCGGCGGCCTCGCCGGCCGCGGGTACAAATGCAACGTGGAATTCACTTGCAGGGGCATCGGCCCTCCAGGAACGATCGTCGAGATTTCGTTGGAGGGCTGGCGACCCGGTGGCCGCCGATTCTTATCGATTGCCTTTCCTGCTCAAGCTCTTGGTCATCGCCGAATTGACACACTTTGCAAGCTTGCGGTGTGACTTAGCTTTTGGTGAGCTCTTGCACACTCGCATGGCCCGTTGTGCCGCGCTCTTCACGGCTGTCTTCGCCTCGATTGGTGTGGTCGCTTCCGTGATCCTCGCGATGCCCTCAGAGCGCTCGATGAAGCAGGAGAAGAAGCCAGTGTTGGTGTTAGCCTCCTTACCAAATCCAACGAAGTCGCACATTGTCTGCTTGGTTATCACCACGCGGTATCCGTCGCCTGCAGCAGTTTTTTCGTACACGGTTCCGGATACAGAGGGAATACAGGTCTGTCCTTGCGCGCCTCGCGTCACCGGAGGCAGTCCACAAAGACGAGAAAGTCTTCCGTCAGAGTAATCACCTGGGGGTAACGCGCTCGCGCAACGATCGAAGGCATCGGCTGCCTGGTCGACGAGCGCGCGCTTTACGTCCCATACATTACCAAAGCTGAACTCGAATTCCGCGCCCTGTTGAAGTTCAGGAAGCCGTGCGGTTGAATTAGACGGCACCGCGAAGCCGGTCCCTTTGATGCCTGTTGGCTTGGTGACCGAGGTGTTGATCCCGTCAAGGGATCCAGCCCAGGGACCCTTTCCTCCGGACGTAAACTCGAGGGAGGTGCTCTGCGAAGGGGTTTCCGCCGGAGCCGCAGGGCATCCTTCAATTTTTTTACCGAACGCCTTCTCCCAAAACTCTGGTCCGTTCACTGATACTAACGACGCCTCGATAGAGAAGCTTTTGTTCAGGAACTTGGGAGCGAGCTCCTGGTATGCTTCTTGTCGAAGGCGTGACGAATCCTGAGCCTCGGCCGGAAAGGGGGCCGCAAACGATCCCGCCACGCCGCCACCGAATATCAAAGAGGCCAAGCTGATTTTGGTGATATGCTTAGAGCCCTTGGACTGAATAGTGCGTGTGGTTTTCATAACTTCTCCTACTTCCCGTTAGTTCCGTCGCCAGCCTCTCAAAACCCATGAGGTCAAGAATAGCTGTTAATCCTTTACAGTATATTATATTGGACGGAGGGCTCTGTCAACAAATTGATGCTAAATTGACGCACCTTTTGTATTTTGATACACTTTCGTTAGGTTATGATGAAAAAGCTTTCTCCCTCCCTTCTCATTTCATCGCTGCTTAGGCCGATTGTTCGACTGTGCCTGAAGCAGGGGCTCCGACTTGCGGAGATAGATGAACAGCTCCGGAAAGTTTTAGTGGCGGAGGCCCAAGAGGTCGTTAGAGAGACCGGTAGTGATGTGAGCGCGAGCAAAATAAGCGTCATTACGGGCATTCATCGAATGGAGGTGACACGACTGCTGGCCGGCAAGGATCGTCACCATGAAAAGCAGGATGTACTTCACCGCGTGCTGGGACTGTGGGGGAACAAACGCACATACCGAGATTCCAACGATCAGCCAAAAGCTCTTTCCTTCCAGGGGCTGGACAGCGAGTTCGCTCATCTGGTCGCCACGGTTAGTAAGGAGGTCTCTCACTATCCGATACTGTTTGAGCTTGAGCGCGTTGGTGCTGTAACGATTCAGGGGGACCGCGTCATCATGAAACTTCAGGAGTACGTTCCCGTGGGGGACTGTGAACACGGTCTTGAGCTTCTCGCGCTGGATGTTGAAGCGTTGA
>CAIXKI010000015.1 GCA_903920005.1 uncultured delta proteobacterium
CCGAGGCATTTAACGACCTCATATTTGCCGCCCAAAACAGTTCCGGGCTGTAGCGTTATGGAGTGCTCTTCAGACATAAAACTTTTCTACCTACCGGTCCGCATCGGCCATAATAAGACAGACATGAAACTTCCTCTCTCCAAAAAATACGACATCTCCATGACCTACGTTAGTTTTTTCGCCCGAAAGAAATGTCTCTTGGTTACTTCCGTTATGAATGATTCGGGTACCCGACTCAGAGAGCTGATCGAGCACCTGCAAAACACCCCCCGAGGCGACACGCATGATCGCGTGCATCGGGGATACCGACGGATCCGGCACTACAAGACAACTTCCCGATTCCTCTCTCTGACTCGATACAATGAGACGGCCAGTTCTTAGCTCCACATAGGAGCCCCGAGGGTTATGATCGAAAGAGACAAGAAAGCCCACCAGAGGCCCGTCGTTCTTCCAGAAGATCTGTTCGTGATTCGATGTCATAGAGACTCCCTGAACGTGCGTGTGGACTTTTGGAGCTTCCGCCACCGGTATCTGCACCTCATGCATCGGCGCAACCTCTGGTTGAACCGGAGAAGCGACAGACGGAGGCATTTGAGCGCTAGGCCTTACGATCTTTCCGACCGCAATCGGGGCAGGCTTCGGAGGTTCGGGAGGAGCATAGGCCTCAAGCTCCTCCTCAAGGGGCACCTCAAACGGATCGGATATTGGCGACACGGATTCAACCACACCGCGCTGCGGCTCAATCGGCAAGTCAAAGATATCGTCGTACGAGCGAAAAGCGTCTTCGTGACCCACCTCAGTATCGCTCTGAGTGTTTTGGCCCTCCTCTTTATCCCCTCCAAACGAACGCGTCATACTCTTCTCCTCACCCGTAACATCGTACTCAAATGGATCCTTAGCCGACGGCTCTGGCTCGGCCCCAGGACGCTCCCCAAAACCAGCAACCTCTATACGAATCCTCTGCGCGTGAGAGCCCCCAAACACCATAGTCGCCTTGCGAGCTCGATTACCAGGCTGTCCTTCCGCTTGATTTTCTAAACCGCGATGTCGGCGCTCTTTTTCGGTCATACAGTTTCTCTCACTTACGAAATCAAACTCATCTCAATTGCGAACAAAATCGTGGTTACGGACGCGGCGACCAATCCTAACGACGTCAAGATCATCGCATGAACCCTCACTGGGAGTGGCGGCTTATTTAGTTTCGCCCTCTCTCGCTGGCGAGCGACACGGATTTTATCCCACTCCTTAGGGGCCTGATCGCTCAGAGCACCCTGCAGCGGGACTATTGAGACTGTAATGTTGTCGTATCCACCGCGCGAGTTGGCGAGCTCTATTAATGTTTTACACGCAATATCCGGAGCAAGAGTCCGAACCGCCTCGGCTATCTCTTCATCAGAAACAAGCCCGTAAAGACCATCAGAACAAAGCACTATGATATCCGAGGACTCGGAGGGAAGCCGCCAAAAACACTGGAGAGGGACCTCAAGTTCAACCTGAGTACCGAGACATCTCGTCAAATAATGCGCATCCGGATGGGACAAGGCCTCCTCCGGTTTTATTTGCCCGGCATCGACCATCTGCTGAACCAAGGTATCATCAACAGTGAGTTGCGTGATTCCATCGGCATGTACGAGGTAGGCTCGTGAATCACCAATATGCGATATGGCCACTTCCATATCATCAATCATGAGCGCGACAACGGTGGTCCCCATCGAACCGAATTTTTGATTCTGACGCCTCAGCACTACCGCACCATTGGCATCACTGATAGCTCCTCGCAAGATAGCTGCGGGCTCGGCGTGTTCATGGGTCTCTACGTAACGCCGAATCGCATCGAGGGCCAACTGTGCGGCGAACTCACCACCTTCAACGCCTCCCATCCCATCAAGCACAAACCACGCGGTCCCTGAAGCGCTTTCGATCACGGCGTATCGGTCTTCGTTGATCGCCCGCTCGAGTCCAATATCCGAAGCAGAGACGTCCCCGAACTCAAATGAGCTTGTTATGCGCTGTTCGTTGTTATCGCCGAAAAAATTCATCCCTAGTAATTCCCACTATCTCCGAGGATGCCGAAAGAAATTGGGTCAACTTCGCGCACGCACAAAGCGCACCGCGTAGATCTTCCCGCCCTGACTTCCAAAAGCTCCCAAAGGTGGGGTCGGCAGGTTAGACTTTTCCCTAAACAGTTTGATTGTAGGGATTTTCACGAAAAGTAAGAAAAAACCGTACTATCCGCAGAACAACGGGTTACGATGGGCCACGTGCGTGAAACCTTCGCTCTTCCGAAGACGGTAGAACCGGTAGGCCCCTCCAGCTGAGGGCATTCAGTTAAAAGAAGCACTTAAAACACCTTCAACCACCAACGGCGCTCGAGACTAGCCCACGTAAACTCCCTCCTTTCGGATATAACCCGCCGGGCGTACACTACCAGGGTGGTGGAAAGGGGTTCTGTCGTGAGCAGTTTGAGCGTTTTGGCGAAACAAGACGGAGTAACGAAAAAAACCGCCGGTGTATCCAATCAGATACATTAAGGATTTTTTCGCCTCCAACGACATTGCGGCGAAACTGTCGTAATGCGGACGGGGAACTCGTTTTTTGCCACCGTGCCAACAGGCATGTCTGATTGCTCTGAACGTGAGACACCTTTATAACCTTTCAAGCCTTTGGTTTGGCGGTTCGGTACCTCTATTCGGCAAATCATTGGAATCGGCGACTATCCCGGTAGTAGACCCTGTGAGATCTCAGGCGAAGAGCAAAATAGTTTTTTATATCTTGATGGCGGTCTCAGCCGCGCTCCTCGCCCCCTACAGCGGGTGCCATCTTTTAACCAAGGCCCCCCTCTCACTCACGCGCGACGGCGATGAAGCCGAGGACGCACTACCCTTAGAGACCGGCAACCAGGGCACCGAAGAGGAGGAACGGGCTCCACTACCAACGAAGCCTCAGCGAGGATTAGCCGACATCGAGAAACTTCTTGGACAGTAACGAAAACACATGACGAAGAGTTAGGACGGTTAAAGATGGTTACCCTCAGTAAAATCTACACTCGAACAGGAGACGAAGGAACGACGGGGCTCGTCGGAGGAGAGCGCGTAAAAAAGAGTTCAATTCGAGTGAGCGCCTACGGGGACGTCGACGAGCTCAACAGCTATCTTGGCCTGTGCGCAACCTTCGCCGCTGACAAATCGTTCAGCCCCCTACTTGATAAGCTGACCATAATTCAAAACGAACTCTTCGATCTGGGCTCCGAACTGGCAAGTCCGGGCTCAAGTGGGGGCCCTGGAATCCCAACTACAACCGCGGACCAAGTCTCGCGCCTTGAGGTTTGGATCGACACGCTCAACGAGGGGCTACCGACTCTGCAGTCGTTCGTACTTCCTGGAGGTTCTCTTCTTAACGCGCATCTGCATATCGCACGCACTATCTGTCGCCGAGCGGAGCGTACAATTCTTGAGTTACACGACACCGAGCCGGTCCCTACTAACCTTAGACACTATGTTAACAGACTGAGCGACCTCCTCTTTGTTATGAGTCGCGCCGCTGCGCGCCTTGAAGGAAAAAAAGAGACCTTGTGGATACCAGGCGCATCTCGGCCTACGGGACGGTAAGCCGAAGGGCCGCCCCTTCCTTCGTGACACCCAAGCCATAATCAAAAACAAGCGCGCCTCCCAACGAGCCGATCCACAACGCTAGAAGGATTTGAATGACGAGAGTGAGGCGATACAAGGTCTCGACCATAAACTTGCCGTGAATAGCGCGGGCCGCGACCAAGAAGAAGGTGGCCATAGCGATAGAATTTATAAGGAGCAATCGTCCGTACGCATGATGCCGTCCCAATGCGTCTTGGATAGCTCCACCCACTTCATCGAGTGGAGCGCTGGCTTGATATCCAGACAGAAACGCCCCCCCGGTGAACACCAAAGAAGACACGACAAGCAGGCTTCGAGCCCATTCCACATGCGCCGTCGGTTTACAAAAAAAACGATAGAGCTCGACAAACCATAGCAGAACGATACACGCCAGGGGGAAGCCACTAAGAGGGGGGTGAAATTGTACCATTGTAACGCTCAAGGTGCCGTGTCGCACGACCGCACACGTCGGTCAGATCCTACCCTTACGCCGATCGTTTGAGAAGCAGGAGCGTTACATCATCACGAATAAGACGCTCTCCCCGAAACTGGTCAAAAACATCGAGAATATGTCGCAGAATATCGCTACACGACGAGGTTCGCTCTGAGTTGAGAAGAGCCCCTGAAAGGCGTTGGAGGCCAAAGGCATCACCCGATCTATCCTGTGCTTCGGTAATACCATCGGTAAACATGAGAAGGGCGTCTCCCACCTCAAGCGTATCCTCCACAAGCATATAGGAGGAATCCTCGAAAAACCCGACTGCAAAGCCGTCTCCGAGAAGCTGCGCAACGGTATTGGAATCCCTCCTTACTATCAACGCCGGAGGATGCCCCGCTCGCGCCCAGGAAACCTTCCCCGTAGCGGGGTCGTATAAACAGCTCCCCATCGTTACAAACCGCCCTGCGGGAATCTGTGGGGCAAGCAGTCGATTCATCTCCATAAGCAGCTCGTGGGGTTGCTCACGGCCGGCTGCCGTCATCGCAAGCTTGGCCATACTTCCAATAAAGGCGGCTGATAGCCCATGACCGGACACATCCGCGATCTGAAGAGAGAGCTGCTTATCAACTAATTGATTTGCGAAATACCAATCCCCTCCGACTTCGTCCAATGGCTGATACGAAACGGCGAGATCGATACGAGAATCTCTCGGCAGTGCCAACGGAAGGAGGCTCTGCTGAATCGCGCGCGCTTCATCAAGCTCTTTTTTGAACTTAAGGTTATTATCCCGCAACGACGCGTTAATCTCCGCGAGAGATCCTTGGCGTTCATCCGTTCCTGCCAACTTACGAAGACGGAGCATCATCGCGATACGACTGACGAGGGAACCAACGGTGAAGGGCGCTTGAATGACCTCAATGCGCGAGCCGGATTCGGAAGACCGGTCTGAGACGCCGACCTCCTCGCTGATACATACTATCGGCACAGACCGAGTGTTCTGTTGCGACTGGAAGAAGGTACACAACTCCCCAACATCTCCCATTACTCGGGCGTCGATCAAAATGAGGTCCAAATGGGAGGTGGAGACGAACTCTGGTAACGATATCTGTTCGGACGGTTCAATGACGGTGTAGCCCAACTTCTGAAGAAAAGTCGGCAACGTATCGTTATCCCTTCCTAGGTAGAATATTGAATCCATGAATCCCTTCTAAAGCTCTCATCCTGAGAACTCTCTCTTCTTGTAATCTCGTATCGGCACTCTTGCTCAGCGCCTTCAGACTTGGTGGCATTTTAGAGCCGATCCAAAGTTATTTTCTGGGCGGATGTGAGATGAGAACCGAGGTCCCGAGAGGACGATAAGCGCCTGACCTAATTGGACACTGGAGGGGCACCGGCCCCGGTGCCCTTGTTTGCAACCCGCGATATTAAACGCATCGGAACATTTGTACCTGGAGGGCCGGCGGCCTCGCCGGCTTGTCGCGACCCGCGACATTAAACG
>CAIXKI010000016.1 GCA_903920005.1 uncultured delta proteobacterium
ATTCTATTCAAAATTTGTAAAGAGTGACCTTCCGTATGAGCCTTGGTATCCTCAGAAGCATCTGCATTATTTCTCTACGCATATTAAGGTGAGGTTTTCTCCGTCGTTCGTGTTCGATATCTCTGGAAAACTGGAGACAAAAATAGGAGCTATTCGTGCCTATGCCTCCCAGTTTGTCGCTCATCAAGGTAATCAGAAGCGCCTTGATGAGATACGAACTGAGGCGATGTACTGGGGCTCTCAGGTAGGAGTACAAGCCGCGGAGCCCTTTGTGTGCCGTGAAGTGATAAAAGTTGAGTCGGCTTCAGGCCTTTTTTCGTTATAGAGTTTTCAAAGTTAGTCATGCGAACAACCGTCCAGCCTGCCTATGAAGAGTGGAGTACGATTCTGCGCGAAAATATCGCTGGTTCGCCGATGCTTCGCTCTATCCTCGGCTCTGACGTGGTGGCTGAGGTTCGACAAGCTGTTGTGCAGGAGGCCGTTCGATACACTGACAAGCTTTTGCTACGGGCTAAGGATCTTGGGATTCAGATCGCGGGATATTCCCTCCCTGACTACGAGCCAGATATCCCTATTGTAACGGCAGGGCACCAACCGCTCATCTATCACTGGGGTCTCTACTTCAAAAATCTAAAGCTCTCTCAGCTGGCTAAGGATACAGGATCCTTCGGTCTGAATACGATCATTGATACGGATGTAGGGGATGCAGGGCAGATCATGTGGCCCCTCGTTCGTGGAGAGTCGATATCGATAAAGTTTGGAAGTGTTGCGGTCGGGCCAGAGCTCTACCGGGCCCAAACGATAGCGCCGATTGAGCACCTAGACGCTCTCTTTACCGAAATCGTTGCCGACCTTGAGCGGAGCGGATGTACTCAAGCAGCGGCTTCAACGGCGCGGGTCGCGGAGCTCTATAAAAAGTTGAGTGGTGAGAGCGTCGTCGTTGCGAACTCTCTTGTCCGATGGGCTTTCGAGCCGCGGTCCTACGGTGAAGTTCCACTCTCTCATATCTTGCGAATTCCGAAGGTCGCCCGTCTACTCACAGATTTTGCCAAAGAGTATGAGCGCGTCGTTCCCATATACAATCAAACCCTCGATAACTACCGACGCGAGCACAAGATAAAGAATGCCGCGAATCCCTTTCCGAATATGCGGGTTCAAGACGGGGAGTATGAGCTTCCGCTCTGGGCAGTTTCAGACGATAGCCGAAAGCCTGTGGTGGCATCCAAGAGCGGAGTGACCGTTCCTATAGGGAGCTTCCTTGCACCACGCGGAAGCATATCCACCCTTTTGCTGCGGGGGTATTGCAGCGATGTAGCGGTCCACGGCCTCGGGGGAGCAAAGTACGATCCTTTTGTGGATGAGTTCGCGCGGGCCCTTTATGGGGTACACATGCCGAAATTTGTCGTTGCTAGCTGTACGAAATATCTCTTTCCAGATGTGGTCGAGCGGTATGAAAATGCTCGGCAGGTTAAAGCTCAGTATAAAGAGATGGTATCTCATACTGAGAAGTTTTTTGGGGCCACTCTCTTTTCCGCGGAAGATGAAGCGGTGTTGCGTCCATTGGTATCGAAACGCGGGGCGCTTCTTGAAGCGCTTCGGGCGGCCGCCGATCCAGAAAGCCGCAGCAAGGCAGCTCATCAGCTTAATGCCCTGAATAAAGAGATTAAAGAAAGTATTGATCAGAGTGCGGTGGCACCAATTCTTGCGGATGCCGCTATTGATGACGCGGCTCTCGCCCGGTGGTCATGTAGGGAATTCCCATTTTTCATGATCGATACGTTACGTTAAGAGCGACTGTGAAAAAGACCAATCAGAAAAACGGATCCGGCATATCTATCGGAATTACTTATGCCGTAGGCTTTGGAATATACGGAATCTTATTTCCGTTTTTTCCTATCGTTTTGAAATCTCAGGGGCTTGATGATTCTCAGACGAGCTTGGCGCTGAGTGGGGCAGGGTTAGCCGCGATAGTTGGTCCTATCATCTTTGCGCACGTTGCGGACAGGAAGTTGGCTTTCCGACGACTCCTGCCTTTGCTCTTGGCGGTTGCCACGATCTTCCTTGAGCTTATGAGGTTCTCCCACACTGTCGGCGCGGCATTTTGTACAGTATTTCTACTCTACTTCTTCCTTATTCCTGGGCTAAGTTTGCTCGATTCCTTTTGCATGGATTTTGTATTGCGAAGCGCGGATGTAGGAAGGCCTCGGCGATTTCAGAACTATCGGATATGGGGAAGTATCGGTTTTATGGTGCCAGCTGTGGTCTTGGCTCTCTGGTTTCGCGAACACAGCGCGCCGGCAGACCTCCTTGTCACGATGACGATGTGCTTTACCGTAGCGACGGCATTGAGCGCGCTTATGCTGCCTCCTAATACACCGAGTACGAAAGTCGCAAAGCTTCCGTCAGTAGAGGCCTTCCGAGCGGCGACACAATCGCCCCTACGGGAGTTTTTTATCGCCAATTTTTTCGCTGGTATCGGGCTCGCTATCTACTACATCTCATATCCTATGTTTTTGCATCAGCTGGGGTGCTCGGTAGTCGAAATTGGGCTCATCATCAATCTTGGGGTGGTTTATGAGATCCTGGTGATGCCCTTTGCCGAGCGCTTGATTCATGTTGTTGGAATTCGAAGGATGATACTTATCGGGTTCGTGACCATGCCGGTGCGAATGGCCTTGTCCGCCGCGTGGCCGACGATTCCGATGGCTATAGGAGTTCAGCTTCTTCACGCGCCCCTGGTTTTAGGGCTGTTCATCGCCGTTCCGATCTTCCTACAGGAACAAGCTCGGCCTACTTTTCGGCACTCACTCCAAGGTCTTAACGCGACAATGATATTTGGCTTAACCCGTTTTATTGGTCCCGCGATCGGTTCCTTGGTGATGGCGTCCGCGTCCACAGGAGCTTTGGACGGGCTTATTCGTGGACTCATGCTTGCTGGTTTATGTGGAGCGATAGCCGCGGCTGTCTTCTACTCCGTTTGTAAGTCCAGGCCTGTGTGCGCTGAATAAAACGTACGGGCAGGTGCGCTGTCGCCGCGTGTGGGGTAGACCCCTGTTCTTTATAGTGGTTGTTCGTATCTGTTGGTACTGGTCGGTACGTAGCGTGAGGCTCGATCGATAAGCCGCGATAGCTTGATTTAGACCGAGGAGCCCCCTACACTTTTCCGCTGGCGTGGTGCCAAAAGGTTTTCTTTTCATCTCTAGAAAGAGGGAGGTTTTTGATGGCTGATGTATCGTCAGGCCGACGCTACGGAGTAGACCCAAGGACGTTGCTTGTGACCTTTTTGGATACCCTTCCCTCTCGGGAAGCGGAGATCGCCAGGTTACGATACGGAATTGGAGGTCCTTCATTCACGGAAGAGCAGTTGGCGATTATGTTTGAAGTGTCCAAGGAAAAAATCGCAGAATCCTTGGCGAATGTTCAGCGCTGGCTCAATCGTGTCGATTTGATGTGGGTGGCTGAAAGCTTTGAACGTCAAGCAGTTATTCAGTAGCGCTTGTAACCCAGGGTTCTTGGCGACAAATCCGAAACGATAAGAAATTATCGTTTCGGAGCCACCCCACCTCTACTACTACCTCCTCGACATTTCTATCTGCCGTGATCGATTCGGATGTTCTACGGTTAGGGAATTGATTATATCGAGACAGAGGCCATGCCCACCAAGAGATTATTGGAACTACTAGAAATGCCCCGAATGGGGGTAACCTGCGCGCAGGTGTATAACACTCCGGTTCCGGAGGGCGCGCGTCTCGGTGAGATCGATCCGTGTGGATGCGTTGAGGGGCTTCTGGATCTCATCGAAGATGTAAATATTACGGACAAGGATGTCTGCGAGGTCGGATGTTTTTTGGGGGTGTCAACTGAGACGTTCCTGCAGTTCGCCCCTCGACGCTTGTACGCGATCGATGCCTGGGGTCTTAAGAACGATTACAACGATATTAAATATCTTCCGCACCTCAATTTTGGTGATATTGAGGGAAAGTTTCGGGAGATGTCCCGAGGGTACAAAAACATTGAGGTGATCAAGAATCTGAGCATCGCAGCGTCGCACGGATTCGGCGACAACACTCTTGATTTTGTGTACATAGATGCTGAACACTCTTACGAAGGTGTTCGGGCGGATATTCATGCTTGGTTGCCAAAGATTCGCAAAGGAGGCTGCATCGGCGGACACGACATCTCCATCGGGCAGGTGCAGAACGCCGTGTACTCGATTGAGGCCTTTAAATATAGAGAGGTTAAGACGTACAAGGATACGAGTTGGTTGGTGAAGTTACCGTAGGAGAGGAGGCGGTTGCTTACGCGCGGTTTCCTGATCCGCGTCCAACCTAATAGGCTAGCGTCCTTTACCGTTCCACTCTTTATTGAAAGGACTAAGTATGTGGTCGATATATCAGCACACCAAAGGGATGTATTACCTACATGTGGGCATGGCTCTTCATTCCGAGAGCTTAGAGCCGCTTGAGGTGTATCGAACGCTCTACGATAACGGGCTGGGGCCTCTCTGGGTCCGTCCGCGTGAAATGTTCCACGAGGAGGTGCTTCCAGGCAAAAAGCGATTCACCCGAGTGGGTGCGATTCGTGCAGCCACTCATGAAGACGATGCGATGATTTTACCATTCGGACACGACGCGTGGGGGAATGGAAAATCGGTTGCCCAATTCGTTGCTGAATACGAAACAGATAAGAATCACATCCGTGGAACCCGGTATCTTTTTGAAGATGCCACTGGAGAGGTCATCGCCAATTTAAATACTATTCGATTCGCTCGAAGTCTGGTGGGCATAGCGTCTCTTTCGGTTCATCCAGCCCATCGCCGGAAGGGATACGGAGCGCTTCTTGTGCGAGGAGTAATGGAGGTTTTTCGGCAAGAGGACGCGGAAGTAAGATTTCTCTTGTTCTCGGAGGTAGATCCGAAGATGTACGAGAAGCTCGGGTTTATAAAGGTTCCTGAGGAGGGGCAACTCCACCTTCCGTCCGTGGCGATGATCTCCGGATGCGGCCCGATAACTGAGAGGGAGCTTTCTTTCTTCCGGGAATACTTCTAGCCGTTTGACTCAAGAGGGCCTCCCTGTTAGGTGGGCCGAGAGAACAGCCTCTCAATATCTGCATCGGGTTCATGAAGGCTACAGCTGCCGATAGAAAAGGGAGCTGCGCTCTTTGCGTGAGCTGCTTGATCGTATGAGATCGAGATCCCGTCGTAGGCGAGAATCTCTCCTGTCGTGATCGCTCGGAGCGACGGGTTTGTGAGGAGCGCTACTAGCCTTGTGTGTGAAAGATGGGCACCTTCAGCGCGACGCAAGAGAACACCAGCCGCTAGGTTTAAGAAGCCGATCTTGTTGTCATAGCGCTCTCGTTCGACTATCGGATGATGGAGCCCCCCGGTTACTTTAAAAGGAGTATTGTCGTCGCAGGTTTCGATGATTGCCGCTGATAAACGTTCCGGGCCGATGCCGGTCGGACCAGAACATCGACATTTCAGCGCGATGCCCGTTCCCTTAATAGCCGAGAGAGTGGACTTGAGGGTCGCTTCCCAGTCGGGTGTCGAGAGATCGGGTTCTAGGGCAAGTAGCATTGAATTTTTTTGAGTAAACGGGAGGAATATCTGGATAAGAGGGGAGATTCCTTCTATCGCTACTTTGGCTTCTAAAAAAGAGATGGATACTCGCAGTCCATCCTTGGGTTTCGTAGTAAGTATTTCCGTTGCTACCTCGATAGTTCGTTGAGGTGTCTCAGAGGCGAGAAGGCACATGGAGATGTCTCGCAAAAATCCATGCGCCCGAAGGTCCGTTGTTATCAATTTGCGAGCATGTTCAATATCAAGAACGAGGTCGCTCGAGAGCATCCCTGGCCGCGTTAAAGATGTCGGAAGCGACGCGCTCTCCTTGAGAGCCTCATGAAACGACCTCCCAGCCGGTGGGAACATACCCGCATAGTCGAAGAGTCGTGAAAGAAGGAGCTCCAGCGTGTCACGCGAGTTCTCTTTCATGACTGCTTTATCTGTCTCACTGTTTGATGGATGCTTCCGAAGATATTGACCCCGTCCTTTATGACGGATATTTCCACAGTATCGCCATCGTGGAGATATCGAGTCGAAATCGTTCCTGACTGTATTTTCTCGAGCATCCTTCGTTCGACGAGACAGCTGGAGCCAACAGCCTCCTCTTTGTTGGATACGGTACCGCTGCCGAGGATAGTGCCCGCGCTAAGGGGCCGGGTTGTTGCGGCGTACTCTATAAGGTCGTGAAACGAGAAGTGCATTTCCCCAGCGTTGGGGTGTCCAAAATGAGCGCCGTTAAGTCTCGTTGTCACCGGAAGGTGCAAGCGCCCCCCGCGCCAATCCGCGCCAAGCTCATCTGGAGTAACGGCGAATGGTGAGAAGGACGAGGGAGGTTTGCCATGAAAAAAGCCAAATCCAGTGGCGAGCTCTCGGGGGATGAGCTCCCTTAGGCTGATGTCGTTTATCAAGAGGACGAGTCGGATATGTTTATCGGCGTCCATCGCCTTTGTTCCGAGCGGTACTGGTCCCGTGATAACCCCGACCTCCGATTCAAAATCCATTCCGTCGCTTTGGGCGCGCAGTGGCATATCCTCGTACGGGCCGATAAGATTATCGCTCGCTCCCTGATACATAAGGGGGACTGTCAGCAGATCCTCGGGCGCCGCGGCGCCGCGAGCTTTGCGCACTAGTAGAACGTGCTGTATGAAAGCGCTTCCGTCCAGGAATGCCCACGAGCGGGGCAGCGGTGCTTTGAATCGCACTTCAGAGACCGCGCGAGTTTCTGACCAACTCCCAGCTCTGAGCTTCTTGTCGATCTCCAAAAGTTTGGGGAGGTGATCCTCCCACGAATCGAGAGTTTCCCTAAGGGATGAAAAGATCTCTTTAGGGAGAAGCGCAACGGTTTCTCTATGTGGATGTACGAGAACGAGTTCGCCGTCCAACGTGAGTTTTGGTAACGAACTCTCGATTGACGCAACGATCATAGGTTCCCTCGTTCTGCTTGTTCTCGCTCGATAGCCTCGAAGAGCGCCTTAAAATTACCTTTTCCGAATCCTGTTGAGCCCTCGCGTTGAATGATCTCAAAGAAGAGGGTGGGGCGATCCTCGAGGGGTTTGGTGAATATCTGAAGGAGGTAGCCGTCTTCGTCGCGATCGACCAAGATGCCAAGCTCTCGAATTATAGCCAGATCCTCCTTAATGGAGCCAACGCGCGACGGAATCTCGTCGTAGTATGTCTTGGGCACGTGGAGGAATTGGACGTCATGTTCCCGAAGCGTACGGACGACGGTGATGATATCGTCCGTTTGGAACGCGATGTGCTGCACCCCAGGGCCGCCATGAAAGTCTAGATATTCTTCAATCTGAGACTTCCTTTTTCCCTCCGCGGGTTCATTGATAGGCAATTTGATCTTTCCCTTTCCGCCGTTCATGACCTTCGACATGAGGGCGGAGTACTCGGTTGATATGTCCTTATCAGAAAAGTGAGTCAGCTGTGAAAAGCCGAGGATGCGTTCATAGAAAGCAACCCACTCGTTCATCTTTCCGAGCTCGACATTCCCGACGACGTGATCGATCACCTTGATTCCAGCTTCTTTGATTGTACTGGTGCGTGGAAAGAGCTGCTTGTAGGGGATGAATCCAGGCCAATAAAGTCCCTTGTAATTCTTGCGTTCCACAAATGAGTGAATCGTATGCCCATATGTTTTAATCGCCGCATGGACTATCGATCCGTGCTCGTCTTTCCATTCCGTGGGAGGGGACGCGGAGGTCGCGCCACGCTTCATCGCTTCATAGTAGGCGGCCTCGCAATGTGGAACGGTAAAGGCGACATCTCGCGGGGAGAAACTGTGAGCATGGACGAACGACGCGATATAGCTTGTCATCTTGAGGGGGGAGGTGATGAGTATGCAAGCATCTCCTTGTTTCAGGAGGATGCTCACTGATTCTCTCCATCCCGTTTCCGGCCCACGGTATGCCACTGGGGCAAATCCAAAGGCGTGGGAGAGGTAGTATGCGCTCTGTTTCGCCGAGTCGGCGTAGATCTCGATGTGGTCAAAGCCGTCAATCGCGAGCGGATCCTCTGAGGTGCTTGCGGTGCCCTCTCTGGGATCTATCCATCGGGTGGTGAACGGGGCCACGTGTTTCGACATGATTATATCTCCCAACCAAGGCGTGCTTCGCGCGTATTCCAAAATCCCTCTCGACCGCGATTGGCGACAATGTCTGAGGGTATCGTCCTCGGTCGAGGATGTCCTCCACATTGCTCGGAGGAAACGGGTTCAGCGCCTTTTCAATGCGCGTGTCCTTCCCCGTATTCACAGCGAGATCCGTTTCGTTACGCGTCTCAAGTATACTCCCGAAACTAGAAGGGTAGCAGTAGGAATTATCTGAGACCGTACAGATTTCGATGGGTTATGTTGTCGCTCACGGTTCTAAGGGCTCCTACCTAAGGAGCGTTTGAGCGGTATCTCGGTACAGCGCTCGCAGTACGTCGTCGGGAAGGGCGCATCCACGTAGGATTGGCGCATCCAGCGGGGTGAAGCTGTGGGGATCGACGAGGTGAAGGTCCGGATCCGCGATTGGAGACGGCCCCTCGTAGTCGGTCTCTAAAAGTGTTCGGAGTGCCCAATACCGAGACGCATACAGATCGTAGGCGTCTTCAGCGCTCGACGATTTGGCATCCATCTCCGTTGTGCTCGAGTTCGCAGTGAGATGCGCATCGCTGGTAACGATATCCGAGCCGAAGAGAAGTCGACCTTTCCACCGAGTGAAGAATGCTCGTACTTGTTCCGGGCGGTGTTTGCTCAATTCGCGCACGATCCATTTTGTCGCGCTGCAATCAAGATAGAGGTTGCTGTGGCGCTCGAGCAGGCCCGAGAGCCTTTGGAGATCTTCGGGGGAGCCTCCCATGTGAGCGGCGATCCAGGGTATGGTAAAGGTATCCAGCACCTCTTCGAAAACTTCGTATTGGTCTGATTTTGTGCCGTATTTATTGGCATCTTGATACTTCGTCTGGAACCACGTGTCGGGATCTCCTACATGGGCCATGAAGATCATCCCGAGGTCTTGAGCGACTTTCATGCACTCAAGTCTCTCGGGGGCGTTAAGTCGAAAGGGGCTGGTAACAAATGGATCGTCTGATGCTTCGTAGATCCTCGGAGCATTCCAGAATTTTGCGACTTTTGCCCCGTGTTTTCGAAACTCTGGAAGTTGGCGTTTGTATCCTTCGCCCACCGCGCTTCTTCTATCCTTGCTCGAGAAGTCTGGTATCGAGATGAATTCAATTCGATCGCCTAAGACTCTCTTGACGGTTGGGACATCTTTGAGAGGGGTCATTGAGTAGGTGAGTCCGATACCGTGCTCCTCCGCCGCGCGGGAATATATCGCTGTCGCCTCCTGTCCCTGAATGTGGGAATGCACGTCGATGATCGGATATTCCAATCGTCTAAATTCGCGAGCCAGTGTTTGATAATTAAGGGAGAGTCTGTTCGCTGGTTTCATGGTTTAGCACATACGGAATAATTTTAGCCTCTTTCGGGCACCTGTTCGAGGCCTTTTCTATTGAATTTGTTAAGTTTTTATCCTCTTCGGCACTCGCCTTTTCGGGATTCGAACTCGAACCTCAAAACATCTAACTATATAACCACCTTGCATTCTGTAATCCCTCCCATACGCATGAGCTTCGGAAGGGGTAGATTCCTTTATTCGGAATGCGGGATTGGAGCAGGTCGTTCATACTAGAGGGACCGCATTCTGGAAATCCGTCACTATGTGGACTAGCTGCCATGGTAATCGGTTCCAGGAGAAAAGCGAAGGTGCTTTGGAAGTCTAAGTAGAATTGTGTCTATGGCATCAACCGCCCCGCAAACCTTCGTCCAATTTCCTACGACAAAGCTTCACGCCCAGAGCCTCATCGACGGGGTGTGGACGACGGGACCCATGGTCCATGAGATCTCAAGCCCCTACAATGGGGAGGTTCTTGGCTCTCTCTCCCCGTGTTCCGTTGTTGAGGTCGATCGAGCGGTGAGCGCTGCTGACAAGGCATTTCGTGATTGGCGAGCGGTTCCTCGAAAGGAACGGTCGAGTCTCCTCCTTCAGTTCCGAACCCTTCTTTTGCGTGACATCGACAAGCTTGCTCATAGCGCCGCACGCGAATGTGGGAAGCTCGTTGTAGAGGCCAGGGCGGAAGTTTTAAAGGCGATTGAGGTTTTAGAGTTCGCTGTTGGACTACAAGATAGCGACATCGGCGGCGCAATGGATGTGAGTCGGGGCGTTCGGTGTGAGTATATTCGCGAGCCGATCGGTGTGACCGTAGGGATTACCCCTTTCAATTTTCCAGCGATGGTTCCGATGTGGATGATTCCGATCGCACTCGCGGTTGGTAATAGCTTCATCTTGAAACCCTCCGATAAGGTTCCTTTTACCCCTTGTGTATTGGGGGAACTAATTATTGAGGCTGGATTTCCTAAGGGAGTATTCTCAATCCTTCAGGGTGGCCGCGACAGAGTTGAGGCGCTCTCGGACCATCCGCGTGTCGCCGCTATCGGTTTCGTTGGTTCATCGCCTATCGCGAAGAGTGTCTATGGCCGAGCGACATCGCAGGGAAAGCGCGCTCTCTGTCTTGGAGGCGCCAAGAACCACCTTATTGTGGTCCCCGACGCGGATCGTAGGGTTGCTAGTGATGGAATCGTCGCTTCGTTCACCGGATGCGCAGGGCAACGATGTATGGCTGGGAGCGTATTAGTCGCGGTTGGGGATTGTGAGGATATCATCAAAGACGTCGCACAGACCGCCAGCCAGATCGTCTTGGGGCGTGATATGGGAGCGCTCATCGACAAGGCGGCTCGCGAGCGACTTTCCTCCGCAATCGAGCAGGCTCAAAGAGATGGATCGACGGTGTTACTTGATGGACGAAAGGTTCCTCCACCCCATGGATATCAGGGTGGAAACTGGCTGGCTCCGACTATTCTTGACCACGCGAAGAGCTCAATGGAGTGTGCTTGTAGAGAGCTCTTTGGGCCGGTCCTTAGCATAGTTCGAGTGAAAACTCTTGATGAAGCGCTTGCTCTTGAGCGTGCGAGCAGCTTCGGCAACGCGACCTCTATCTTCACAACGAATGGAGCCGTGGCTCGTTACGTCGCCGATAACGCGACCTCGGGAATGATCGGAGTAAATATCGGAGTTCCTGTTCCGCGAGAGCCCTTCTCATTTGGTGGTACCAAAGAGTCGAAATACGGGACTGGAGATATTACCGGTGATGGAGGCGTAGAGTTTTGGTCAAATCGTAAGAAGGTAACCACCAAGTGGGCTCTACAATCAGATAAGAATTGGATGTCCTAATAACAGGTTTTAAAAGGTCTATATGACGTTAACCAAGAAGCCGGTAAAACCGATCGTTCTCACCTCACATCCTTCGTCCCAGGAGACGAAAGCGCCAAAAGTAGATTGGGGAGCGAAGGATCCGTTGGTTCGCGGTCCGATTATCGGAACGCTCACAGATTCAGCCTATCGGAATTGTATCGGCACTCACTCGGGCGCGTACTCAGTGTATCGCGCCCTGGCTGTCGCCTCGGGCGCTCTTGACCCTCTTCACGTTCCAGATCTGACGAATACGTCGCCAACCTCATCTATTGGGCCCTTTGACAGTTGGTATGATCCTCAACGGATCGTATCGATGGATCCGTGGGGCGCTGAAGTTGGAACGATTTTCGCCGAGTATATTAAGAAAGGCATCAACATTCAGCCTACCGTCGCGATCACGCAAGCGCATATCTCTATGCCCGAAGTTGTGGACTCGATCCGGGCGGGGCATATCGCCGTTGACGGTGAGATAGTGGGCCCAGGCGGGGATTGTCTCGTCACCAAGGCCGCGATTGAACCTGTCTGGTTTCTGCCCGCGGTCGCGCGGCGTTTCGGTGTGAGCGAGAGTGACCTTCGACGAGGATTGTTTGAGAATACTGGTGGAATGTTTCCAGAGCTCGTCACCCGTTCAGATCTTCATGTGCTTCTGCCACCGATCGGTGGTCAGACGGTGTACTTCTTCGGTGATGTAAAGACGATTCCTGACCTCTCAAAAGAGCTCACGATTCGTATTCACGATGAATGTAACGGATCCGATGTATTCGGCTCTGATATCTGTACGTGCCGACCGTATCTCGTCCATGGCATCGAAGAGTGCATTAAGACAGCCCAGAAAGGTGGATGTGGAGTTATCGTCTATAACCGAAAAGAGGGGCGCGCACTGGGAGAGGTTACTAAATTCCTCGTCTATAACGCGCGCAAGCGACAGGAAGGTGGGGATAGAGCTGATCAGTATTTCCAGAGGACCGAGTGTATCGCGGGCGTTCAAGACATGCGGTTTCAGGAGCTCATGCCGGATGTGTTGCACTGGATGGGCGTGAAGCGAATCGATAGACTCGTGTCGATGAGTGATATGAAGTACAACGCGATCACTCGTTCCGGTATTGAAGTAGTTGAGCGTGTCTCGATTCCGGACGATCGTATTCCACCGGACGCGCACGTCGAAATGGACGCGAAAAAGGCCGCGGGCTATTTCTCCGGATCGGGCGCGCCCTCCGCGGACGAATTGGCGAAGAAGAAGGGCCGGGGGTTAGAGGAATAGAGACTATGAGCCAAGCCGCTCCAGAGGGAGATCCTCTCTCATACATACGGAGTGCTCAATCTATTCGTGATAGATGTGGAGATCTCTACAAGCTCGGTCTCGCTGGAGCGTTGGATCACTTCGATGTTCGTCCTGAGCGGCTCGATGGTATCGTGAGTTTTGTGAGGATTGAGACGAATGCTAATTATCCTGACCTGAATGTGCCCTATCACAGTCGGTGGAGACACTTTAACGCCGGGGATATAGATCGAGTTGAGGGATTGAACGAGCTCTTGCGAGAGCTTTCGCCAAAGGAGAAGTGTCGAGCCAAAATAGAGCTCGCCATCGTCAGTGCTCTTCTCAGCGCGGGTGCTGGAACCTCGTGGGCCTATCAAGATATCGATACATCGATTCGTCATAAGCGCTCGGAGGGCCTAGCTCTCGCCTCTCTCTACGCTTTTTGGGAAGGTCTCTTTGGAGAGTCCCTTGCCGTCACTGGCGCCAGACTAAAGAAGATAACGGTAGAGGAGCTTGGGGCCGCTTTTCAAGTCTCTGCGCCGAATATCCTGCCCGGGCTAGAGGGACGATGCGCGTTGCTCAACGGCCTCGGTCGAGCGATTGAGGCGAATAAAGAGTTTTTTATCGGAAGTTCTGGACGGCTCGGGGGGATCCTTGAGGTGCTGGTCGCGTCGGGGGATGGTCGGTCGATCGAGGCGTCAACTCTGCTCAGTATAATCCTTCGGGCTTTCGACGATATATGGCCTAATCGCCTCACGCTTAGCGGTAAAAACCTCGGGGATGTGTGGCGTCACGGCAAAGTTGGAGGGGGCGGTGAGGCAAAGGGCCTGGTTCCTCTTCATACGCTCTCCCAGTGGATGGCGTACTCACTTGTGGAGCCTCTTGAAGAGTTTGGCATTGAGGTTAAGAACCTGGATCGCCTTACTGGTCTTGCTGAATATCGAAATGGAGGACTGTTTATTGATGGGGGAGCTCTCACTCCAAAAGATCCTGCCGCTCTCACAATCTCGCATGCGCCCGCGTCTGAGCTTGTTATAGAGTGGCGCGCATTAACGGTATGTCTTCTGGATGAAGTTGCAAAACGATTCCGCGCGATACTTGGCAAGACGGACGCGGAGTTCTGTTTGTCAAAGGTGTTGCAAGGCGGCACGTGGAGCGCGGGCCGGAAGTTCGCAGCTGGGCGTCGGGCGGATGGCAGCCCGCCCATTAAGATTGAAAGTGATGGAACTGTTTTTTAAGGTAGACTAAAGGTACTCGTATGGCTCACAAAAATTGCACCGTGATAGATCATCCTCTTGTTCAGCATAAGCTTTCAATTATGCGAATGGAGGAGACCTCGTGTGCTGAGTTTCGCAGACTTCTGAGAGAGGTCAGTATGCTGCTTGCGTATGAAGTTACACGCGATCTTCCGCTTACAAAGGTCGATATTACAACGCCCCTTACGAAAATGAGGGCACCCGTCATTGACGGAAAAAAGATAACGCTTGTATCAATTCTAAGGGCTGGTAATGGAATCCTCGATGGAATGCTTGAGCTGATACCCTCAGCTCGAGTGGGCCACATCGGATTGTACCGAGATCCTCAGACCCTTGCGCCAGTGGAATATTACTTCAAGATGCCACCCGAGATGTCTCAACGTGATGTGATTGTGGTGGATCCGATGCTAGCGACAGGCAACTCTGCCGCCGCGGCTATTTCACGCATAAAAAGCATGGCTCCACTTTCGATTAAGTTCGTGTGCTTAATAGCGTCACCGGAGGGATTGGACGTTTTTACCGGAGCTCATCCTGATGTGCATGTCTATACCGCGTCGATTGATGAGAAACTCGATGAGCACGGCTATATCCTGCCGGGTCTCGGTGATGCGGGAGATCGGATTTACGGAACGAAATAGTTTCCTGGTGGTCCTTCGCGAAAGACGAGAACGTGAGGCGTTGTGAATGTAAGCTTCGGGGGGGGCGCGCGGCTGTCGCTATCTTGGTTCAAGGGCCCGGGCCCCTGCTGAGAGCGCCCACCAGCTCGTAAGACGATTAATCATATAGGTTGATAAGAGTCCTCCTGCCAGTACCAGGGTTGAGAAGTAGGGATGATTCGCGTCCTCTGGAAAGAGGCTATAGGTGCCAAACATTAAACCTATCGGAACCAAGTTGATTGCCAAGAACAACATGCTCGAAAGCATGAAGATAAAGCTTCCCAGGCTCATGGAGAGTTGGGTTGAGTGTTCCCATTCAAACTGAGAGAAGAGCGCTCCTAGTCCTATTCCTAGACCCACCAGTCCATGGCAGAGGATTATTCCGGTCGCGCAGGATGCTAAGACGAGGGGCACGTCGGCGTTGAGCGCCATCGCTCCGGAGATAAAGATGACGCCACCTATAATAGATATAGGTGTAAGCCAGCTCTTGAACTTAGCGGTAAGTACTTCGCGCAACGACACGGGCGCAGATTGCACAAGCCAGAACGCCGTGCCCTCCATAGAGACAGATGGATAGACGAAGCGAGAGCAGATGGAGGTTAGGACGAGAGAGCCAAGCGCGACGTTACTGATGAGCAGGAAGATGTTCCAAATAGCGAGGGCCTCTTCCGACATCGTTGTCGGAGTGGTGAGGAGTCGGTAGTTATAGAGGTATACAAAGGTGATCCCTAATAACATGCCGAGTTGAATGGTGTGCGTTATGTCACGAGAGAAGACCTTGTATTCTTTCGCGACGATGGCTC
>CAIXKI010000017.1 GCA_903920005.1 uncultured delta proteobacterium
AGTAACAGGGCTCCCTCAGCGCTTTATAGGCAAGCGCTTGTTTTCGTGCGGTTAGGGGATAAGAAAACCGCGACGTTGAGCCTGAGAAAGCTTGTTGACGACTACCCGAAGGCTCCAGAGGCAGCGATGGCTCGGGATAAGTTAAAAGAGCTAAAATAGGGGCTCTCTGCGAAAAGAGCGTCTATGTGACTTTTTGCCGGTAGCGAAGTATTGTCAGGAGTAGCCAAAGCCGTTTCGGCTTAAACAAGAGGCCTGGCGTTACCTTCAATGAAATCAACCGCTCTCTATCGATACCCAGCTTCATTGCCAGCGCGCTTGCGTGGTGGTGTGGTTGCGCTTGGTAATTTTGATGGTGTGCACCGTGGTCATCAGCACGTACTCTCACACCTCATCTCGGTGGCTCAGGGGCGTCCGACGGTTGTGGTATCTTTCTATCCACATCCGGTCAGGGTGTTGCGTGGGGGTGATGAGCCGAGAGCCTTGAGTAGTTTGCGCGAGAAGCGAGATCGGTTGGGTGAATTGGGGATCGAGCTCCTGTATGGAATCCATTTCACGAGGACTTTTTCAAAGGTCACAGCAGTGGAGTTTATCCAAGAGGTTTTGGTACGATCGCTTGGCGCAAAAGCTCTGGTGGTAGGAGAAGATGTCGCAATCGGATTTCAGCGTGAGGGTAATCTTGAGTTCCTTAGGCGAGAGCTGCCCAGACACAACATCCAATTACATGTTGTACCCACATTTGAATATAATAAGGATCGACCGAGTTCTCGGCGTATTCGTGATTTGTTGATCGCGGGCGATGTCGCGGGCGCGAGTCGACTTATAGGGTCACCTTTTACGGTCTCCGCGCGGGTTGGTCACGGAGATAAACGGGGGCGAACGATCGGATTTCCAACCGCTAACGTGGCGTCGAGTAAGAGGCTCCTCCCAAAGCGTGGAGTGTATTCGTGCAGGGTTATGTACGACGGAAGATCGTATCCCGCGGTCGCCAATATTGGCAATCGGCCAACCTTCAATGGACAGGGCGAGCGGCTCGAAGTGCATATTATTGGAGAGACCTTCGAGAGTTTGTACGGCAAGCGGCTGCACGTTAGTTTTATTGACAGAATACGAGACGAAAAGAAGTTTAGTTCCATTGATGAATTGAAGGCGCAGATCAATCACGACATCGCCGACGCAAAGAAGAGTTTGGCCGTATGAATAGTGAAGTAATGACTTTTAAGTATGATGGAGAAGAGGAACGCCTCGATAAAGTATTGGTCGCGTATCTCGCGGGCCGCGTGCCATGCAGCCGTTCTCAAGTAGAGCGCTGGGTAGAGGAGGGGTTCATTTCCGTTAACCAAAAGGTCGTTACGAAGCCCGCTCTGAAGGTGTGCGCCGGTGATACGATTGAAATCGCTCCGCTCGCTGAAAAGCCTACCCATGTGACCCCTCTTGAGATGCCCCTTGAGATCCTCTTTGAGGACCAGTATCTCCTTGTGATCAATAAACCCGCGGGCCTCTCTATGCATCCCGGCGCGGGAAATGTAACGCATACCTTAGCAAACGCGGTTGTGTTCCACGTAGGTAAGAAGCAGCTCGCGGTTGGGGTATCCGATCGCCCAGGGATAGTTCATCGGCTCGATAAGGACACTACGGGAATGGTTGTCGTCGCCAAAACAACGGCTGTGCACGGAGCGCTCTCAAAACAGTTCGCGGAGAAGACGGTTGGGCGAAGTTATCAAGCCCTGGTCTTTAGCACACCGCGCGCGAATAGGGCGATTCAGGCGCAAGAGCAGGGGGAAGTGATCGCTCCGATCGGGCGTCATCCAACGAATCGCAAGATGATGGCTATCGTAGAGGCTGGTCGACCCGCTACGACGACGTGGCGAGTGATTGAGCGATTTGCTCACGGAACGCTTATAGAGTGTGTGCTCAAGACGGGACGCACTCATCAGATTCGCGTCCACCTGAATTCGATCGGCTCGCCGGTAATCGGTGATCGGACCTACGGAGATTTCTCCAACCTTCCTAAGAATCTTCGGGAGGCCGCTAACTCGTTTGGTCGGCAGGCGCTGCATGCCGCGAGTCTCGCGTTTACGCATCCCATAACGGGAGAGCGACTGTCGTTTTCAGCAAACATTCCGGATGATTTTGAATCCTTGATTCGTATCTTTCGAGGTTCCGATTCGGCGTCGTGATGGCTATGCGTTCGAACTTCGTGATCGTTGAGAAGCCGGGACTCTCGTTCGTCGCGTATCGACCGTGGTGGGAGGCTGGAATAATTCATGGCTCAACGTTACGTCCCTTTTCTTGTGACCCCGCATCCCTTTCTCAGGCGGCCCCGGTTTTGTGTGCGGCTACGGGAACTACCCTTATCGCCAATCTCCGTCAGGATCACGGTTCGACCTTCTTTGATACGAGGAGTCCCGGAGCGCTTGATGTGGTTCTCCGTACCCGAGGTAGTCTCGAGAGGTATGAGGAGGGTGATGCTTTCATAGTGCCACTCTCTCAGAATGTGGAGGACCAGTCGGTCGCCTACGGTGTTTCAACCGCTGATTGTGTACCACTGATCCTGCGTGGCGAGGGAGGATGGGCAGTAATTCATGCTGGATGGCGTGGACTTGCGAACGGAATTATCCCCAAGGTGCTGAAAGCCCTGGGAAGCCCCGTAGAGGCCGCTATCTTTCCTTGTGCTGGCTCCAACGCCTATGAAGTGGGGTGGGAGGTGGTCGAGGCTATCGGCCCGTCAGCGGTCTATGTGGCGGCCTCGTCGGATAGCTCTAAAGCGCTGCTCGACACAGCGGGTACCGCCACAAATCAGCTAAGGGTGGGACTAGGGGCCGACAGAATCGCGGTCTCTGGAATATGTACTATCCAGGATGTACGTTTTCACTCGTATCGACGAGATGGTGAAGGGGCGGGGCGGGCTCTCACGTTCATGGTTCCAACGCTCTAAGTTTTTCGTAAGCACCTGAATGCCCTCGACCGGCGAAAATTTCCCTTAATGATTACGCAACAAAAAGGTATGATAGAGGTCTTGGGTAGTTCAAGACGTACGGATTGCGGAGGAAGCGTCATGGAGAGTCACGAGAGAGAGCTGATTGAAAAAGCTCTTCCCACGAACTTCGAAGTTAAAAAACTCTACAAACAACACCAGGAATTCGAAGAGCGGCTTAAGAAACTTGGCCGCCAAGTATTCCTCACCTCAACAGAAGAGGCTGAGGAGCGAAAGCTCAAACAGCTTAAGCTTAAAGGCGTGGAGCGGATGCTTAGGCTGGCGTCAGCATAGGACGCCTTTACAGCTCGTCATCGCGGGGTAGTTTTGTGTCACCATAGGGGGCGCCACATATCGTCTGGCATCGGGTGGTTATTTACAACTGGGCTCGCGATGCTCTTCTCTTCTGTTTGTTCTAGAACGCAGTAGAGTCCATCAGAGAAAGCGATGCGAAAACCGGGATAAAACTCGCCGAGCAGCATAGTGCCAGGCTCACACAGTCCTGGAGTCGTAGGTCCGAGCAGCACATAATCGGGAGCAAACGCCATCAGGGCCGTGCGTTGAGCTGGTTCGCCGGGCTGATAAGCCTCTAATCCCATCCGAATAGTTTCAGGCGGATAAAGTCCATCGTATCGACCATCGAGCGAGATCTTGAATTGAGTGCCCATTCGCCAGAGGACGTAACTACCATCGTTATAGTGAGTGAGGATCTTTCCCCCGGGTCGTGAGTTTCGAAGCCATTCAATAGCTTCAACGGGATACTGCGAGTAGTCAAAGGAAAAGCCCTGCGCCAATGTCGGAATGAAGAACACGGCCCGGATGCCGTATGCGGTTGTAAGTAGAGCAAGTGCTGTGATGGTTGAGCGTCGTAATGTTGTGAGGAATCGCGGGAGTTTTCTCTTTAGGACCGCAAGTCCCTCCGCGAAGAGTGGAATTCCATAGACAGCGATAGACATGGTGACAAGGGGCGCGAGCCGTTCGTGACGGAGGCCTTCAACGCCGCTCACAAAGATGAAGATGAGACCTTCTCGCGGAACCTTTCGATGGGCTCGTAGGCCAAGCAGTACCAAAGATACTAGGCCGTAGACGATGAGGCCGTGGGGTGTCCAGGGACGAAGCGCCCACCATTCACTGATCTCTGGTGGAAGGTGCGTTACCGCGCCGAAGATAAACTGTAAGAATGATAGCCCGTATGGATTGCAGAGCGGAGCAAGTGCTACTCCGAGTAGCGCGCCATAGACGGCAAGAGAGGAGCGCTTTTCCCACCACAGTATGATGGCAAAAATAGTCGTGAATATCGGGCCAATAATGAACCCTCCGTGGGAGTTGACCCAAAGAACTTCTACGAGTGGCAAGATGAGCAGGAGGCTGTTTCTTCCCCGGAACCGCGCCTGAGCGAAGGTAAAGAGGAAGAATGAATAGCATAGGAACGTAAGTACCTGGGCCCGAATATTTGGAACCCACACCAGGAGCATATCTGGCATCGCAAGGGCGATGAACGCGAGTCCCGTTGCCGTCGCGTTTCCGGCAAGTCGTTGCGCGGCAAAGATGAGCGCAAGAGTTGTCGCTATAAAGCACCATTTGAGCAGGAAGAGTCCCGTATCACCCCCGGTCTGGGATGTTACATAGAAGAGTATCGCGGGGACTATTTCATGGTCGTGCCATACTGACTTACGCGGGGTATAGGCCCAGGGATCGGCAAGGGGGATTTCATTCGAAACATCAATAAGGCGTCCGAGAGCTACTCTCGTAAAGAGATCGAGGTCGGGAGCTAGGAATTGGGTAGTCACTCCGCACGCCGCTACAATGAGCGCGACCGTAATCAATAAGCCACCTCTGAGCGTCGAGGCGTACTCGACGAGGGAGTCTACAACGAGCTCAAAGCGCTCTATGAAGGCTAGTTGGGGCATAGTGGAGGAGACGATACCAGTAACGAACTTGACTCACTACCCCCTGGAATGTTCGTCCGGGGCGTCGCATTGGCGTGAGCCATACCAACGAGCTACAGAATGCGGAGGTGACGTTCGGGCGCCATTACTCGTATCTCAAAGCATCTAGGATCTCGATCCTTGAGGCTCTCCAGGCCGGCCCAACACCAAAGATGACGCCGACAACGCACGCTAAAAGAAACGCTGGGATAACGATCCAAATCGGTGCTCGCATATCGAAGGAGGGAAAAGAAATATAGAGGCCATACGTGATGACTACAGCGCCTCCTACTCCTACGAGCCCACCAAGAACTGAGAGGGCGACCGCTTCCGCGAGTAGTTGTTTGAGAATGTCTATCCGCCGAGCGCCCACGGCGCGTCGAATGCCGATCTCCTGAGTTCGTTCGACGACGGTTACCCACATAATGTTCATGATGCCGATACCACCAACGATCATCGAAATTGCGGCGATCGCGCCTAAGACGTACGTGAGCATATTAAGGATGGTATTCATGCTCGCCATCATTGAGATTTGCGTCATGACTGTGAAGTCTTCTTCGCCGTCTCGCCGTTCTTTGAGGATCTCCGTAATCTCGGCGACAGCGTCGTCAATGCTTACCCGCGAAGACGCTTTGGCGCGGATTCCGAAGAGCTTGTCGTCGTTAAAGAGTTGTAAAGCCGCTTCGGTTGGAATGAATCCAAGTTCGTCGAAGTCGAGACCGAGTTTGTTGCCCATTGGAGCGAGCACTCCGACGATCTTAAATTCGCTCTCATTTAATTTGACTGTTTGACCAATTGGATCGGCCTCACCGAAAAGCTCCTTGACCACATTTTGACCGAGCACCACGACGCGGCGTCCGTATTCATCCTCCTCTCTCGTAAAGTAATCTCCTTGTCCGACCCGCACCGTGAGGATTGAGGGAAACTGCTCGTTTGTTCCAAATACAGTTATGTTACTCAGGGCGTCTTCGAACCGCACGGAAACGGTACCGAGTACGAGGCCCGATACCGCCTCGAGATTTAACGATCGTTTTTCGATCGCCATGACGTCCGCGGTAGTCATCTTCCGTTGTGCCGCGCCCACAGGTGGTCCCATGTGAGTTTTCTTGTCTGATTTGCCTGGCTGAACGATGATCAGGTTGGTACCTAGGCCCTCAAATTCGCTCGTAACATAATTTTTTGCCCCTTGCCCGAGTGAGACCAGGAGCACGATCGCTCCGACGCCGATAACCATTCCAAGAATGGTAAGGGCTGTCCTCAGTTTTTGAGAGAGGAGGGACTCTGCGGATAGGCGGAGGATCTCTTTAAACTGCATGACTATCCTCCACCAGCTCTCCATCCCGGAGCACTAATTTTCTCTTAGCACGTTCCGCGATCGAGGGGTCATGACTTACCATGATTATCGTAACCCCCTCTTTGTTGAGCCGCTCGAAGAGGGCGAGGATCTCCTTGCCGCTCTTTGAGTCGAGATTTCCGGTCGGTTCGTCAGCGAAAAGGAGCTTTGGGTTATTTACGATTGCTCGAGCGATAGCCACTCGTTGACGTTGCCCTCCAGAGAGTTCGTTCGGCCGGTGATTGAGTCGATCGGCTAGTCCGACTATCGTGAGTGCTTCTGTCGCTCTTCGTCGCTGCTCGTCTTCTGGTATTGGAGTGTCGTAGGTAGCCGCATAGACAAGAGGCATCATGACGTTCCGAAGCGCGGTGGCTCGCGGAAGGAGGTGGAAGCTTTGAAAGACAAACCCCATAAACTTGTTACGAAGATGCGCTCGTTCTGAATCGGAGAGATTTTCTACAGGGGAGCCTTGAAGGATGTATCGTCCGCTACTCGGTTTATCGAGAAGCCCAAGGATGTAGAGTAGTGTTGATTTGCCGCTTCCTGAAGTTCCGGTAATCGCGATGAATTCGCCTGGATCAATCGATAGGTCCATGGCTCGGATAGCGTGAATCTCCTCATCGCCTCTCCGAAACACCTTATGTAGTTGGTCAATCGAGATGAGAGTCATGCGGTTGTCAGCGAATAGGTTTGACTCGCATTCCATCGACTAACTCCACTTTGTCGGATGGAAGCGCCGTTTCATCGCCTTCCGACAAACCGGAGATCACTTCACTGACGGTGTATCCGAAGATGCCGATCCGCACAGGCACCTTTGTGAGGATTGCTCGATCCAATCGATAGGCATATCGATTACCCCCGCGTCCCAGCAGCGCCCGTGATGAGAGTGTGAGAACGTTCTCTTTGGTCGCGGTAATTATCTCTACATCAGCGGATGCTCCTGCCGGGAGGAGAATACCCTCGCTCTCAAGGCTCAACTCGATCTCAGATGTTCTATCTTGTTCTCGAATATTGCTCACAAACGGAACAACCTTTCGAACGGTTGCCTTGAATGGTTCTCGGCGAACAGCAAGGATCTTTACTCGGGCCGGAAGACCGATCTGTACCTTTGATAGATCGACCTCATCTATCTCCGCTCTGACATATCGAGGGACGAGGTCCACAATCCGGATCGGTGCCTGTGGATTAATGGCGGTGATCTGAGACAGTTGTCCTACCTCAAGATTAAGCTCCGCTACAACGCCATCGTAGGGTGCTTTAATCAGACTTTTCTCGTAGGCGATCGTCGCGCCATCGTACGCGGCGTGAGCTTGGCTCACGCCACTCTGAGACATTGCGCTACTCCTGCGTAGGGTCAGGGCTCGGTCGAGGTCCTCTTTTGCTGAATCCAGGCGAGATTCAAGATCGTCGTTTTCGACCTGAGCTAAAATCTGTCCCTTCTTTACAAGGTCCCCCAGTTTTACATTGAGCTCACGCACCCGTCCGACGGAACCGAAAGCAAGTTCTGCAACCTGTTCGGCCCTGACGGTGCCTGAGTTTACACTTGAAACGGTGGCTTCCACGTTGCCCCGAACGACTTTTATAACGGCTACTTCGGGAGTCTTTTTGCATCCGGCGACACACACTATGATGGCGCACAGTAGGGCGGCTCGTAATGATAGTGTGACAGAGCTCGTCATGGATTCCCCGAAAGTATACATCCACGTTGGTTCTACTATGAGCCCCCAACAGCCACAACCTCGTTCCCCGCTCTTCTGTAAGCGGGATGTTGTAGGTCTCATGAGCTTGAAGGTGGCTTCCTCTCCAAGACCCACATTCGGCACCGTCTACAGGTCGTGCATTCGGTTAGGTCTACCTCAGAGAGCTCTCTCCATGTGGCGCGAAGCTCCTGCCACATGGCATTTAGGTGGTGTTGGGGTGGATCGGGGCATACGATCGCGAAGGCGTATGGTGATGAGCTTGGAGTTTGGAAGGCCGGAAGCTCCCGCATTGTCTCGGCATAGTGCATCTGGCCGTAGTAGTTGGGTCCCAGTTGCCCGAGATAGGTATCCTTCATGATGCCCAGCTCCCCCCGGCCTAGCACGGTGTGGGCACCACCTGTTGGGAGTTTCGCGGATTCTGCTCTTAAAACTTCCCCCATTTCAACGACATGAAGGAGCGAAGTGTAACGAGAAATTCCTCCGGTATGGGCATCTCGTTCAAAGTAGTAGATCCCGAATCGTAAGGTTGAGAGCCAGATGATTCCAATTCCGATGGTAAAAAACTTTTCGGCCCATCCTCTCTTAAGAGAGGAGATCATTCCGAGCATCGCGACGGCACCGAAGATGAAGGGGAGTGCCAGGATAGGATAGAGGTAATAAGTCTGGAGGGGGGCGGGTTGTCGGGATGTTGCGAGGGTGTAGAGGGCGAGAGCAACGAGGAGTGCCGCGACGAACGTTCGTGATTCAGGCCGAATCGCGCTCCTTCCGCGGATGAAAAACCCGAGGGAGGAGAGGGTAAGCAGGAGGTAGATCGAAACTCGAGAGTCGTTCCATAGCTCCTTAAATCCCGGACCTCCCATGATGTTGAGTCTGAAAAAATAGCCTGCGTTGGCGAACGCTCGAAGGATCCCGGCGTGCGCTTTTTGAGAGCCGGTCCGCGTCAGAATATCGAGAATGGTGTTCTGTGAGTAGGTGAGATCGTGCCACGCTAAGGGCACCCATAGAGCTATCGTGGTGAGGAGAGCGAGTAGTGGGCCTGGAGAGAGTAGCTCCTTCGCGTTCGCCCGCTCTATCGCTCTTTGTTCAGGCGTTCGGAGTGTATAGAGCCATACCAGGCAAAACGCCGCGACGAGAGGTATCGCGGAGAAGTGAAGGTGAGTGACGAGCGTTGAGCCAAGAAGAAAGAGCGGGAGGCGCGAGATCCCTTGGGTGAATAGACCGTATGCGGTCCAC
>CAIXKI010000018.1 GCA_903920005.1 uncultured delta proteobacterium
TAACTTGGATTTTATCTGAACCGCCGATCCGGTAGATATCACGAGCCAGAGTGGTTTTTCCACTAGCCGTTCCCCCTGCGACTCCTATGATTCGGCAACGACTCATACGCCTTTATTATCAAGTTTCAACGAGAGACACTTAGCCGCCCCTCCCGCCTTTATAAACTCACTTAACGCTACCGGATGGGCGGTGAAGCCCCTTTTTGCAAGCGCCTCATACGTTGACGGGCAACCCGCTGGAAGGACCACATCCGTTCCTAGCACGACCGCGTTGCACACGAAGTGTACCGCATCCTCATCCGATACTCGAACAAGCTCAATAGATCGCTCTAACTGCTTGAGATCCTGTTCATTAAAAGCACCGGGATGGACCAACGCGAGCGTTGGAGTGAGGGGACAGAAACATGTATCCAGGTGATAGAATCGAGGATCTTGAAGCTGTACCGGTATCAGTTCAGAAACCCCCAGCAGCGACGCGACCTCTTCGTGAGCAGCTCTGTCTGAGCGGAATCCGTATCCACAAAAGAGCTTCTTGCCAGCAAAGAGAGCGTCCCCCTCTCCTTCAAAGGACCCACGGGTAACCCCATGTACGGAAAAACCGTTGGTCTCGAACCATTGCCTGAAAAAAGCCTCCTCACCTGCTCGCTCTGGATGACGGAACTTTGAGAGAACGACATCCTTTCCGCGAACGAGCCCGGCGTTCGCGGTGAAAACCATATCGGGCCACCCATCTGCGTGATCCACATACTCAAGCCATCCACCAAGACGAAGAATATGGTGGTGGAGGTTATTCCATTGCGTTCGGGCGAGTTCCTTCTCGGGAGTTCGAGATAGATCCATCCATGGGTTGATCTGATAACGCACGTCGTAGTCCTTGGGTCGACATACGAGCCATCGTCCATGTGGAAAGAGAGGGGAACTATTCGTCATAACCATTGCGCTACAGCCCGGAGCACCGGGTCTGACCACTTTACACCAAAGTATATCACGATCAGGGGCCTCTATTTTAACCCCCCGGAATCAGTACCTTTCACGATAGACCAAGCCTTTGGTAGGATCTAGCGGGGTGGTTAAAAAAGGTTCTCTCGTGAGGTCTTCGGGAATCCGAGGTAAAGGCACAATAAACGCACGTATATCCTCCGAGATACGTTGAGGATTTTTTGGCCCTCCGACCGAGTAGCGATAAAGCTGTGACCATGCGAGCGTGGATAGCTTCTTTCGTCGCAGGACCAGATACGCACCACTTAAAACTCCTTCAGTACGGCCCTGGGTGCTTGAAGATACGTGATGATATACTAGAAGTGTATGCGACTTGAATCAGACGACCCCTTCATATGCCTAGCCCATCGGGGGGCCTCAGGATACGAACCTGAGAACACCCTGCGCAGCTTTTCAAAAGCACTTGAGCTCGGCGCTCGATGGGTAGAGTTCGATCTACGAATCGTTGAAGACGAGCTGGTCGTATTTCACGACCGAACGCTCTCAAGGCGAGCTGGTGTAATCGGCGTTGTTGAAAAACAGAAACTCTCCGCGCTTCGAACCCTGGACGTAGGAAAGGGCGAGAGAATACCATTTTTCTCGGAGGTGCTCTCCCTTATCAAAGGCCACGCACGAGCACAGGTAGAGCTCAAAGGTCCCGGCACAGGAGAGAAGACCGCTCACTACCTCAATAATCTTATCTCCATGGGATGGGCTCCCGACACATTCCTCGTATCATCCTTTGACCACGAAGAGATCCTTGAATTCATAAAGCACGCTCCCACGATACCAGTTGCGCTACTCCTCTATGGATATCCGTTACACACGATTCCGATGGCTCAAGCTATTCAGGCATACTCAGTCCATCTCCACCTAGACACCGTAACTCCGAAACGGGTGGCCACACTCCAAGAGGCGGGATTTAAGGTATTCGTGTATACGGTTAATGAGCCCTCAGATATCGCGGCTATGCGCGGCATTGGAGTGGATGGAGTATTCTCGGACTTTCCGGACCGGGTAATTAGTCGCAGTTAACACCATTCGTCACGACACATCCAGTACCATAACCACTACTCCTATTCCCATCAGGAGCCCAGCCAACATTCGTTGTCTGAACGATTCCTCTCCAAAGAAAACTGCCCCAAGAATAATGGCCGCTGGAATCTGAAGTTGCTGTCCCCCGCTCGCGTATGCGGCGAGCGTGTAGTGGAAGGAACAGCAAACAAGAGTTATTCCCCCAGCCCACGTCAACCCCGTGCCCAAAACAATCGCAGCTATCCGAGCATTACAAGTGGCATTCCTGACACGAATCCCAAAACGGAGCGCTAGCGCGGCGAAAATAATCCAGGTAACGAATAACGTAAATGTGACGAACAAAACCGGAGAGCTGTGCGGAAACCCAAATTTCTGCCCCACGAACA
>CAIXKI010000019.1 GCA_903920005.1 uncultured delta proteobacterium
CGACATCAACGATATCAACCATTCGTACCCGCGGGCACCGGGGGGCCGCCTCGGCTCGCCTCCGGGGAGACAGGCCGTTGCCCCTCCAATTTCATTTCATGTTGCATTTGTACCTGCGGCCGGCGAGGCCGCCGGCCCTCCAACGAAACCGTAACATTCGTACCTGAAGGACAGCCGCCGGCCCTCCCATTGAATCCTACGTTGCGTTTGTAACCGCGGCCGGGCTCTCACGCGACAGACTAAACGCGGGCGTCTCCAGAGGATCCTGTCCAGTTGCATCGAGGGCATTAATCCATAACCGCTCGGATTCTTCGTTGGTTTCCTTCGACGAACACTCACAGCCGAGTAACCACTCAAGGCCGGAACCAACATCAGCAAACGCCTCAGCAACTAAGTTGAACGGCTGTTGAAGAAGTCGGTATGGGAGCACTCCCCAATTCCACGAGTCGTTAAACGATCGGTCGTAAAACGATATCGCCTCCTCCTCAATGTACGGGAAGGGAAAGATCCCCGGCTTATCCTTGCTTGGAGGAACGATTGAAACCGTCTGCGTGTAGAGCAATCCGACGTAGTGGTCCGCAAGAAGGAAGATCGTATCAGGCCTTCCGATCTGATCTCGTAGCTTAAGACCATACGAAAACGGCACCGTGCGATCGAACACTCCTAGAATTAAAAGAGTATTATCACCGTTTAGGTACTTGGCAGTGTTTTTTGGGTCAGTGCGGAGCTGATCTCGCAAAGCATTAAAGAAGTGCTCCTCATCGAAGCCTTTATGCTGCTGCACCGCTTTAATATATTTCTCGATTCGGGGCTGGTTGGAATCCCGAAAGAGATCCACTAAGTCAGTTCCTCCAAGGACAAGAACGTTGTACTCCAACCTCGGGTCTACACCTGCTGTAAGCGCTACGTTAATGGCCCCTCGGCTAATCCCAAAGGTGCCAAACTTCTTCTTACCCACTTCGGATTCAAAGAAATCGAGCGCGAGACGATCACGGATGATATTTAAACGAAAGACCTCCTCAAGTTGGTCAAACATCTTGGGGTCTTTAAACTCGTTACTCCGATTAACTATAGCGGCATCGAATCCCGATTCTACGAGATATTTGGCGATATGTTTTTCAATAAAATTCTTTCCGCCAAGAACAGGGAAGACCAGCACCAAATTTTCGGACAGCTTTTTGCCCTGGAAATAATCGATCACGATCGGGCCCGCATAGGACTCGATCGTATAATGATGCAACGTGTAGGTGTCGGTGGTCTGTATGATCTCGTCACGAAAGGAGCCGTACGAGGATGTCGGTTGGTAGTACGCCGTCATCGCGGCGGGGCGCTTTGGCGGGCCGTCATACCAGGCATCTCCCGACACGCGGAAGCATCCGCTCAAAGCACTTACGATTAATAGGAGAACTAGCCGCACGGCGTATACCCGATAGTAGTGACACTACTGGCCCCAGTACGTGAGAGCGACGCCCTCACCGCATACGTAATAGGATGACGAACGCCCCCCTTAACGGCTCGGCTCTCCCCTCTTTTTTTAAGAGAATCAGCCTAGTAAGGGCATCCGAAGCCCCCGTGCTTTCAAAGTTTTTTCGGCCGACCTATGCTCAAACCGAGATCCGTATGATACGGTTTCACCCTCGTGTAGGTCTTTTTTATCGAGTGTTTCAGTGAACGTACAAAACTCTTCGCGGCTTCGCCCCTACATCATCATCCTTACAACCATTGTTCTGTTCAGGTTCCTTACCCTCGCGACTCCGGACCTAGTAGACACCACCGAGGGTCGGTACGCGACGACGGCTCAAATCATGCTTGAAAAGGGTGACTGGGTTACTCCGTGGATTATCTACAAAGGCGTTGAGGAGCCCTACCTCGGAAAACCGCCTCTCCATTTCTGGCTGATGAAATTCAGCTACATGACCTTCGGAGTAGAGAACTTTGCCGCTCGATTGCCAGGCGTCTTCAGTTTTATCGCAATTACAGCGACCGTCTTTTATCTCCTCACAAATTTGTTTGGACGGAGAGCCGCTATGGTGGGGGCACTTGTCTTTAGCACTTCAACCCTCGCTTTTTTCTTGGCAGGAGCCGTGCTTCTCGATGTGACCCTCACAGTTGGAATTACCCTCGCTATAGCGGGATTCGCTCTCGCGGATCGCTCTCGCGTGCACGGATACCTCTGCTTCGCGGGTCTAGGATTAGGTATTCTCGTGAAGGGCCCTGTGGCGGTGATCTTCGCGGGTATGGCACTCGGACCGTGGGTCGTCTTACGACGATGGCTTACCGGAACGTGGCCCGCTCAAATGAGAGCTTTACCCTGGGTCTCCGGAGGCGCTTTAACGCTCGCCATCGCGCTTCCATGGTACATCTTCGCGGAGATTAAAAACCCTGGATTCCTTAAATACTTCATCTGGAACGAAAACCTCGGCAGGTTTTTCGCCAAGGAGTATGGAGATCGGTTCGGTTCGGGGCATCAACAGCCACGGGGTACCGCATGGCTTATGTTCATCCCGTCCGTTATTCCGTGGTCGATCGTGCTGGTCGCATCCATGATCGAATCGTATCGGTCATTCTCGATAAAAGGTTTTATTAACCGTCTTAAAAAAGACGAGTGGCTACTTTTTGGATTTCTCTGGGCGATCAGCTGCCCGCTCCTTCTCATGGGCGCACGACAGTACACCGCAACGTATCTGATGAGTTCCATTCCAGGCTTCGCTTTCCTCATGGCCGTATTGTGGAAAAGTTCACTTGAGAATGACACAAAGGGCTCATTTCCCAGCCCTCGTATCACTCGAATCATGCTCGCGATTCTCGGATTAATCTGCGTCATCGCGCCAATTGTATTGAAGGCTCTCTTCGAGATCCATGAGGTCGCGTTCCTAAGCACCGTGGCCTTCGGCATCATCCTTGTTGCGTTAGCTATTTTCAAACGTCCCTCAGGGGACTCACTCCAAGCGTTCGGATCAATCGCTCTCGCGACGGCATGTGTCTACGCTCTCCTATTCCCATGCGCGGATATTCAGGTATCTAAGAATCGCTCGACCCGAGAGGTCATTAAACTAGCCGAGAGGTTAGTCGAGGGAGTGCCACAAGGAGAATTCAAGGTTGGCTTCGGATACAACCTCCCCTTCTCCGCTAGCTTCTACAGTAGGATCCTCTCTACTCCGCAACGCAAGATTACGGTGTCTCAAGTAAACGCGGAGAACCTCAAGAACCCCTCCGAGCACGTCATAATAGTTCGCGGTAAATCCGAAGCGACGTTGGTAGCTTTGGATCCAAGCAAGCAAAAACTTGGGCAGCTGGACAAATGGAATGTGTATAAGGGCGCTCCGCTGCCTCCCCAATAAAGAATTGGCAGCTCTATCGAATACGATAAGCCTTTCCCAGCCCGTGACAATATACGCCTCGTAATGAGGCTCGGGCATGTAGAGCGCCGAAGCTTACTTCTTTAAATCCTCGATGCTGTTTGCTTGCATTAACTCGGGGGTCTCGTTCTCTGGACCACCCTGCGCCTCTTCGGACCAGAGCGGGAAACGAGTCGAGTAACGAGGGTCATCAAAGATAACCTGAACACCTTGTCGATTCCTGATGTTGACGAAGAGCGGCGCCTTAAGGTTAGCCGTCGTCATACGTGGATCAGGACGCACAGTAACGATAATCAAAATTGCGTACTCATCGTCCTCACGGAAGTCGGTATCTCTGTCGCCGACTGGAGGCTTAACGTCGAACTGCTGACCGAATTCAAAGCCGTCAACGACTACGAACGCCAAGTCAGTATCTTGAGTCGACTGAAGCCACGAGAACGGCGGCTTGTGCTCAAGCATGATAAAACTCTTCGCGGATGGAAATCCGATGATGCCAGCAGGAAACTCAATGACACTGTCAGCAGGAACCTCAAGATCTCCAAATCGAGAACTTGGAACAGTAATCATCTGAACCTGTTTTTCCAACTCCTCACTCATGACCCCTTACCTCGCTCATTAACTGGAGGATTTATCACCTCCGAGTCGCTACTCCCTGCGTTGGAACTTTTTCCTTTCACAGTTACGTCGACCGTTCGTTGCTTCCCAGTTTGACCACCGATCGCCATCCTTCGCGAACCGCTGGCCTTTGTCTCTCCTGACCCAGTTTTAGAAGCCCCTCGCCAACTACCAGAGAGCTGATCGAGCGCCTCATGAGTAGTGCCTGCCTTCGCGGCTTCCATGTTCTGTCTTTGGATCTCAAGGAAGATCTCCTCTCGGTAGATCTTGTACTCGGGTGGAGCGTCAATCCCCACTCGAATCTGATTTCCTTTGATCTCAACGATAGTCACCTTAAGATTGTCTCCGATGTAGAGACTTTCTCCTGGTTTCCGGGTCAAAATTAACATTTGCTTACGCCTTCCTTGGCTTAACTACTCGTTTCGTTACCTAATAAGATGACGATTGATTGCATTTAGCACTAACGTATTGAAACATTTGCGGCAAGGCAAAAAATGCAAGAAAGTCAATGGCGTAGGGGCCATTTTTCCGGCGGCCGCCCCTAATTTATCGCAAACCGACGTTCTAACTGACCCGGTTTAAGCCTGAAGAAACCTTAAAAGGAGGGCCTCCGTCGCCTTTACGTCATCCTTATGAACGGTCTCAGTTACTGAATGTATGTAGCGTGTTGGCACCGATAACGTCACGGTCTTCACCCCCTTTCGGGAGCGCTGCATAGCACCCGCGTCCGTTCCTCCACGCGGAAGGATCTCGAGCTGATGCTTGATCTTCGATCGCTTCGCCAGCGTCACAAATGTTTCCACCAATTCTCTGTGAGAGATGACCGATCCATCGAGAACTTTGATACCCACCCCGGCTCCAAGCGTCGTTATCCTATGCTCAGGAGCTATACCTGGAACATCAGACGCTATTGTGGTGTCCAGGCAGACCCCGATATCAGGCTCTACTCCGTAGGTACTCGTGAACGCGCCACGGAGCCCCACCTCTTCTTGAACAGTAAACACACCAAAAACATCATTCGGACAACGTTTTAAAGCCTGAAGTACGCGAATGCCAATGTACACCTGCACACGATTATCGAGACATTTACCACTGGCATAGTGACCGTATTCAACGAACGGAGCGTCAAGCGTTACCATGTCGCCGATCTGAACGCGCTTCGCCACCTCTTTCCCGGGCAATCCCAGATCAACAAAGAACTCTGAAACCTCTTTGTATTGTCTTCGCTCATCAGGAGAGGATGTGTGGAAGGGTTTTCCCGTCGCATTCAGAACTCCGCGAAGTGGCCCTTTGGCCGTATGAACGATAACGCGTCGTGCGAAGAGATTTCGGGTATCAAACCCCCCAACCTCTTGAAGTCGAAGAAACCCTCGATCATCGATAAAACTCACGTAGAAACCGATCTCGTCCATATGAGCGGCAAACATAATGCGCTGGCGCTTCTGGGCGGTCCCCTTTTTATGGGCTATCAGGTTGCCCATCGCGTCGACGGACATCTCATCCACACACCCCTTGAGCTCCCGCTGTATGATTTGTCGTATATTCTCCTCACGGCCTGGAACACCTGCCGCCTCAGAAAGCTCACGGAGTAATTTCATGGAACACCCTTTATGTTTGACCTCTTAGGTAAAGATGCTTAATAGATACGTATTGGATTCGGGGAGCCTAGAACACCCCCCGGGGCATCCAGCCGACTGACGGTTTGAATATACAGCTCCGTCACACCATCCAAGTGAAGCTTGACCATCATACTAGGATCAACAATGAAACGAATTCTTCTTTTTGTACTCACGAACATCATGGTGATGACGACCATCTCCATCGTCCTCGGCATTACCGGCGTTGGGCATTGGATGACCGCTCAAGGCATCGACTATGGTCAACTCGCCGCGTTCTGTCTTGTATGGGGCATGGGCGGCTCTCTCTTCTCTCTCGCTATCTCTCGCATGAGCGCAAAGTGGATGATGGGAGTAAAGGTTGTAAACAAAAACAACCAAGAGGCGGCATGGGTGGTACTCATGGTTGAGCAACTCGCGCGCAAAGCTGGCCTGAGCGTCATGCCAGAGGTCGGCATTTACGAGAGCCCAGAGGTTAACGCCTTCGCGACCGGCCCATCGAAAAACCGAGCACTCGTCGCGTTTTCTTCCGGGCTCTTGCGCTCGATGAACCGAAACGAAGTCGAAGGCGTCGCGGCTCATGAGATCGCGCACATCGCCAATGGCGATATGGTAACGATGACCCTTCTTCAAGGCGTGATCAACGCGTTCGTCATGTTCTTCGCTCGAGTAATCGGATGGGCGGTCGCTCAAGCGGCATCGAAAAATGACGAGCGCTCTGAGAGCAGCTCGTACGGTATTCAGATGGTAGTAACGATGGTGCTGGATCTCCTTCTCGGCATCCTTGGTTCGATGGTTGTCGCGTGGTTCTCGCGATACCGAGAGTTCCGGGCTGATCACGGCGGCGCAAAATATGCTGGCAAACAGGACATGATAGCGGCTCTTGAGCGGTTAGCGGGGAATACGCGTGAGTATGACAAACAGCCTGCACTCGCCGCTTTCAAGATCTCTTCAGGGACCTCTTTCCTGCATCTCTTCGCGACACATCCGCCGCTTGAGAAGCGAATTGAGGCGCTGCGGAAGGCCGTAATCTAATAGGATTGGAGGGCCGGCGGCATTTGTATCCGTGGGCACCGAGGCCGGTGCCCCTCCGATTTTATTCCACGTTAGATGTGTACCGGCAGCCGGCGAGGCCGCCAGCCCTCAAGGTGCGAATGTCGCGGGGTTGATTGGAGGGCCGGCAGCCTCGCCGGCTTGCCACAACCCGCAACGCAAGAAAAAGGGCCTGTGTGATTCCACATCACACAGGCCCTTTTTCGTCGTATCATCGAAAGATACTTACGATGCCTTCTTTCCGAGCACATCGTTCCAAGCAACCAACTTGTCCTTCACCTTTGGATTGGCGAAGAGCGCTGTTGTGTCACCGGTGATCGTAATCTTCTCGATCTTGTCACCCTGCTTGATGGCGTTAACCACATCTTGTCCTTTTACCACCTTTCCGAATACCGAGTGCTTGCCGTCAAGCCACGGAGTCGGGACGTGCGTGATGAAGAACTGACTTCCGTTCGTTCCAGGTCCAGCATTCGCCATTGAGAGAACGCCCGGTACATCGTGCTTGAGCGAAGCATCGAATTCATCCTCAAAACGATACCCTGGTCCACCGGCTCCAGTTCCAGTTGGGTCACCACCCTGCACCATGAAATCATTGATCACGCGGTGAAATGAGATGCCGTTATAAAAGCCGTGCTGTGCGAGGTTTACGAAGCTTGCAACCGTTACAGGGGTCTTATCAGGGGTGAGTTCCACCTCGATAGCGCCCTTAGTTGTTTGAATCGTCGCTGTCAGCTTGTCGGCTGCCGCCGCGGCTGATGCCAATCCCAAAAATACACCTGCAATTGAAAGAACGGACAGAATCATATGTCTCCCCATAAGCCACCTTGTTTATCTTCACTGAGCCTCCAAACGCCCCCCTAGCAGGGCGGTGACAAATCACGAGGCTCATACGTTTGAGCCTCTGCATACCCGAATAACGCCCGAAGCGCCATATTTTCCATTGTGAGATATCATTTGTCCCCTACAACATTTTCTGTTATTCCCAATCGAGATACTGGCGGTGAGCATCCCTATGACTAACGATCTTTGGGCAATTTGGTGACGTAGTATCGTGTCATCAACTCAGGGGCGGCCATCGATAGTACTTGTACGAGTAAACCAATAACATTTGATAGAACTATGATTAACAAAAAGTCCCTCATCCTCGCGTCGTGCGCAGCCCTTGTTGCATGCAGCCTCGGGCTATCAGCAAACACCGCTAGAGCAGACATTTCAGACCAAGACTTCGGAGCTGCTATCGACCGATACCTTAAGTCCGACTCCGGCATGGAGAACCTCGGTTCAGCTATGGAGCGATACTTCCAGAAGCGTCAACAGGACGCTATGAAGAAGCAAGAAGATCAGGCAAAAGCTGACGTTGAGAATCAATTCAAGAACCCAGCTAAGATCGAGGTCGGGAGCAGCCCGGTAAAGGGACCTGCAAACGCTAAAGTAACTATCATCGAGTTCTCAGACTTCCAGTGTCCATACTGTAAGCGTGGATATGAGACGATGGAGGCTGTCGCTAAGGCGTATCCTAACGATGTTAAGATCGCCTTCAAGCACTTCCCGCTCCCTTTCCACAACGAGGCAGAGCCAGCTGCGAAGGCTGCATGGGCTGCTCAGCAACAAGGTAAGTTCTGGGAGTACCACGAGGTGCTCTTCATGAACCAAGACAAATTAGGCTCTGACTTCTACATTAAGGCCGCAACCGATCTTAAGCTTGATATCAACAAGTTTAAGAAAGACATGGCATCTGATGCTGCCGCTAAGCAGATTAAGGATGATGCCGAGATCGGCTCTAAGAATGGCATCCAGGGAACACCAGGCTTCTTCGTTAACGGAGTTGCTGTTAAGGGTGCGTACCCAGTTGACCACTTCAAGGGCATCGTCGACCGATGGCTCAAGCAGGGAGTTCCAGCGAAGAACTAGGCGTTTTCGCAGGCCACAAACTGTTCTGAAAGGGGGCGTAAGCCCCCTTTCTTTTTGGCGAATCTCCCCTCGCCCCGCTTATTTGCCGCCCAAGAGGAATGTGATAGCCTCTGCCGTTCATCCGATGGGAGTAGGCCCATCATGATAACGGCTCCGGTGTTACCCCCTCGAAAGGGTACGGTTTTAGGCACCCTTTACATGAGCCCTTTTGGCAGGTCACAGCACATGACTTCATCCACAGATTCTTCCCGCAAAGCCTTCGGTATCGTTGTAAGCGGAGGGCCCGCTCCAGGAATCAATTCAGTTATCAGCTCAAGCGTCATCGAAGCTAACAACAGAGGCTATCAGGTCAAGGGGCTCGTAAACGGCTTTCGAGATCTCACCATGGGCGAGCCTGGAGCAGTCATCGACCTCCACGCGGAAGCAGTTTCGAATATCTACAACAAAGGTGGCTCAATCCTTGGAACCTCCCGTTTCAATCCTGTAAAGGATACGGAGCACCTTGATAAACTGATCAGTGGCCTCAAACAGAACAATATCGACAAGCTGATCGTGATCGGCGGAGAGGGTTCCGCGTATCTCTCACTTAAGATCGCTCACCTTCACCCAGAGATTGCGGTCGTTCACGTTCCAAAAACGATCGACAACGATCTCATCCTCCCGAACAAGCACCCGAGCTTCGGCTTTGAAACAGCTCTGCATGCAGGAACAAAGATCGTAGAGACCCTCCGGGAGGACGCGAAGACCTGCCGTCGATGGTTCCTCGCAACAACGATGGGTCGAAAGGCGGGATTCCTCGCTCTCGGTATTGGACTTGCCGCTGGAGCGACATCAACGCTTATTCCAGAGGAATTCACTGGCTTCGCTCCAACACCGGAGGATATCTCTACCATTATCTTCTCAACGATTCGCAAGCGCATCGCAATGAAGAAGAACTACGGCGTTATCGTATTAGCGGAAGGCATTCTCGATTGCCTCGACACAGAGAGGAGCGCGGCTCTCAGACAGTGTGTCCGCGACGACATGGGCCGGATCCGGTACTCACAGATTGAGCTAGGCGACGTTCTCATCCCGCCTCTAAAGGAGATGCTCAAAGAATCGAAGCTTGACGTTCACATGATTACGAAGAATATCGGATACGAGCTACGATGCTGCGATCCCGTTTCTTTCGATGTGGAATACACAAAGTTCCTCGGATATGGCGCCGTTCAACACATCCTCGGCGGAAACA
>CAIXKI010000020.1 GCA_903920005.1 uncultured delta proteobacterium
CACCGTGACGGGCTGTACAAAAGAGGACGACGGCTCCAGCAGCAGCTCAACGTCGTCAGCGACCACCGGGACCAAACCATTTACGACGGACTGCAGCACGGTCATCGATAATGCACTCGAAAACCCGGTAAAGAAGAAGGATGGCATCTTGGGAAAGGTCTCCGTGGCCGGGCCAAATCTTCTCGTCATGACGACCGAGAAAGATGGCGACTTCCTTGTAAAGCTTCATTCCCTTGGAGTTCCATACGGCGATGCCGAGCAAGCGGGGGCAGAGCGTTTACTTGAAGAACTCGCGAAAGAGGACGCGTACTTCTTTAAGGCGAGTGAAGACTGCACAACCTCCGTTGAACAGGGCCAAATTGGCTACATCGGACAGATCTTTACAGCTAGTGGGAAGAGCTACTCAGAAACGCTTCTGAAAAAGGCATACGGTAAAACGAGCGGAGACCCGTGCGGCGGTTCGCTCCTCACTTCGTGCTACAGAGCACTGCAGGACGATGCTGAAGCGAGCACCGCTGGAGAACTTGAAGCGTTCTTGTGGAAGCCTGTGTCGGACAGCAACGGTAAACTCGCAATCCATAGCAGCCCTTCGGACACGGTTATCAAGATCGGCAGTGAGACTGGAACCACACAGGGTGGTGGAAACGGCTATGCACAGCTCGCCCGCTTCTCGAAACCGGGGTGCGCATACGGAAAGAACGTGCAAGTAAAGGTTTATAACAGCAAGGGCGCTCCGTATCGCATCAACGGAAACGATTACCTCACCATTCCTGATGGATGTGGTCGTTACTGCCTTAAGAACGGCGCAATAGCAGCGTGTCCTAAGTAACCAACAGTTTCATGCATTTGATATGGAGGGTTCCAACAAGCCGGCGAGGCCGCCGGCCCTCCAGGTACGGTCGTCGCGGGTTCGCACTAATCGCATCATTATCACGGGAACGACTGGAGGGGCACCGGCCCTCCAGGTACGATCGTCGCGGGTTCGGCCGAATCGCATCACTATCACGGGAACGATTGGAGGGCCGGCGGCCCTCCACGATTATGAAGGGCCCCGACGCGCCAGCCCCCTTTGGGCTACCTCCTGATCAGAGAAATAGACCTTGGTCGCACCGATAATCTGATAATCCTCGTGGCCCTTTCCTGCTATTACCACGGTATCCCTCTCATCCGCTGACTCAATAGCTTGAAGGATCGCCTTCTCTCTATCACGCTCGACTATCGTTGGTGTGATGGAACAAGCGAGGATATCATTAATTATGGCATCCGGATCTTCCGTTCGAGGATTATCGGAGGTCACCACGACGTGATCCGCACGATCAGCGGCGATTGTCGCCATCTGTGGACGCTTGCCTTTGTCGCGATCCCCACCGCATCCGAAAATGCACCACAGCTTCCCTTCAGTTGAAACGCGCACCGCATCAAGCGCTCGCTCAAGGGCATCGGGCGTATGAGCATAATCAACGAAAACTCGGGGACCGCCCTCCCCTACCCGCTCCAAACGACCCGGAACCTGGGGGGTGCGTGACAAAGCCTCAGATACCACATCAGCATCGAGACCAAGCGCGCACGCCGAAGCAAACGCGGCCGCCACATTCTCAGCGTTATGAGGCCCGATGAACGGAGCGTGGATCTCATATCGTTTACTGAACTCTTTGACTTGTAGTGAGAGTCGCATGTGGTGCGGAGTTTCATGAACCTCAAGGATCCGCACCATGGCCCTCTTCGATCGACCGAACGACCAGTCGCGAAGACCAAGAGCTCCTGCCTCTTCAACCAGCGAGGCTCCATAAGAATCATCACTATTTATAACGGCTGCCTTTGTCTCTTTTACACCAACATTCAGCAGCTCAAAGAGATGCCGTTTCGCGTTGAAGTAATGCTCAAAGGTCTTATGGTAGTCGAGATGATCACGAGTCAAATTCGTAAAGACGCCGACATCAAACTGAACATCCTCTACTCGCGCCTGATCTAACGCGTGTGAAGAGGTCTCCATAACGCAACTCTTTGCTCCGGCGATAACAGCACTCTGTAGAAGCTTTTGAATCGAAACAGGATCCGGACTTGTGAGCGTTCCTTCCTCTCGCCCCTTGCCCATACACTCAGCTCCAAGGGTACCGATCCGAAGCGCACCACCACCTATCTCGTTGAGGAGGTGGTACAGGATCCAATTTGTGGTCGTCTTTCCATTCGTGCCGGTAATGCCGATGACCTTGAGCGCAGAAGAGGGATCTCCGTGCACGAGCGATGCAAGCCTACTAAGCGCAAGACGTGTGTTTACCACAACGATTCCAGATCGGCCCTTGAGTACAGCGCGATCTTCTACTATCGCGAGGGATGCGCCTCGAGCGAAAGCGTCGTCCACGAATCGGTGACCATCGGCAGTATGCCCACTCACCGCGACGAACACGCTCCCCTCATCTACCTCGCTGCTGGATGCCGTTACCTTTGCGGAGACGTGTGATGAGGGATCGCCCCCTATACGTTCTCCACAAAGAACCGATGCTATCTGTGATGCCGTCAACATGGAGAGAGTAATACCCCGTCCACGGGAGAACAGGAATAGGTCTCCCCTGCATAGTCGCCCGAATTCCTACGCGGCTTAAGCAGCCGGCTATTATTGAGCGTACGAGGCTCTTACAAGATCTTCTTCAGAACCGTCTTTCGGAAGTTCAAGTATATCGCTACCCCCTGCAGTACCCAGCTGATTTCGAGTCGCCATGAATTTAATCGAGCGCTCCATGACCACCTTAAACACGGGAGCCGCAAGGGTCCCACCGTAGATGCTTTTCGCTCGCGGCTCATCCATGATAACCATCGTTGTGAAGTTTCGGGGAACTCCCATCGGAGCACCGCCTACAAATCCTACGAACGACGCGACATATTTTCCAGCCATATATCCGCGACCATTCGGGGAGGCCTTTTGAGCTGTTCCAGTTTTTCCTCCCACCCGAAGTCCCTCGATCTTTGCCTTCGAACCCGTACCGTGCTCGTCCTCTACAACGCCATACATCATCTCTTTAGCCGCGAGAGCGGCCGTCTCTGATATCACTCGCTCTCCCTCCGGAGGGGCTCCTATCGATACAACCGAAAGCTTGGGAAGGGTCCCACCGTTTGAGATAGCCGCTACCGCCCTCACAACTTGCAACGGAGTAACGGCAATACCCTGGCCAAAGGAATGGGTCGCCGTGTCTATCTTCGCCCACGAATTGACGTTTCGGAGGATTCCTCCCGACTCGCCGGCCAGACCTAGACCCGTATTCTGACCAAACCCAAATTGGCGCAGATACGTGTAGAGACGATCACTCCCCAACCTTAGCCCCACTTTAGTCATCCCAATATTGGAGGATCGCACAACGACATCATGGAAGGTGACGGTTCCGGATGGATGAACGTCTTTTATCGTATGTGTAGAGTAACGGAATCGTCCGTTCTCACAGTTGATCATATCCTTCTCGGAGACCACGCCAGCATCGATAGCCGCGGCCGCGACGATCGGTTTCATGGTAGAACCAGGCTCAAAGACAGCCTCTACGAGAAGATTCTTGAGAGCATTCTTTGAGTCAGCAGCTGGGTTATTGAAATTGTAACTCGGCGATTGACTAAGCGCGAGAATCTCGCCGGTGTCTGAATCAATCATCACAGCCATCGCAGCTTTCGCGTTGGCTTCTTTACGGCCGATCTCCAGCTCCTCATCCATGATGAGCTGGATGTCCGCATCTATTGTAAGCTTTAGTGCGTCCCCCTTTGGAACCTCAAACGACTCAGCCTCTCCGACCTGATTCACCTGGATAATCTTACCGAAGGCATCACGCGTACCCTTCGTCTTCACGTGGTCGACGTGCAAACCCTTCTCGTAGAGGCTCTCAATCCCCGAAAGACCAACGCCATCTACACCGACCTTACCAATAAGAGCACTGGCGGCCTGGTTGTAGGGATAGAACCGTCGAGGCTCCATCACCGTTCCCACCCCCACGATAGAGAGGGCAGTGACCTTTTCAACTTGGAATCTCGGAACCTGACGCTTTACCCACACGAACGGCTGACTACTTGCGAGCTTCTCGCCGACAACGGAGGGTTTGATCTCAAGCTGCTTGGCGAGCTCCTTAGCAACCTTATCCTTATCCTTATCCTTAATCTGCTTGGGACGGACGTACACTGACTCTGCTGGCACTGAAACGGCGAGCAGCTTGCCGTTTCTATCAAGAACGGGACCTCGCTCCGACGCCACCTCTACTTCCGAAACGTGCTGCTTAATCGCCCAATCCTGCCACGTCTCAAAATCAGAGACCTGTAGGCTGTACATACGATGAAGCAGGAGCCCAACCCAAGCCAACGCAAACACCCCGATTATTCTGAGCCTCATCGGGCGACTGCTTGCGAGCGAGGGAGAAGCGAGAGATGACCGCTGGGTAAAGGCGAAATCGCGGCCGATAGGGCCACGTGCATTACTCCTGTCATTCGCTACTCGATCGGAGTTGAGCGGGTTGATAGGAAGTTCTTCAGAGTTTTGCTTGTATTTTTTTAATAGCATTAAGCAGTTCACCCGGAGCCCCACCAATACCGCATGGGCAGGAGCAGAATAAGAGCGGTGCTATGCTATGTAACGCGAACCCCCGCAACCCTCAAGGTAAAACATTGGATTGGCGGGGGCCTGGCGCAATTTGGAGTGTTAGTAGGTGACCTTAAGCGTCTGGCCAAGGCTGTGCTCCGAGAGCCCAACTTTTTCACGGGCTGACTTGGCAAGCGAATCTGGGCGCATGAGTACCGAACGCTGAAGCTCAAGCTCTCGCCGTTCCATATCCAAAACCACCATCTTCTGACGCTCCCTAGCCAAACTGTAGCCGAGGTCAGTTGCCTCGAGTTTTGCCCAAACCTTGACACCGAGAAGCGCCAAAAGGATCACCGCTCCAAAGAGCTGAACCTTCCCCGACACCCTCGCTGCTTCGCGCTTAACGTAAACCGACTGATACTGCAAACACACTGCCATAGAACCTCACCCTCGATTGAATAAATTTACAAATATTTTTGTTTTCTGTCGCTACCAAAAGTGACAGCACATTCATTTTTTTTCTCGCTACTTCAAAAAATCTTTCTCGAATTCCAACACGCGAAGCCGAGCACTTCGCGAGGCTGGATTTCGCGTAGTCTCGGCGTCACTCGGCACGATCGGCTTCTTGTTCACAACGTGTCCAATTCGAATTTCTGTGCGAGCGCCGCGCCAGGAGGCAGG
>CAIXKI010000021.1 GCA_903920005.1 uncultured delta proteobacterium
ATCATCTCAATAATGCGCGCGGCTCTATTGTATCCGATCCTGAAAGTTCTCTGAATCATAGAGGTTGAAGCCTGGCCTTTTTCAACAACAAGCTCTACGGCCTTGTCGTAAAAAGGATCGAAATCCTCATCTCCACCGCCCTCACCGTTACCACCCTCACCACCAGAGCTCGACTCTTCGGTGAGCGCCTTCTCACACGCCGCGATTATCGCGTCGTCGTACTGCGGCTTGCATTGCTCCTTCAGCGATGTAACGACCTTCTGCACCTCCTGGTCGGACACAAACGCTCCGTGAATACGTTTGAGAGGTACGGCTCCTGGAAGCATGAAGAGCATGTCCCCCTTTCCAAGCAGCTTCTCGGCTCCCATAGAATCGAGAATCGTTCGAGAGTCAATTCTACTGGTCACTCGAAACGAGAGGCGGGCGGGGAAATTTGCTTTGATAAGGCCCGTAATAACGTCAACGGATGGTCGCTGAGTCGCGACGATTAAGTGAATACCAGCAGCTCGCGCCTTTTGGGCAAGTCGCGTGATCAGCTCCTCAATCTCACGACCAACGGTCAACATCAGGTCGGCGAGCTCATCGATAACGATAATTAACTTCGGAAGTGGTCGAAGCTGCTCTGGCGCAATAGACTCGATCGTCGGACGGTTTTCTCCGTCCCCTGCCGCTTGCGCTTGCGACCCGTCTTCCTTCTCTTCAGGTGGCGGGTTCGGAAACAAATCCGGCTGAACCATCGGAGGATTCTCACCCGAGACGAACTGATTATAGCCATCGATATTGCGTACACCGAACCGCTGCATATACCGATACCGACGATCCATCTCCTTCACAGCCCAACTTAATACAGCCTTCGCCTGACGAGCATCGGTAACAACGGGCACCCTGAGATGCGGGATTCCATCATAGATACTTAATTCGAGCACCTTAGGATCGATCAGGATCAACCCTAACTCCGCCGGATGCGCGCGATAAAGAAGGCTCAGAAGGATCGCGTTAATCGACACAGATTTTCCGGTTCCCGTCGCTCCCGCCATCAACAAATGGGGCATCGCCGCAATATCGACCACAACGGACTCTCCGTAGGTGTCCTTGCCAAGCGGAACGCTCAATATGGAATCATGCGCGGTCAACCTACTGCTCTCTAGACATTCCCTTAACCGAACGACGGCTCGATGCTTGTTCGGAACCTCAATCCCAACAGTACCACGCTTCGGAATAGGGGCGATGATTCGAATACTACTCGCACGCAAACTCATCGCGAGATCGTCTTGGAGCGCCGCAATCCGGCCGACCTTAACGCCAGCCGCGGGCTCAAACTCAAAGAGTGTAATGACTGGTCCCGGGTGAACCTGCGTTACCCGACCGGCGATATTAAAGTCACGTAACTTGGACTCGATCTGCTCCGCCTTTTGACGCAATTCATCATCATCATCTCCTAACTGATGCTCCTCTTCCTGCTCAAGAAGCTTCAGGTCAGGGGGGATATAGTCGTCGAAGGCTGGGGGTGGCGTCGATGAAGACGACGAAGACTCATCCTTGCGCTTCTTCTTCTCAGGCGCCGGTCGAACAGATTTAACTACCAAGGGCTCCGGTGGTTTTGGCTTAACGATAATCGGGTCACAACGCTCAACAGACTGCGGAGGTGTTTCAGCGGTTGTAGCTGATGGCGGATTCAGGCCCCACGGAACCTGCTGCTCTTCTGCCGGAGGCGCGACATTTTTCCGCATCTTCGGTTTTGGAAACTCTTCACTCTGAGCAGCGTCCTCACCCTCGTCCTCATCCACAAAAGGTCCCGAGGCGAAAAACAAAACCTTTAATCCTTTGAGGGTTAAACGAAGAAGAGCGGCACAGGCTCCCAGCAGAACTAAGCTGATGCGTGCGGCGAATATTGGAAGCCTAACCGCGATTACGGCAACAGCCGCACGCACGACCCATCGAACACCAGAAGCGATATCGGCGAGCGAGCGTTGGAGAATAACGGCCAAGAACACCGCACAAGCCAACCCGATAACCACGAAGGTACCGCCTATGCCTAACCGGGCTTGCGCCAAATTCGCGAGGGAGCCTCCGATCGATCCAGCCCATCCTGGATTAAAGACCGCGGCAACGAGAGAAGAAACTCCAAAGACGAGTCCGATACCCGCGCCAACGACTGCTCCAGCACCATACAGGCGTGGGCGCTCCTCTTTTGAGGAGGCCTTTCGAAAGAAGGCAAGCCAAACCAACCCTGCGACAGGGAGCAGGGATACAGCGCCAAGACTGCCTACGAGCAGGGTCGCGACAATATGCCCCCCTGGACCCATAATGTTCGCCGAGGGATCATGCTGACGTCCCTGCGCGATCATATAGAAATACGAGCTTATGCTTGAAAGAAGAATGAGCCCCGCCGCGAGAAACACGAGGGAAATAAAGTCTCTAACCCATCCACGCGGCCTGAGAGTGCCCTTTACGTCGAGCGCTGAGACCTTTGCGGTTTTCTGCGTCTTTGAGCGTCCACTGGTTCGACGCTTTTGTGTTGCTGCCATGGCTAGTGAACTATCCCTTTGGAAAACCCGAACTACGACAGGATCGTAGCACTAAGAGCTCAACCTACACAGAGGAAATCTGCACGAAACAGAACATGTTTTTACGGGTCGGGTTACTCGGAGAGGCTATTTAGCAGGGCCCTCACTCTGGAACTGCGCATCTCTCCGCCGATTAAAGTCCTGCAGGGAATCATTGACCCCAAGTCGAAACAGGGCCTCAGCACCCACAAACCCGGCTCCTGTTCCTCCCGCCCCAATCCGCTGTCCGATTTTAAGCCAGTTATCAGAGAGAGCTTCCTGTCTGTTAACGTAGCTCGCCTGCCAAACAGGTCTCTTATCTTTTGCGCGCTTCACGCTCATGCGGATTGCTACCGCAGCGGGGTCGCCACCTACGGAGGACCCGCGTAACTCGCGCAGCTCGATCACCTCCGTCTGAAGGATACCATCAGCTGAGGACGATGACCCACCGCCAGGAATAAGCTTCATAGAAAGGGTTTGAGCGGCGACTTCACGCACAACTCGCAGCAGTTCATCCTCCGAAACGGTGGTAACGGACCTCGAGACATATTTAGGCTTCTCGACGGACAACGAGTTTATTGAGAGCAAGAGCCTCGGGTCCTCCACTGAGGAGGCCAGCGGTGAAACAACTACGGGAACTCCCGCTCTCTTTTCCCCACTCCTTGCCACTGGATGACGAGAACACGCGTTCATCAATATGGCACAACTCAAAATCAATACACTAATACTGACACGAAACACGGCAAAGCCTCCCCAAGGTCAACAATTACTAGGCTGGTTGATATAGCAGCTTCGGAGCGAGATGGTGAAAAAAGCCCCCTAGAGAGCATTCTGAGAGTCTTAGGCGCACACGGCATTAAAAACTCACTGGCGTACCGGCGACTCGACCGAGTTCTCCGAGGCCGACGATACGATCTAGACCGG
>CAIXKI010000022.1 GCA_903920005.1 uncultured delta proteobacterium
CCAAAAAGTTTGCCGCGCCACGATCTGCCCACCCGTGACGTCCTCTCCACGAGCCTCAAAATCAACGCTAGTTATCCCTGTGCCTGTTCCGCCTCCGCGAGTCGCGCAGGTTTCGAGATCAACGGTAAAGGTGAGAGTATTAGCAGCCGAAGCCGCGCGGTCTGCGACTGAGTCGCGATATGGCGCCGCGTTTGCTCCCTGGTTAAAGAACACGCTATCTCCGGTTCCAAGCGGGGTGCTGTCAGCGATTAACTCACTAGAGACATTTGTAAACAGCCCTGCGCACGTCGCTTGAACATTCCCTACGCCAACACCATAATTCAAAAAGCCCCAATCGATATATCCGGTCTCATCGGAGCGAATAGCAGACCGTTGAGGTCGCCAAAACGTCATCGTCAGTTGCCCATTAGCCGGAAGCACTATTGGATCCGTTGAGGAGGTTCCAGGAATAGAGCCGGAGGTTCTGCTCACGGAGCTGTAGTCCACGGTGACCTCACCCGAACCCGCGTTGTATGATTTAAGCACTGGCACAGACACAAAGTACGGAGCAACGGTAAAGGTCTTCCTCGTAATCTCCGCGCTATCTGATGTTACGACAGCTTCGTACACATCGCCCGGTCTAAATTGGCTACGACCAACTCGTGGCTGAATAGCCGCGACAACGGCGCCTAAGCTATTAATCTTTTCCATTCGTGGGTATCCGGTCGATGTGAGGAGTTCTGCCCACGGCTTCCGGAAATCATTAGAACTCTCTGAGACACCGCTGAAGTAAGCAGTTGGGGTGTTTGGTCTGCAGTACGCGAGAGCCTCGTCGCAAACGACATATCCACCTGTCGCCGAGCTGCTCTGTGCCTGAGGAAGAGATACGAACGTCAGTAACGCGAATACGTTCTCTCCACCGATGACCGCATCGATTGCACTATCTGAGAGACCACCTCGAATATTTGCGTTGAGTGACGTACGGAAATCCAACACCAATGTCGTGTAGGGAATATCACTACCTGCGGAATCGGGGTCTGACGCATCCAAGATAAGATCCCCATCATCGTCCGCGTCAAAAGCGCTTGGAATACCATCGAGATCTTCGTCACCGCCAGCATCAGCCATTCCAGCTACAAAAGCACGAATATTCGCTGTAGATCCGGTGCTCACGAGACCAAGTTCTCCAGCGCCGATAGGTTTCCCAGCAATAGCCTTTGTTGAGGCTTTTCCAATCACCACTCCGAGCGCTTTGGTACTCGTCTTTGAAACCTGCCCGTATCCTGTTTTTAGAGAGATCTTTCCGAGGCTAAGCTTCTTTTGTTTCGCGCTCGCTAACTTTCCGGAGAACGTTGTCGCTACTTTTTTACCAGAGCCGCCAAGAACGATAGGTCCAGCGTATCGACCATCGGCATCGCTGACCTGAAGACTTGCTCCCTTAAGCCTCCCTTTACTTATTTTAGCGAAGGAGAATTTTCCGTTCGACTTAACGACCGCAGCGGTCGATTTCCCGGCTTTTTCTATCAGATACACTGTATAGCCTGGCTTATTCGAGAGAGTTCCCTCAATGGTAAGAGATTGAGCTCTGGCGTCCGACGCTAACGACATTGCTGTGGCGAGGAGAGTAGATAAGAAAAGGGAAGAACGAATAAGATTTTTCATATGCCCACTTTGTTTTTTAACGCAAACGTCTTACCGCTATTAGATGCTATCTTGGTTCACAAAAGGTAGCCAGATGAAATAAAGCTCCGACTGTTCACTCGGATGCTACGGTGAAATCGCAGTCGGCGCATTGCATAAAACTGCGTCTCGAGAATGTCTAGCTTGCTGGCTTTTCAGGCCCTGAGGACGAATTCAAAAATTGATTTTCATGGCAGTGTCGTAGTGAAATACATCCCGCTCTGACAATCGATTGGCAACCCGAACAAGCGGCATCCTCGACGCTCGTACGAGCTGGCTTCGCACACTATGCGCGCTCGCACTATCAGGTATATGTGCAGCGTGATGGGTGAAGAATGCCGTCTGCACTAGCACAGACACTACCATTGTACGATGGTACGATCGCACTGGAGGATCCCCTACTCCATCGCCGGCTCAACGGCTATTGAGTGCGAGAGACGTTGCAAAACAGCCTCAACGTTCCATACACCGAGAGGTTTATCGACAGCCGCCACTCGCGGAGATTGTGGTAACGCGGCTCGTTGCTCCCGACCGGTAGCGCTCATCACCAATATTCGCAGATCTTCAAACCGAGATAAAAGCTGCGAAGAGGATTTCAAAATCTCATCCGAGACGGTGTCAGCGTCAATGAGAAGGAAACCCCACTTGTTCGGGTCACGAGAGATAAGATCCGAAACCTGGGCAACGTCAAACGCGCTTCGAGAACGATAGCCGAGAGACTCAAAAACAGACCCAACGAACGGCTGCGCCCCTGGCTCCAACCCTAGCAGAAGCACCCCACCTTTCACTTGACTATCCGCTTTGCGAGGGGAGCTTCCTATCGCGATATCCTCCGCCGAGTTCAAACTGGGAAGGTATAGGCTAAAGGTTGCCCCCTCATCGACAACACTGTTCACCGTGAGAGAACCTCCGTGCTGTTTGACGATCGAATAGGCGGCTGAGAGCCCTAAACCCGATCCGTTTAAGCCGACACCGGTACCGCGGTCTACGTTCTTCGTCGTGTAAAAAGGCTCAAAACATCGAGCCTGCTGCTCTGAATCCATACCTATGCCGTTGTCTTTCACATCAACACGCAGGTAGTTCCCGGGTGAAAGTTCAGGGTCTATCTCACCAGCCCGCAATCGAACGGTGGATACCGACAGGACAACGGCGCCGTCATCTCTCTTTCCGATAGCGTCCTTAGCGTTCGCGAGAAGGTTCGTGATGACCTGTTGCACCTGACTAGGGTCAAGGGTGGCGTCGGCGCAATATTGAGAGACGGAACATCTCAACTCGATTCGCTTCCCGAGTAAGCTGCGGTACAGCTCCTGAGAATCAGTTATCATCTTACCGAGATTCGTAATCTGTTTTGAGGGACCATTCTGAGTCGCGAAGCTCAAGAGCTGCGACACCAACGAGGCCCCGCGCTTCGCTGCTTCAGCGATCGTTTTGGTCGATTCCAAGCTCGCAGCTCCCTTTGGTAACTGAAGCTCTATCAGCGAGACTTGTCCGAGGATAGCCTGAAGAAGGTTGTTGAAATTATGCGCCACGCCGGAAGCAAGCAGGCCCGCCATTCGCATCTTGAGCGCCTCAGCCATCTTCGATTCGAACCTTCGAGCCATCAATATCGTGGCCATCTCATTGGCCATACTCGAAAGAAGTTGCAACCTCTCCTCACTCACGAAGCTGTGCGGTATTGAAGGCTCCACGATGAGCACTCCCACCACCTGCCCCAGGGAAACCAGCGGAACAATCGCAATAGTATCGAGCTTAAGAGCCTCAACCACGCGTTGTAATCCATCACACTGCATCGGGCTTCCCCGTCGCACGACAACGGGCTGCTGAGTTCTCAACGCCTCATCAAGAAACTCGTGTCGACGAGTAAGTTCGACCTGAACCTCTTGAAGTTGTCGCTTCAATCCCACTCCGAATCCCGCCTGACCGATCAGGTGCGTCCCCTGCTCATTGAGCACACCAAACCACGCGCGTTTAAGCGTGAACTCCTGCTGTAAGATAGGGAACGCCTGGTCCGCCATCTCACGTGGAGTCCGATACTTTGAGAGCTCGTGACTGATACGGTACAAGGCGCTTAAAGATTGATTGTGCTCTCGCTCTTTTTCAAACATGTAGGTTTGGCGCACGGCGAGAGCTATCTGCGTTGCCGCGGCGAGGACCAACTCGTAGTCACTCAGGGAATATGTGCCTACATCTCGCGTGAAGAGCACCAGCGCGCCATACACTTCATCATCAGCGACGAGGGGCATCACAATCGCTGAGCGAATATCCTCGATCTTAGCGAGCGGGATATGAGCGAGCGGGTCACGCTGGAGATCGTCGATGCGACATCCCGCTTTTTGCGCAATCGCAGCGCGAAGGATACTCGTTCCTTTAAGCACTGGGCCCATGTTATCCAGATAACGCTCAGAGAGTCCTTGAGCCGCGACGACCTCTACCTCGTCAGACTTTGAATGGTAGAAGCACCCATAGCCACACATTGAATTTGTGGCCTTCAAAACCGCTTTCAATCCTCTCAGTACAACGACCGCTGGATCGGTCTGTCCCTGAAGCGCGCGTGACACCTCAAAGAGCGCCTCGACTCGAGCACTTTGATTAGCGAGCGCCTCTTGAACGCCTCTGCGATCGGTAATGTCGATGCCGAAGCCCTCCCATCCAAGGAACGTACCGTTCGCCGAGAACTGAGGAAGGGCTCGGAGCATCATCCAACGCACCTCTCCGGTGCGTTGATGGACCACCCGCACCTCCTCCTGCAACTCATCTCGCTCAAGGCGCATCCGCAAAATTCGGCGTCGTAGAGACGCCTGGTCCCGAGGATCGATTATTTGCTCCCAAATTTTCGGATTATGTCGCATCTCGCCAGCGGAGATGCCGATGATGTTTTCGATATTCCCAAAGACCTCGGTGATACCGAACTGCGCGTCCGTGAGCATGATGATGAGGTTGCCGTAGCGCGCCATCCTCATGTATTGGCTTCGAAGATCGTCCGCGGTTGTGACGCGGGACCCATCAGATTTCGGTTTCCCTGAGGGTTTGGCGATTACGAGAGTGCGCGACAGATCCTCAAAAGCGGTGACCTCTTCGGGGTGCCATCGGTGGTATGCTCGGGTAAAATAACACTCAATCACGCCAACCAGGCGCCCCTCCTGCATGAGAGGGAAGGCTCCATACGAACGAACTTTGCGGACCGTCAATTCGAGTGAGAGGTCATTAGGGACACGGGCTCGCTGGAGATCCTTTACGACGAACGGAAGCGCCCAGACCTGACCACGAAACACTGCCGTGCCTCGCTGAACCTCAAAGAGCGGGCCATCGGCCGCGCCATCGCGGCCAGCGATGCGAGGGAACTGACTAACGTGAGTTTCATCGTCCTGCACAAGGGTAACGAGAACCACATCGCACGCCAATTGACGGGCGATATTCTCCGCGAGATTGGCGGCGAGCTCTGAGAGTGATGAGTATGCCCCACCCTCGAACCTCAATCGTTGCCCTCGCGTATCTCCAGCCTCTGCTGACATCACTCCCCACTTTACGGTAACCGCTCAAGGCCTCCTCCTGATGACAAGGACCTTCGCGTTACGAACCCGCTTCTCTATCTCCGCGAGCGCCATGGCCTGATGTTCATGACGTCGCGCCGCTCGAAAATGAGGATCTCCCTCACTCTCTCGGTGCTCCTCACGGAGCTCTTCGAAACTCATCCTGTGCTCTCGTAGATATCGCCACCTCACACATCCATACGCGATCAACGCGTAGACCAGTGCGACGAATAACGTTCGCTCCATCATCGTGAGAAGGAACCGCGACACAACTGGCACCGTCCATCCATCTGGAGCCCACACCAGCGAGTGCGCGTTCAATACAAACGCGACCACAACTGGAGCAAGCACAACAAACAGGACTCCAACTCGAACCAGACCAAGCAGAGCATCAACGATACCCTCCTTTATCTTCGTGACATATCGGGTCGGCTGAAGCCGCTTTATGTCTGGAAGAACCTGGCTTAACGTTAGAAGGCCCCCCGTTTGAAGAGCGCCCGAGAACACGCACCCCAGCGTGACCACACTAAGAAAGATCACCACAAAACCAACACTCACAAGGAGGGCTTGGGCAAAGGCACTTTCTGGGGTTAAAACCTTGAATTTCAACCAGTGTATCAAGCTTCCCATTCTCACCCAAGGAAGAGTTACGTAGAAAAACAAGGCAACGCAAAACCACCCTGCAGACATCGTAACCATCCGACTTCGCACTACTTTTCCCTGCTTCCGAGCCTTTTTAAGCCGCTCAACAGAGGGCGGAAAACGCCGCTCACTCATCTCGGCCCCTGCGAAGGTCCCATGCGAGGTGCCCCGGCCCCTCCCTGAAATACCGATGGAACAGACCTCTCCCACCTACAAACCGTCAAAAGTATCGCCTCCCCGATCCGACTAAATCCATGGGAAAGGACCTGATACAGAATCAGGAATGTAACAACCATCTTCACGACACCTGCGACTTGAGAGAATGAGAGTCCCGTTGTCATGCGGCTTGAAACGGCACACCCGACATCCACGAGAAGAAATGCTGACAACCATACCGCGGCGACCTGAAGCCCCGCGCCGACGCTATGAGCAAGCGAGCGAAACACTCCGGCAGCTAGCCCTTCGGTCAAGGAGAGAGCACCCAGAGGTACGGTCGAAAAACTTTGAGAGAGAGCGCTCATAGTCAACTCGAGAGCGCCGAACCACAGCGCGACAACGGTTGCCCCGACCTTCGCTATCACCGCCAGATCCGAGGCGCCCTGCCCACTCAACGGATCGTTCACCCCCGCTATCGTTTGTCCCCTCGCGGTATCGATAAGCTCGCCAACCATCTCACTCACATCGACGATGGCTCGCAACGGAGCGCCTATGAGGAACCCGACCATAAACTCGAAAATAAAACCAACTACTCCGAGCTCACCCAAAGGGACACCACGTTGCCATATGAGGCATGCCAGCCCAATGCTCACAAAAAAACGCGGGATAGTCGCGAGGGATTCTCCAAGAGGCAGCGCGAGCATACATCCGAAGCTCCTCAAACTTATGCCTATCAAAGGAGCGAAATCGTAGTACGCGTTCATCCTGTAACCTGGCGGACCTCTCCAACAACTCTTAAGACCCTCTCAAATAGGGAGACCACCTCTTGTGCCGCCCAATCTCCGAGCACCAAAACAAGGCACGTGAGCGTTGCTACCTTAACGAGATGTCCGATACTCGGCTCTTGAAGTTGCATCGCTGACTGCGCTATCGCCGCTATCCCCGACACCGAGGCGACCGAGGTCAGGGCGATGCACGAAAGTGTCACCATTAAGAGGAGAGCATCGCCCACTACAGAGAACATACCACCTCACCGATATGACGTGATGAGCCCGCGCGCGAGCATGAGCCATCCGTCCGTTGAAACAAAGAGAAGCAATTTAAGAGGCAGTCCAACGACGCTCGGGCTCATCATCGTTAGCCCCATTCCGACGAGAACGTTTGCGAGAACCAGATCAATAACAAAGAACGGGAGGAGGAGAAGAAAAGCCGTCACGAATCCATTCTTGATCTCAGAGAGAACGAACGCTCCGAGGGCTACTCCCAAGGGCACATCTTTTCGTAACGAATCTCCCTCTCTCGTTTCGACTCCTGAGATCACGAGAAATGTTTTAAGTTCTCGCTCCCCACTGTGAGAAACGAGGAACTCCTTCCACGGGATAACTAAGTCGTAGCCACGGTGCATAAGATCTTTGAGAGAGCTTGTACGCGCGTCAGCTACAGCGAACCCCTCTACTCGTTCACTGGTCGCCGTTATGACCGGATTCATAACTACAATAGACATCACCATCGAGAGCGCCATCACGAGTGCATTACTTGGAGCTTGTTGCGTGCCAAAGCCACTTCTTAAAAGGCTCAAGACGATCGAGAACTTGAGGTAGCAGGTCCCGACGCCGATCATTATCGGAACAAGCCCTATTCCCAAAGAAACGAAGAGCAGCACCTCAGGTGATATCGTTTTCATCCCCCTCCCCATCGTGCAGCGGCTTTTTACGACCCGGACGCGGACCGACTCGCGCTGCATGTACGTCGGGCCTGACATCCAATCTATGGACGTTGATTCCGAGCGCTCGTAGTCGACTCGCGAGAGCGAGTTTTCCCGTGAGGGATAACGAAGATATCTCTGACGATGAGGATTCAAGAATGATTCCCACCTCACTACCGGGGCCATCTACCACCCGACACGCTATCTGAGCGCCCCTGCTCTCACATGAGATTCGAAGCTCCGTGACTCCCTCAATACTCTGAACCTCGGCCGCGCGGACGAGTGTGTAAGGGCTAGGAGGAGAATTTTTCACTGCCCCTCTCTCGGCGAGTGTTGGTGGTGGGGACAACTGAGCGAGACTTACTGGAGCTGGCTGACCGATCGGCGCCGGGAAGATCGCGAACGACTCTTCGAACATTAATGCTGGTCTTATCGGAAGGCGCGACGGGCTGGAAACTCCCTGACACGGGACTCCATGATGCGTTGCCGCCCTGGGAACAAGGAACGCGCGAACCCCGGCAAGCTCCTGTATCTCCTCCCCCCGACGTTCCTCAATCTGATTGGCGCGTCGCCTTCCCTCTTTTTTCTGCATCGAGGCTAAGAGCTTCCCTGCGGCCTCCGTCCTCAGGGCACTTCCGACCCTGATGATAACATCCCGTTCCGCTCGTTTCCGATGGCTGGTTGCCACGCCCATAAGACGAGCAGCCTCTCTCGCCCGATCGAGAGAGGCGGTGTGGCGTATCTCGCCTCCTCGGCTCCGCTCAGAGGCGGCACGAGACACCTCTTTCCAGAATCGTTCCTCACTCACACGGTGAGCGACGTGCGCCTCGCGGGCCTTAGCCTGAGCGACCCCCAGTCGCGAAACCTCTCGTCGGTGTTCAACAGACGTTCGCAAAACTTTCGCTTTCAGGGTGTCGCCGTGAATCACCACACTCTCCTACGTCGGCTGTTGAAGCTTGCGCATCGAGGCGACCGCGCTCTCTGCTATCTTAGAAACGACTTCAACCTTCACTTGATACCGACAGACCTCCATCTGCATTCGAAGGAGGTCTGTGAGCTGAGAAAAGGCGTGTCCACCGGTAGTACGAGAGGCTGAGGTATGGTCCATACTTGAAGCGATGTTGGCGATTATATCCTGCCAACCGGTCGGTGATCCGCTCGATACTCCACCTGTTGCAACCTGAAGAGCCCCTTGAAGCCCCCCTAAACGCTCAGCTATTCCGATCATGCTCCCAGCTCCTCGAATAGAACGAGATGGTAATCGGAGTCATACGGGAAAAGTTGCGTCAAATGAGAGGATTTAGAGGTCGCTGGGGAGTGAAATCGTCTTTTCCAACGTGACGGATGTGGGTACTCTGCTGGCAGTGAGTGCATAGTCACGTCACTCGCACCTTTTCGACATCCGGAGCGCGCACAATGACCCTCGATACAACCCTGAACGCTCGAATCATAGACTTCGGCAGAGGGGTTTTTACAGACCTCGATACCAACGAGCCTTCACCCCTCAATCTCCGATACCTCAACACCCTGCTTATGCGGTGGTCTATGAGCCGACCTGATTTTAAGGTAGACCTCTTCCGATTAGTCGATGTGCTTCCTACCCTCAAAACTGATGACGCGATCGCGGAGCACGTACGCGAGTACCTTATCCCTTCAGCGAACCGAATCCATCCATCTCTTGGATGGCTTATCGGATTGTGCAAAAGCCCCCTCCTGGTCCCACTCACCGCGTTCCTCGTTCGAAACGGCGTACAGCAGATGGCTAGTATGTTTATCGCCGGCCACTCTCCGCAAGCGGCGCTCCCCGTACTTAGACGACTACGAAAAAAAAGGTACGCGTTCACCGTGGATCTTTTGGGAGAGTTCTGTGTCTGCGAGCCCGAGGCACTAGAGTATCAGCAACGATACCTTGACGCGATCGATACGTTCGGCGAAACGATACCGTCGTGGCAGGAAGGAACTCCAATCGTACCTGGTCATGCGGGAGAAAAAAGCCCCGTATGCATCTCTGTTAAGCTTTCGGCCCTCTACTCACAAACAAACGTGCTTAACTTTGAACGCAGCGTCGCCATCCTCTCAGAGAGACTTACAGAGGTAGCTCGGCGCGCGAAAAAATACGGCGCGCTCCTCTATGTTGATGCCGAAGACTCAGGCAACAACAGCATGATTTACGAATCTTTTAAGAGAGTATTTGGCTCTCCTGAGTTTATCGACTTCCCTTATCCAGGGATCGTCATTCAAGCGTACGCAAAAAACTCGGAGATTCGCGTACAGGAGATGCTCGCCTTCGCACAACAACGCGGGGCGCCCATCGCTATCCGGCTCGTCAAGGGCGCCTACTGGGATTACGAGCGCGTCATTAGCGCTCAAAACCACTGGGACTTCCCACTTTGGACAAAGAAGGAATCTTCGGATGCCCACTATGAACATCTTTCCAGGATCTTATTGCAGAACCATGAGGTATGCCTCCCTGCTTTCGGGTCACACAATATTCGGTCCCTCTCCCACGCCTGCTGCTATGCGGAACACCTTGGGTTAACCGAACGAGACTTTGAAATTCAGGTTCTTTACGGCATGGCGGAACCGATCGCGCAGGCGTTCATGGAGCGAGGACACCTGGTTCGTATGTACATACCTCTCGGGGAGCTCCTTCCAGGTATGGGCTACTTCGTTCGAAGACTTTTAGAGAACACCTCAAATGAGTCGTTCCTGAAACATACCTTCTTTGATACCGAGGAGGTCTCGAACCTAATGCGAGAGCCACGGATGCATACTCAAGACTTTCAGGCTCTCACCATTGCGCCAAAGCCGGACGACCTCGTACCGATTCAACTCCAAAACGTACAACCGTCTTTTTAAGAGGAACCCATGACACTTCTACCGAAATTTACGAATGAGCCGCTCCTCGATTTCAGCGAAGCGCACAACAGACACTCCGTGACTACCGCGCTCAGAGAACTTGAAAGCCGAATCGCGGCGGGCTCCCTCGTTGCCAGACCGATACTTCGGGGAGAGGAGATCCGCGGAAAGACGACCTTCTCCCGAACGGATCCAAGTGACCACACCACTGTCATCGGCACGGTAGAATTCGCCGATATCGCAACCGCCGAAGAAGCTATCAAAACCTGCCTTGGTGGACTGGACGGTTGGCGTCGAACTCCCGTACACGAGAGAGCAAACCTCCTCCGAAAGGTGGGAGGGATTATGAAGGAGCGAAAGGGGTTCCTCACAGCGCTGATTATCAGAGAGGTAGGTAAGCCGTGGCGCGAAGCTGACGCGGATGTAGCGGAGGCGATCGACTTTTGTCTCTATTACGCGACGGAGATGGAGCGGCTCGGAGCCCCACGGCTCACCGAAGAGGTCATGGGAGAAGAGAACTACTACTTCTATCAACCTCGCGGCGTAACCGTTGTAATCTCGCCGTGGAATTTCCCTCTCGCTATCACCTGCGGCATGGCCGTTGCCGCCCTTGTCGCGGGCAACACAGTAATCCTGAAGCCCGCGGAGCAATCAAGCCTGATCGCCCACGAGTTTGCTCGTATCGCCTTAGACGCGGGCATCCCGGGTGACGCGCTCGCGTTTCTTCCAGGACAGGGTGAGGATGTTGGGCGGTACCTCGTGCAACATCCGTCTACATCGATGATCGCCTTTACTGGCTCGCGTGCCGTTGGCCTTGAGATTCTCAACTCCGCGTCGAAAGTTCCCACGGGCCAACGAATGATTAAGAAGGTGGTCGCCGAACTCGGAGGAAAGAACGCTATTATCGTTGACCAAGACGCCGATTTCGACGACGCGATTCGTGGGGTACTAGCCTCCGCATTTGGCTATGCAGGCCAGAAATGCTCCGCGTGCTCACGCCTCATCGTAGTCGGTGACGCGTATGAGCCGTTTCTTGAACGATTAGCCTCCGCCGTTAGTGACCTTATTATCGGGGCAGCGACGGATCCATCAAGCTTTATGGGTCCAGTTGTCGACCAAGAGGCGGCTGAGCGCATCGCCAAAACGATTGCGTCGGCCTCAAACCTTTCGCTACTCGCAAAAGGAACTCTCTCATCGACGCTTCAAGAGCGAGGAAACTTCATCGCTCCAACTATCTTCCGTGACGTGCCCGAGAACCATCCGATCTGGAAGGACGAGATCTTCGGACCAGTTCTGGCATGCGCTCACGCGAACGATTTCGACCATGCCCTCCGAATGGCGACTGCCTCTGAATACGCGCTAGCGGGAGGTGTCTTCTCTCGACATCCCAACAACCTTCAGAAAGCGAAGGAGGAGTTCCGAGTCGGTAATCTGTACATTAACCGATCGATCACGGGCGCGCTGGTTGGACGCCAGCCGTTCGGCGGATTCTTAATGTCCGGCATCGGCTCAAAAGCAGGCGGCCCTGACTACCTTCTTCAGTTTATGGAGCCTCGTGTTGTTACGGAGAACACGATGCGACGGGGATTCACACCTGATATCGGATAATGCTGTGGCACTAAAAAGAAGACTTCGCCGCGCGACAATAAAGCTCGGAATTGGCGCCTTATGCGCCCTCATTGCGGCCTGTGGCGGAGTACAACTCGACACTATCTCGCGTTATCCGCGCCATCCACAGACCAGCCAAGCTATCGAACGACTTCAGAGCGATGACAAACTGCTTCAAAAGGAGGCTCGGGTCGAGCTTATCTCCCTCGGAAGCGGAGCGATGCCCGACCTCGCCGAAAAGTTTGAACAAGCCTCGCCCGAAACGAAGCTTGCAATGCTCGATATCGCAACATCCATCCGCGAGCCTACTTCGATCCTGGTGAGACTCTTTACACTCGCCGCCAAAGATTCCTCAGCGCCCCTTCGGCAATTCGTCGCGTATCGCTCATCTCTCTTTCCAACATTAGCACCTTCGCTCGCCCCGATTGTGCGCCCACTCCTTGCAGATGATGTGCCAGCCGTTCGCGCCGCGGCGATAACGACCCTCGGCAATTATACGCCCCCTCAAGCTCTTGAATCGAGAGAGCTACTCCCCCTGATGTCGGATGAGAATCTGCAAGTAGCAAGTGCGGCGGCGGCGGTGGCGATCGGCCGGCCCGAAGAGCCGGTGCAGAGGATGGCACGAGCGGTACTCCCTAAACTCGTGGGCGGATTAAAGAGCACCTCCACTGCGGAGCGAGCCGCCGTCATCTACGCGATCGGCAAATACGGAATCGTCGCGACTCCCGCTATCCGCCCCCTCACGGAGATCCTCGCGAGCGATCCAGACACTGAGATTCAAGTACAAGCGGCAGTAGCGCTCATGAAGATAGGTTCGCGCGAAGCCCAAGAATCGGCTCGCCCTGCTCTTGAATCTTTCGCGAACGGAGAGGACCCTGCGCTCGCTCAGGCTGCCCAGACCATCCTTCAAAGGTATCCAGGGACTACGCTCATGCGACAACCAGCACTCCAACAGCCACAGGGACTTGCCCCTCAACCTGAGGGATAGGGATATCAAATATCGGTGGGCTTTGCTCTGGCCTCGGTAACCGACTATACTTACACAATGGTCGACGCCCTCCTTAGCGCCCACGGCGTAGCAGCATATATCCTCATCTTCGCCGTTCTCCTCGGAAGCGCCTTTGGACTACCCGTTCCAGAAGATCTCTCACTCATCATAGCCGGCATATTGGTCGCCTCAGACAACGCTCACCTGTGGCTTATGAGTATTGTCTGCTACTGCGGGATACTTCTCGGTGACCTCATCATCTACCGTGTCGGTTGGATCTCTGGTCCCAGGCTTTTCCGTAAGAAGTGGTTCAAACGATACCTGACAACCACGAAATTACAGACATTGAGAGCCAATCTTACGAAGAGAACTTTTCTAACGATCTTTCTCGCGCGGCACCTCTTTTACCTCCGTACCGTCACATTCCTCGTATGCGGAGCGGTGAGAGTCCCCTTTTCTCGTTTCTTACTCGCTGACTCCATCGCCGCCCTCGTTACAACCCCGCTCATGCTGGGTCTGGGCTACGTGTTTGCGGCACATTACGAGCACCTCATAGAGTGGGTTAAACAGATCAAACTCATGCTCGTTATACTGGGCGTTATCGTCGCGGCCTATCTTGCCTATCGTTTTATGCGCCAAGCGGAATCAGTTGAAGAGGACGATGGAGCGATAGAAGACGACGCGCGGGACTCAGAAGGCGAGACTACCGCCTAACTTCGGCTGCCATCTCTTGCTCAAGCGCCTCAAAAGCCCGCACAACCTGGAACTGAGTACGCGCTCGCTCAAGGTTGTGCCGAGCACGATGAGTCCTAAAGTAATGGTCACCTTCTATATAATCGGTCAGGAACCGAACCCCAAGAATAAGGGCTAAAACACGCGGCGATACCGAGAGTAGCAGGAGCTCTTTCTCCGTAAGGAGAGCCCCCATTTCCGCCATATATCCCTGACAGATAGCTCGATAAAGCTCCATATCAACGACCACCTTCGAGAGGTCCGCCTCATCTTCAGCGCACGGTATCGCGGTATTCCGAACAAGATCCCCGAAATCAAAGAGCGGGGTTCCCGCCATGCAGGTATCAAGATCTAGCAAACAGATGGCGCGGTCCCCCGAAGCGTTAAACAAAACGTTATTCAACTTCATGTCGTTATGAGAGACGCGGCAAGGCAACGTTCCCTCTTCTAACGCCGTAATAAGCGATCCGCCGAAAGCCCTTCGAGAGAGCGCAAATTCGATCTCACTCTGAGCTTCTTTGGCACGCCCCGTACTATCTTCCTGCACCGCTTTGTCGAAAGCGTCATACCGACGCGCGCCGTGATGGAAGTACGGAATGGTATCCTTCAAGTGAGAGGGCGGAACAGAGATAAGAGCTCTTTGAAATCGACCAAGAATCGCGGCGGCTTCGTACGCCACATGAGGATTCGGGCATACATCGTACGATACCGCGTTCTCGATGAACTCAAAGGTACGCCAGTACTCACCCGCCTCATCTTGAAGATATGAGGCCCCGGTTTTGGTCGGAATTATCGAGAGGGTCGTCTCATCAACCCCATCACGACGATCCGTGAGATCGGAACGAAGCTGCTTGGTAACGATCTCAAGATTAGCCATGAGCGCCGGAATATCGGTAAAAACTCGATGATTCACGGATTGGTGAATAAACCGCTTCCGTTGCCCACCCACATCCCAGTATCCGATATAGGTCCGATTAATGTGCCCCCGCTTGAGCTCCTCGACGCTGTGAAAAACTCCCCCAATATCAAACTGGGAGAAAACTTGAATCGGTACAACTCGCGATTGTTCCATAGCCCCTGCCGCTATATCTTAGTGCTTGCCTGTGAATGATAGGTCGCTCCGTGAGCTAGCCCCCCTCCCGCATGTGACACTCGGGAAGTGGCAGCCTCACCCTCTTCAGCAAAGAGCCCTTCTACGAACTCATCCGCGGAGAAAGGAAGTAGATCTTCAGCCTTCTCACCCACACCAACGTACATCACAGGGATCTTCAATTCCTGCGATATCGCTACGATGATTCCGCCCTTCGGTGTCCCATCAAGCTTGGTTACTACGAGCCCGGTAAGCGGAGTGCTCGCATTAAAATCGCGTGCTTGCATAAGCGCGTTTTGACCACTCATTCCATCAACGACCAGAATAGTCTCATGTGGAGCATCCGGAATGTGCCGTCGAATCGAGTTACGAACGCCCTCCAACTCCTGCATAAGGTTTGACTTCGTATGCAATCGGCCAGCGGTGTCGATCAAAACGACATCCACACCTTTATCTTTTGCCGCGACCATTCCGTCGAATACAACCGCGGCAGGCTTGGCGTTTTCAGCACCCGCATATACCTCAAAGCTCTTTCGAGAGCCCCACTCCTGTAGTTGTTGTACAGCAGCAGCACGGAAGGTATCCGCCGCGACAGCCAGCACCTTCTTTCCCTGAGATTGATAGCGGGTCGCGAGTTTCGCTACAGTAGTTGTCTTCCCTACTCCGTTAACTCCAACAACCAGAACAATTAAGGGAGATTCAACGGGCGTATACAAGCGATGGTCACTTCGCGCCTCTGTCAGCTCTTTACGAACCCCATCCTTTAACAGTTGTCGCAGCGTCTCCTCGGAGATCTCTGTTGAGGAAGCGGCCTCTTGCCTCACCGCCGCCAACAAAGCATCCGTGGTCTTTGCGCCGACATCACTCGTGATGAGAGCCTCTTCAAGGTCATCAATAATAGAGAGATCGACCGTTTTCTTTCCACCAAAGATGTTCTTAAGCTTTCCAAGAAAACTTGAGCGACTCTTCGACATCCCTTTTGCGATGGACGCTCTCTCGACGACAGCAATTTCTTCAGCCGGCGCAACTTCTATCGAGGGCTCTTCAGGAATCTCTTCCAGCTCCGCCACTTTGGGTTCAATGCGAAGCTCAGTGACAGGGGGAGGCTCGACTAAGGGTAGTTCTTGCGCTTTTGTGGGCAGCGAGGCCCGAAGAGAAACCAGCTCAAGCTCAAGAGCCCGTACTTTTTCTTGAAGAGCGGCAACCTCTGCCGTCGCGGCTCGCGACTTAAGCTGCTCCCTGATAGCGAAGAGCGCGGTCGCGAAGTAGAGCGCCGCAATTCCAACTATGAAGAGTGTGAGATCTCCCTCAACCACCTCAACAAATTTCGCAAAGATCGGGGCACTCGTAAGACTCTCGAGATTCATATCATACCTAGCTACAACCGGTTATCGGGGATTTGTACCATCCTTTCTAACCAAGAAGCAAAACACGTCATGACTCCCGACGCCCACCCTGCTTACAGCCTATACGGCGTGCTGAACGGCATCTTGGAGCGAAACGGTTAGAACCTTGGAGGCTCCCGGCTGAGGCATCGTTACCCCCACAAGGGTATCAGCCGCGGCCATTGAGGCTTTGTTGTGAGTAATCATTAGGAACTGGGTTCGCGCGCTCATCTCCTTGATGAAAGAAACAAAGCGATGAACATTCGCCTCATCAAGTGGGGCATCTACCTCATCCAATACGCACAGTGGACTTGGACGAACCATGAACATGCTAAACACGAGGGCAATTGCGCAGAGGGCCTTCTCTCCACCAGAGAGCAGATCGATACTCTTTGGCTTCTTGCCTGGAGGTCGAACGATGATCTCGATCCCACTCTCAAGAGGTTTCTCTGGATTCGACATATGAAGCTCCGCCGATCCACCACCGTATAACTTCGGAGCGAAGATTCCGAAATTGCGGCGAATCGCCTCGAAGGTCTGAATGAATCGTCGGGCGCACGCCTCCGAAAGCTCCACAAGTGTCGTCGAAAGCGTCTCAATCGCTCGTACGAGGTCATCACGCTGAAGAGTAAGCTCTTCAAGACGCTTGTTCTCGATCTCGTGCTGCTCGATACATGAAGGGTCAACCTCCCCCTCACGCTCAAGGCGCTGACGCATTCCATGAACTCGTCCGTCCAACTCGCGGCGGACGTCCTCGCAAAGAAGCGTTATCTCACTCTCTGGATTAAGAAGGCTTTGCAAAGCATCCTCGCCGGAACTTGCAAGAACCGCGTTCTGCGCGCTCGTCAACTCACCCTTAATACGCTCTCCGGTCATGCGCTCACGCATCAGTCGATCTCGCGCGCCTTCATGGGCTTGACGCTTCATATCGAGATCCCGCAACAAGCGAGTAAAATCGTCCCGAACCCCTCGGCGCTTCTCGTCAACCTCACGGAGCGACTTCGTGACTTCTTGGTACGACTGTTCAAGCTCTGAATTATCCCTCTGGCGAAGGGTCTCGATCTCTTGAACTACCTCTTGTACCGCTCGCTCAAGAACAACGATCTGCTGCTTAAGCTCGGCACCCTGCGGCTCGATCTTCTGCACGTCGCTGTCGAGCTGTTGCAACATCCTTGCTTCACTCTGAAGTCGCCCACGGATTTCACCCTGGCGATTCGAAAATTCACGCAATCGCGCTTGAGCCTGCTGAATCGAACGAACCAACTCAGTGTGGCGTCGCTCGCACTCTTGAAGTCTGCCTACAATAACATCCCGCTCTTGTGCCACGGTGTCGTAGAGACCCTGATTCTCCGCGATAACCTGAGACGCCTCATCGACCTTGCTCTTGACCTGAATGATTCCACCTTCGTGTCGAAGGCTATAGAAACTCCACGGAGAGAGAAGATCTCCTGTCTTTGTTACGACAACGAGGTCCTGAGATGGCTCAGATTCAGCACACATCGACTCAGAGAATTTCACAGCCGCATCGAGATCTTCGGCGACCCACACATTCGATAGGAGTCGTTCAACGAGTCCTCGACTCCACTCTTGCGTCTGCACATGCGCCAAAAGCCGTGTCACACCTTCTACCGACGACTCTGAAGACGTCGTCGACCGCTCAGCAGGGACCTGCGCGGCAGGAATCTGAGCAAACAGCCCGAGCCCGATCCCCTTCTTGTTTTGAGGATCCGCCTTAAGGACTAGTTCTTGGAAAGTACGAGCAACCTTACTAACATCATCGACCACGACAAACGACGCACGCTCAGCCAAGACAGACTGCAACGCTTTCGTATAGTGGTCCGGAACTTTGATACCATCGACCAAAAGCTTGATGTCACCAGTTACCTCTGGTGGCATCTTGAACTCTCCACCCAGCGCCCGCTTTAATTGATTAAGCGGCGATGCAGCGGTGAGCTGTGCCTGAAGCGCCTCTCGTCGGCTCTGCGCAGAGACTAATTTGTCTCTGAGTTCTCGAATAAGGCGCTCTTTGTTTCGCTGATCTTCGCGCAGCTGCGATATCTCCGTCGTAAGGCGAGATATCTCCTCCTCTCCCGAGAGATCAATCGATGAGAGACCTTCTTCGATCTCCTTCGCCTGTCCTTGAAGCTTGTTAAGAGCCTCTTGGGACTCGTTGCGACGGTTTAGGAGAACGTTCTTACGATCTTCCAATCGTTGAATCTCGGCTGTTCGAGCGCCCACAACCGAATTAAGCTCACGAAGTCTCGATTCCTTAGCGCCGATCTCACGAGCGCGCTTACCTAACTCATCTCGGAGTTGTTCAGACTGGCCTCTGAGAAGCTCAACTTCCGCGTCAAAACGATTACCGGCTTCCCGAGAGTTCTGCTCGATTCGACGAGCCTCCTCAAGCGCGCCCTGAGCTACGCCCTCATCCTGCTGGAGTTGTGTCGCGCGAGCGGCGCTCTCTGCCACCTTTTTCTGAATGCGAAGGAAGGAATCCGCATGCAGCTCCTGCTCAGCAACCTTGAGCTGTTCTTTGATCTCAGCGCGAGCAACCGCACGAGCAGCCTGACGCTTAAGGCTCGCCACTTGTCTCGTCACCTCTTTGATCACGTCATCGAGGCGCACTACCTGACCCTGAGTATCCTCAACACGTTTCGCGACAGCGTTCATGTGCTCACGAAAACCGGAGATGTGCGCGGCCTCCTCGATTACGACACGCCGGTCATCTGGCTTTGCCGAGATGATTCGACCAATCTCGCCCTGGGCGATGATGGTGTAACCACGGGCAGCAAGACCGACCACTCGGAAGAACTCTTTAATATCTTTTAACCGACAGGGAACCTTATTCAGGAAGAACTCCGATTCGCCACTTCTGTAAAGGCGCCGGGTTACCTGAACTTCACTTACCCCCTGAAGCCACGCGTACTTCGAAAGAGAGGCTTTAATATCAGAGACGAAGTCGGCAGGAGCTTGCTCTAGGCCCTTAACCGCAGCCACTTCAACGACTGGAGCCGCTTCGACTAATTCTGGCGCATCGGAATTTGCAGGCTCCCCAACGATCTTCAGAGAAGGCTCTTCTGAGGCGTTACCATCCTCAGGGGCCTCTTCACTTGTTCTCGAACCTTCCGTTTCACCAACAACCTCGCCTTCTGGTTGTTGAACCGTATCGAGGTTGACCGGTGCATCCCCAAGGATAGGTGTTGCCGCCACGGGAATAACGTTATCAGCCTCAATCTCCTCATAGTAGCTGAGGATGTCTTGATAGAGGCTCTCCTTGTCCGCTCGGATTACGAGCGAGACCTCGGCTAACCCCAACGGACGGAAGGACTCAGTACCATTAAAGATCACGTCCTCAAGGGTATCTCCTCGTAAGGATGAGGCCTTCGTCTCTCCTAGCACCCAACGAAGGGCATCGATAATATTCGATTTTCCGCAACCGTTTGGACCTACGACTCCGGTAATCCCCGACTCAAGGGGAAGAACCAGACGCTCCATGAAAGACTTGAATCCGAAGATATCTAAACGCTCTGCTCGCATTAGAAAACTGCTATCAACAAAATTGAACTACTAACAGCCTGAGGTTCGACGTCCGAGACCAAAACGAGCGGATACCGACACGTTTTGCGCACGGGGTCGCCACGGGAAGACTACCACACCCAGGTTTAACACTCTTAAAACAAGAAAGCACTACCAAGAATCGAAGATGAAAAGAATTGACAGGCAGATTGCCTAACGAGCTGCACCGCAGGTATGCATATGCGGCCCTCCATTAACGTCCACGATAATGATGCGAGTCGCCCGAACCACGCAGCGATCGTACCTGGAGGGCCGGTGCCCCTCCAATTGAATTTCACGTTGCATTTGTACCTGTAGCCGGCGAGGCCGCCGGCCCTCCATTTATGTCCGCGATAATGAAGCGATTCGCACGAACTCGCGACGGTCGTCCCTAAAGGGCCGCCCGTATCATTCGACTATGGTGTCAGTCGGCTTTTCAACCACCTCGGAAGAACCGGGAGAATCGGCCACCACACCACTCCCATCTCCCAACACCGACGCCCCTATGCGCTTAGTTATCTCGGCGAGCGTTCCGTGATGCGGGCCCAAAATTGCGAGCGAGTAATCTACCGCCGACAGATAGGAGAATGCTAACGAAACGATCATGATGTTAAGACCGATGAAGTGAGCCGTAACTTGATAGCCCCACAACGTGAAGGAGTAATCAAAAAGTAGGATCAGAAGAATACTGATCATTTGCAGAGCGCTCTTCACTTTTCCGCCGGATTTTGCGGGCACCACCGTGCCGTCCTTGGCGGCGAACGCTCGTAATCCCGTTACCCAGAACTCGCGCGCCAGAATAAGAACCACCATCCACGCCGGAACAAACGATGCGCCATTATCATCTTGCAACGAAACGAGCATGACGAGAGCCGCCATTACCAATATCTTGTCCGCGAGTGGGTCAAAAAGCTTTCCGAAGTCCGTGATCGCTTTATATCGGCGGGCGAGCATCCCATCAGCGTAATCTGTAAGAGCCGCGAAAACGAAGATAACAGCCGCAAGATTCAGAGAGCTGCGAGAGGGCTCAATCAATACGACCACGAATACTGGTATCAGTACGAGACGGAAGAACGTAAGCCAATTAGGGAGCTGCTTGTACCAGTTAGCCATGGGCCACAGCAGTATACTGCTTTTTGAGGTGCAGTACACGCTTCACGTACTCCCTCGTCTCAGAAAATGGAGGAATGCCGTTATATCTCTGCACCGGAACATCCCCAGCGTTATAGGCAGCCAAGGCGTGGGACTCATTCCCGTAACGACGTAAGAGCGTAGCGAGATACCGAGCGCCCCCCGCAATATTCCATTCGGGGACGAAGGCGTTTCGGACCCCGAGCATCCGAGCCGTCCCAGGCATAAGCTGCATCAACCCCTTGGCCCCCTTTCTAGAAACTGCACGGGGATTGAAGTTTGATTCTACATGAATCACTGCCTTAATGAGGTTGGGATCTATCTTGTGCTGTCGAGCGGCATCGTGAATGGCTCGCTCGTAGAGGTCTGGGTAAAGGCGCCTGCTTTCAAGCCGTACACCCCGCCTGGAATCTTTAAAACCTGCTTTGTAGTAGGAGAACCCTTCCGCTCGCGCCGTGAACACCTTGGCCTGCTCTCCTCCTGCTGGGGGCTTGGTGGTGAACCGAATAACCCCTCCAGGCTCCTGGACCACGAAGATCTTACCATCAGCGGCGTTGACCGAGCCAGCAGAGCACGCCACGACGAGCGTCGCGGTTATAAAAGCTTGTACCCATCGGGGCGAATAACTCATACGTGCTACCATAGGTTCAGGGGGATCTAAGCTAGTGCCTCATCCTCAAACCCACGGGTTTTCGGAGCAACTATCTCTCCACCACTCGCATCAGACGCTACATGGTACTGGTCATGCTTCAGTGCTTGTACTGACTTGCGACGCTCCTCTTCACATCGATATCGAGGGGGACGAACTCTTCCGTGTTCGCAAAAGCACCTGTATTGGGATGCACTGCCCCAGACACTGGCTCTCAAAGATTTAGTAAAACGGATTTATAAGAAGCTATGTGACTGAAACCACATAATAAGCATCCGGAATGGATGCAGAATGGAGTGTCATGGGTAGAGCGCAACTACCCGGAACCACGTAAACCATTAGATTCCAGGGGCCCTCTCAGACTAGCATTATCTGAGGAGCTGGAGCGCAAGGGACGGAAGCTGATTCGCTTGTGCTAACACCGAGGTACCTGCCTGTTGCAGGATGTTCAATCGGGTAAGATTCGCGGCCTCTTCGGCTACGTCCACGTCTCGGATTCGACTCTCAGCCGCGATAAGGTTCTCCCTTGCTACTCCGAGATTTGCGATAGCTGTTGAAAGTCGCGACTCGATACCTCCCAAGACTCCGCGAGAGGCTCCCACTGAGTAGATCGCCGCATACACCGCGTCGAGTGCAAGTCGAGCGGCGGTGGCCGCATCGTCATTAGAGTTGCCATTAATTGAGAACACGAGAGATCCAGCGGCATTGCCGAGACCGATTCCCGCGAGCGTCGCCAATTGGTTCTGGTATCCGATCTGAGACGATACGCCTGAACCGGTTCCTACCTGAATCGTGACGCTGTTGGTTCCAGAGAGTAGCTTAATACCGTTGAACTCCGTCACCTGAGCGATACGTTCGATTTCAGAGCTTAGCGCCACGAATTCGTTCGCTACCACAGAGCGTTGTGAGGTACTCAAGGTTCCGTTCGCTGCTTGTGAGGCGAGCTCAGCCAAACGACTGAGGATGTTCGCTACCTCTCCAAGAGCTCCATCCGCGATGGCGATCGTTGAGATACCATCGTTCGTATTACGGATAGCTTGTCCGGCGATTCGGGATTGAGCTTTAAGAGACTCCGCGATAGCAAGACCTGCCGCGTCATCGGCTCCTCGGTTGATTCGGTAACCGGAGCTCAGCTTATTGTATGCGAGGCTGAGTTTATTTCCAGTCTGGTCCAAGCGGCGCTGCGCTTGAAGTGATACGATGTTACTTCCAATACTAATAGCCATGGACGAGTCCTCCTTGATAACCCCTGGCACAGCGATAGATTACTGCGAACACCCCCTTTCGGATTCCTTTCCTCGGGGTGCGAGGCGTCTCAATTTTGGCGTAACAGCTCCAAGATTTGAGAGAGCTGGAAAATGTTCACTCGATACTGCCGTGAACGTGGCGGAAGAAGAGTCCCGATACTACCTGGGCTTCTGACACCTCCTGTTTCCTGTGTCTCGCTAAAGCTCCAACTACCTTTGCTCTAGTAAGTACAGTCGGCGGCTGTGGCTCTCTTCTTGAGCACTTATTTAGAGGGGACCCAGTTTCAAAAAGGGCATTCGGGCCGAAATGTCAGCCTACCATAACACATTGAAAACGAATGGTTTTTAGACTGTTAAGATAGGCCACTACTCTCATAAAGCCCCTTCTTCTCTCTCACTATGAAATCGACGAAGGGGCTTTTATCCTTTCCTGTTAGAGTCGGAGAAGCTGCAGCGCCAAGGATGGAAGCTGGTTCGCCTGAGCAAGGACAGCGGTACCTGCCTGTTGGAGAATGCTTAGTCTGGTAAGATTCGCGGCCTCGCTCGCTACATCCACGTCTCGGATCTGGCTCTCTGAGGCAGTATAGTTCTCCTTCGCCACGCCGAGGTTTGTAATGGCTGTCGAGAGTCTCGACTCAATACCTCCAAGGGCTCCACGAGCAGCTCCCACGGAATAGATCGCGGCGTACACCGCATCGAGCGCGAGACGGGAGGCAGTCGCCGCCGCATCATCCGAGATTCCATTAATAGAATAAGACAGCGATCCGCCTGCCCCGCCCAATCCCAACCCTGCAAGGGTAGAGATCTGATTTCGATACATAACCTGCGAGCTCGTAGTAGATCCCGTCCCCACCTGTACCATGATTTCTGATGAGCCCGAGAGCAGCTGAATACCATTGAATTCAGTCACTTTTGAAATTCGTTCAATCTCCGATCCGAGGGCAACGAACTCGTTGGAGACTACTGAACGCTGGGCCGCGCTCAAGGTGCCGTTGGCCGATTGCGATGCAAGTTCAGCCAGACGACTGAGAATACTTGCCACCTCTCCCAGCGCACCATCGGCGATAGCTATAGTGGAGATACCATCATTCGTATTTCTGATCGCCTGCCCCGCGATACGCGACTGAGCCTTCAAAGACTCAGAGATCGCAAGCCCCGCAGCATCGTCGTTACCCCGATTGATTCGGCTACCCGAGCTAAGTTTATTGAAGGACTTCGCAAGCTGGCCGCCCGTGATATCGAGACGTCGTTGCGCTTGAAGCGATACAGTATTACTTCCGACACTAATTGACATGGTCAACACCCCACAAAATACGTCTTTTTCGACGTATTGTTTTCTACGAAGCGTTCCCCTCGTCCGCTCTCGTTACGGTTCAACAACACCGTGCGGTCAAAAGGTAAACTAGGAATGAAGATTTTTTTGAGAACTTATTTCGAACGACCAGAACCACAAGGGGCACAGCAACTTCGAAAAACCTCTCAGAGCATTACTTCATTCGCTCCACAGATACATTCGACAGAGATTCTCTTTTTCTTAAAGACAAAATAGAGTTCACGAGTTTTTTTCTTTCAGTTATCCTCGCAGAAAACAGCACTTTTTACGGGCACAAAGTAGATCGCTCTCACTCTGCTCGAACGCAAAGCAATCCGGTTTCGAACAAAGATGCCGACAAAAAAACACGTCCGACTTTTTCTCAGCTACGAGGAGGAGGAGCGAGAAACAGAAACTATCTGAGGAGCTGGAGCGCCAGGGATGGAAGCTGATTCGCTTGCGCCAACACTGCCGTACCCGCTGATTGAAGAATATTCAATCGAGTAAGATTCGCGGCTTCTTCCGCGACGTCCACGTCTCGGATTCGACTCTCAGCGGCAACGAGATTCTCTCTCGCTACTCCAAGATTCGCGATAGCTGTCGAAAGTCTCGACTCAATACCTCCCAAGATACCTCGAGAGGCTCCAACCGA
>CAIXKI010000023.1 GCA_903920005.1 uncultured delta proteobacterium
GACCGAAAGCCAAAATCATCCAGCTCGACCAGCTCGAAATGCACGCCATCTCCTTGCCATGTAAGGCATCGTATATCGGACGACGGCGGACGGGCATTATGCACCGATGCGGGGTCTATCGGTAGCTTTGCTAACTCCAGGAATCGATAGAAAAACTCCAGCTCCCTCTGCTCTTTCTTGTCCATCATGCAATCTCACTTGGCTACAAACATTGAGACTTACATGTCCAGGCTCTCATGAGAGAATCTATTGTTAGAACAGTCGCGGCGGCTTCTCTGCTCGCCCACGCCTCAACCAGGAACGGAGAGACATATAATGAAAGAGCTCATATTCAAAGACAAGCAAAAAAGGGAAGTCTGCGAAGTCGAGATGTTTCTTGAGGAGTATAATCTAGTCGCCTCCGGCGCACCGTGGACCGCACATGAACACAGAGACCACCCTGATTACGTCATATTCAGCCACTCTCTCAACCAATATAGACTGGTCGAGTTAACTTCGGTGTATCTTCACGATAGTAGTGTCGAGAAGGAACATCGCTTTCGCCATGAGGAGCCCATAGATATTCCCTATGATACACATAAATTGGAGGCATATAAGAATCGAATAGTTCGGTCGGTAGAGCGCAAATGTGCGACTTTCAGACAGGAATTCGATAGCCAAATAGCAATCCTCTCCTTGTCTCGTCTCTGGTACAGGGCAACTCTTGCGTGCAGTTATTCACCAGCGCAATCAGCTCAAATGACACAAAAAAAGCGGATGCACTGTTACCCTATTCCAGTGACAAAAGGCGCAAAAGTAGCCTCGGGCACTTACTATGGGTATCTGAAAGATCTACTCACAGATAAATCTTTTTGACGCCCGGAGTAGTTTGAAAGTGGCCCTCTTCGTTTACAGGTCTCACGTATCTACACTAGTCTCGATTGTATAGACCAACCGGATCATGTCTCGACACCGAATACCATTTTCGACGATCTCTTCGTCGTAATTCCGTACGAAGAAGTCGAAGTCGATCTCCCGCATCCGAAAGCCGATCTTCTGATAGAGTCTCAGCTGACCAATACTAGAATTTCCGGTGCCAATCCATATTTCTCGAGCGCCCCGCGTCCGGCAAGTGTCTATCGCCGCGAGTAAGAGGGCTGTGCCGAGCCCCTTTCCTTGTGACGCAGGGCTTACTGCAAGGTTTTTAATCTCCCAGGAGTTGGAGGCAATCGGGGTTACGACCACAACTCCCATCAGTAGGTCTGCATCTTTCCAGCCGAGAACGAGAGCATCTTTAATGTAATGCTGAATAAGCTGTCGAGACGGATCGGCGAGTAGGAGGAGATCCCACGGATAGTCGAGTGGCTCAAGATTGGTAATCATAGGGCTAACCAGGCATGACTGTAAGGAAACTTTAATATCTTCTTCTCAAGATATCCTTAACTTATTTAGCTGTACCCGGGCTACTCCACCTTCTCAATAATGTCAGCTACCCAAAACTCGGCTTGATTCGGAAATCAATTCAACCAATCGATAGTTCGAGGTTTTTCAAGTAGCCCCGGTACAGAGATAAAAAGGCCTCCTTACCTCTTTGATAAACTTCCCATCCTTAACCTCCCAAAGCGACTATAACCTGCAGGTCCAAACAGCCACGGCCATTGAGTATCAAGCCCGACACGGTAACACTGAGGAGCATCCTCAGAGTATCCATTCATGAACCATCGCAAACAGTCCGTCATATCAACCGGCAATAGAGCATACGACGTTGCTCTCGAAACACTCATTGCGCATTTCGAGACACACTCATTTGCAACCCTCGCTAACAACGGTGAGCACCATAGGATAGAAACAACCGTTGTAACGTTCGACGACTGTGACTCTCTACGAATCTCGTTTCCCGGCATAAAGGCGGCATGGATCGACCGATTCAAGCGATACCGATATGACTTTCGAGTCGACCTCTGCGACCCAAAGGGAGCCCGACGTGCGGTCTCTCACGCTGAGATAATTTTAGATCTCTTCACGAAGGTCTCACTCAAACAGATGAGTTTCGCTCAAGCGCAAGAGTTTCTCCTCGGCGTGCAGGACGGAAAGTCCCCCACCGTTGGCAGCTACGTGCCAAAGAGGATCCCACCTGAATACATACATGCATACACTCGAGCGCATAAACACCTCAACAAATCCCCGCAAACGCCTTCACCATTTGACCTTGAGCCGCACAAACTCGCTCCACTTCTGTTCTTCATCCTGCTACAGGAAGAAGTCAATTATCCCTCCTTCGTTCGCGGCAAACGCACCACATTGAGTGGCAAAACGCTTCCTATCGAGCGTTACTGTGAGGGGATCTGGGCCGCGGCGTACGCTCCACAAAAACTAGAGGAGGTGCTTCGCCGAACACTCGCAGAAGAGACGCGGCCGATGCGATGGAAGGGAGTGACATACATTCCTTATCCTCGAAAGGACCAAGACTCATCTGGGCAACCCATCTAGGGCTTTCTCGAAAGCTATTTTGTTTCAACCGCAGCCGAACTGCTCTACTTTCTCAACAATTTCAGCTACCCGAAACTCTGCTCGATTCGGGAATCAATTCAGCAAATCGATAGTGAGAGAATTCTCAAGAAGCCGCGTTATAGATGTATATGCCGCGGAGCTTTCGCACCTGACTCCGGCGAGACGGGCCGCCAGCCCTCCAGGATTCCACGAGGCATCTGTACCTACGGGCACCGAGGCCGGTGCCACTCCAATTGGGCGACGGGCATCCATTGCGTTCTGTGTGATCTTTAATTGCAGAGATGTTGCGGGTGGCCAAATGAGAGTTGCAACGCGAGTCGTTCGAATCTTGGCTCCGCCAAGTCTGGATAGGAAGTGTGCATGTGCGAAAGGAGTTGAGAGGAACCGCTCGGCGTCATTTCAATCTTGGCGAAGCCAAGTCGAACTAGCCAAAGGAACTGCCCACGCCTAGACTCGAACTAGGGACCTCAGAATTATGAGTTCTGCGCTCTAACCAGCTGAGCTACGTGGGCACCTGGTTGCTTGAATCACGGAAGGTTGCCCGATTATGGCTCGAATTGCAAGGGCACGACCTCCCGTTTATCCTCCGTAAGCATCCAATCTGAATAGCTATTTTACCTACATCTGTGGCGCTTCTTTTGTGTTCAAAAAACGGGCACCCTTTTCCTTTTCTAAGCATCTCAACTTGTTATGACGAAAGACCAAGTCATCGACGGCGTAGCTATAGCAGCTCGGATCCTTGCGCACCTCCCTCTTGAGGAGCAGGAGACCCTTTTCGAGTCTATCCGGGCGCAGGCTCCAACGGTTGCCACAAAACTTGAGCGTAAGCTCTATGACTTTGAGCGCTTGGCGTCGGTCAAGAAACAGAAGCTTCAAAACGTTCTTCACGAGACCCCGACGCGAGAGATTGCTATCTCCCTGAAAAGTGCCGGAGATTCAGTCAGAGATACTATTCTCGATAACGTGTCAGAGACAAAGCTTAAACTCGTTCAAGACGACTACTCTTCCCTTCCCCCGATGCGGGTATCGGACGTTCAGGCCGCTCAGCACCGTATATTGAAGCGGCTTGAGGAGTTGTATCCGGAGGAGCTCACTCAGAGTGAGACGGAACAACGGTCGTTTAAGCCTCGCACTGCATAGCGCAGCCGGACGCCCTCCTTTCGAGGCGCTCAGATCCGCCAGAATCTTCATAAATGCCCAAAGAAATGTAAGAAAATAGTTAGCCTCAGGTGCCGGATTATCTGGCAAAAGCAACCTTGTCGAAAAACGCTTTATTTTCGCGGGTTTTGCGACGTTCACGTTGCGGGCCGACTATTTTGCGATCATCTCCGTCAGCGAATTAGGCCTGGTTTTCATTGATATTCAGCGCAGCGAGAGTATTATGCGCGCCAAGCTGTTTGGACTTTGCGCGCACATGCTGTGGGGAAAATTCGGCTCTTATTGAGGTAATACACATATGCATTCGGAACTTTCTGCCGATTTTTCAGGCAAGAAGAATGAGTTCGAAACAGTTGCGGCACGTACGGCTATAAACGGTGCTAGCCGTGAAGCAACGTTGCCGTCGACTCGAAATCTCCTTTCGCGAGATAATCCATTCGCAATTACAACCATGATCGGAGGAACGAACCTCCGCGTATGCATCTCTCACGAAGGAAGTGAGGAGCCGCTCAAAGACGGTGGAAGTATTAAGTGGCAAGAGCTTAACGCTCAACTCGCACCGAGATTAAAAGAGCTTCTTATAGATTTCGGTGACGCTCACCACATCGCGATGCCGGTGATCGCCAAACACTACGTTGACTTCATCGCTGCGCAATTTGACAAGGATGGCGGGCCACCTCCGTTCGATAAAGTCACCTCCTGTAACTTCTCTGTCGCCGGCGTTGTGCGAGGAGAAGGACTCGACGCGACGGTTTCAACAACGAACACAGGGCTCCGTCTCACAAACGACAAGATCGCGCTCACGCTTCTCTCCGCTATTCAGAATGAGTTAGCGGCGCGTGATTGGCCCGCGATACCTCAAGACAATATCTCAGTTGTAAACGACGCGGCCGCGGCGACGTACGGGCAGGTCTACCTTGGGGGGCTCCAGGGTGTGAAGAATGGTCTCTTTGTGATCATCGGTACCGGCGTAGGAAGCATGGGATGGTCAGACGGTAAGCTCAATCACAACTTTGACGAGCTGGGACACCGCATCATCTTCGACACACACAAGAAACAATCGATCCTACTTGGAGGCGCTGAACTCAACGAGAAGATCGATACAGACGGATCTTTCAAGAATCTTCCGGTACATCAGCGCTATGCGGAAAACGTTCTTGCTGGTCCATGGGCCGCTATTAGCTTCGTAAAGAGCCTTGAGGTAAAGCCCGAGGTGATGAGCGCGCTCGCTGAGCGAATAGCTCCGACGTTACAGAAACTTAACCCATCCGTTGAGAAATCACTGGAGGAGATCGAAGCAGAGCTTTACGAGCTCGCTGACCTTCAATTCAAGAACCGCACCCGCTGGGCAGTAAGCTCCAACAGCCATCTAGTTCGCGCGGTGAACGATTTCTTGATGACTCCAAACCCCGATAAGATCTTTGAGTACCTTCCGTGTGACTTTAGCATCACCGACGTCACCTCTCACGATCCCGACAAGGCGCTCGTGCTCCTCGGATTCGCGGCGTGGAAGAACTACTTCAAGAACATCGGGTTGTTTATCGGCCGGGCCTACAACGGAATGCATGAGAGTTGCCAAACGGCAGAGAAGATCGTGATCGGCGGTGGGATCGGCGAAGCGGCGAATCGGTTTCCCCCACTCCTTCGACAGGTATCACTTGGACTCATTCATCAGTTCGCGAAGATCCCTGATGGTATCGTAGACTTTACCCGGATCTCGGCGGAGGCCGCGGAGTGTGCGCTATCGTACAAGTCAGTTGTCGACGCTCGGGCCGCGCAAGGTGCTACGAGAAACGGCTTAGGGTCTTCCATCGAACGTACGCACTAAGCTCTTCCAGCAGTCGGCATAGTCTTTCTGAAGCGTTGAGAGCTCAGCCGCATACTTTGTAAGATGCTGCGGGTAGCGCGTTTCAAACATGAACGCCATCGTATTCTCGAGCTTGTGAGGCTGAAGGGGTTCGTTCGTCGCTTCATCGAACGCGGTCGAATCGGGCCCGTGTGGGAGCATGCAGTTGTGAAGACTTATTCCTCCTGGAACCAAACCATCAGGCTTGGCGTCATACTTTCCGTAAATAAGCCCCATAAACTCTGACATGATGTTCATGTGAAACCACGGGGGGCGGAACGAGTGCTCGGCGACGGACCATCGATCGGGGAATATAACGAGATCGACATTGGCGGTCCCCTCCTCGCCGGATGGCGCCGTCAGTACGGTGAAGATAGAGGGATCTGGGTGATCGAAGAGTAAGGCCCCTAAGGGCGAAAACGTGCGGAGGTCATACTTGTACGGCGCGTAATTCCCGTGCCACGCGACGACATCAAGTGGGGAGTGATCGATCGTCGTTTCAAAGAACTTTCCACACCACTTCACGAAGACTTTGCACGGATTTCGTTTGTCCTCGTAGGCGGCTACTGGGGTCTTAAAATCGCGTGAGTTCGCGAGGCAATTCGCGCCGATGGGACCACGATTGGGAAGTGTGAACTTCGCTCCGTAGTTCTCGCACATGTAGCCACGCGCGGGGCCCTTTAAGACCTCGACCTTAAACTTCATACCGCGCGGGATAATCGCTATCTCGGCCGGACCGATATCGATCTTTCCAAGCTCCGTGAAAAAGCGAAGCTCTCCCTCCTGCGGAACGATCATCAATTCACCGTCGGCGGAGAAAAAGTATTCATCCACCATC
>CAIXKI010000024.1 GCA_903920005.1 uncultured delta proteobacterium
CCCGGACTGCTTTGGCGAAGACTGGCGAAGCGCGGACGCCCTTGTTCAACAGGCAATCGATAAGTCCGATGAACTCGATACTGGGAGCGAATCAACAGAAGTACATGAGCGAGGGCAAAGCGGCGAACCCCACGATTTCGAAGCGGAGGATGAAGAAATTGAGGATCATCCGCACGACCTTGCAGCTGAAATCTTACACGAACTCTTGATATCGTTCAGGCTTTCGGGGGGTGAGGGGCGCGACGAGTTCTGGTCGACCATGGTAGCATCCATCAGCCACGATACGAGGGCCTTAGACGCAGCACTCAAGGGATTATCAACCTGTTCGCCGGAGTGCCTCAAACAAACCCTCCGTCCGCTCTTGATGGAAGCCACGAAGGAACCGACTGCCCTTGCACATGTGGTCAATCTAATGTGCGCGAGAGAGCTCTATAAGGGCCTCACCGCAACACCCTGCGATGAGGTAGTGAAGGAGATGGCGAGCACCGTATACACCTCCGAAGATCGCAAAGCTCTTCGTAAGTTGGAGACGCGGATGTTCGAGGAGATGAGCGACCTAATTGAGGATCCTCAGCTCGCGCAGGAAAAGCTGGCGATGCTTAGATAAATCGGGACCAACCAAACCGTTGGTACGTGAGATGGTTACACGGACCGGTTTTTATCGTATTTTCAAAGCTATAAGCGGAAGAATCGAGCAACCCTCGTGCGGCAAGCGACATTTTTGGGCTCATGAACTTGTTGGACGCCGTACGAGGGGTATAGTCATTCATGGGGGCGACACTCTTCACGGGGCTTGTCGTGCTAGCGGTGTGAGTATTCTATGACCAAGCGATATCAATTAAAGGCGATCTGCGGAAAAGCGCGCCGAGGCAGCTTTCGAACTCGGCAAGGCATTTTTCAGACTCCTACTTTTATGCCGGTGGGAACGCGGGCCTCGGTCAAGGGAGTCGATGTTGAGCGCCTTGCCGAACTCGGCGCTGAGGTGATGCTTGTTAACACCTATCATCTTTGGCTTCGGCCCGGACACGAACGCATCAAGAAGGTTGGTGGTATCAATACCTTCACCGGATGGAAGGGACCGATCTTGAGTGACTCTGGTGGTTTCCAGGTGTTTAGTCTTAAGGGGATGCGCACACTGACGGAAGAGGGCGTTGAGTTTCGTTCTCACATCGACGGCTCTAAGCAGTTTCTTAGCCCCGAGGGCTCCATTAACGTACAGCAAACGATGGGCGTAAGTATCGCGATGGCGCTCGATGAGTGTCCGGCCGCGAATATCGATTTTGCGGCCTTTGAGAAATCTCTCGCGATGACCTTTCGCTGGGCGAAGCGGTCCCTTGAAGCCCGTACAGATCCTGAGCTCTGCGTTTTTGGAATTACTCAAGGTGGGTGCCATCAACAACTGCGCACGATCGCGAGCGAACAGATCTGCTCCCTTTCGTTTGACGGCTTTGCGATCGGCGGATTAAGCGTGGGGGAGCCTAAAAACCAGATGTACGAAGTTCTGAGCTACCATCCAGATCAGCTTCCAGCGGACCATATTCGATACCTCATGGGAGTTGGAACGCCGGAGGATATCGTCGAAGCTGTATCGCAAGGTGTCGATATCTTCGACTGTGTCATGCCCACACGCTCGGGCCGATTCGGCCGGGTGTTTATAGACTCAGACCCGCCGTTCTTCAACATTAAGAACTCCACGTTTGCGGAGGACACTGGTCCAATCGATCCGTCGTGCAGATGCGTTGCATGCCGAAATTACTCCAGGGCCTACATAAATCACCTCTTTAAGGTGGGAGAGATGCTCGGGCCTCAGCTCGCCAGTATTCACAACCTAACCCATTACCTAACGCTCATGCGCCGCATCAGAGAATCAATTGAAGACGGCACATTCCCAGCCCTTTACGCTGTGATTAAGGAGCGCTGGAGAACATTAGACCTGCACCAAGGCGCCTCGGCCGCAGAGTAGGGCGCTCCAAAAAACCCTTCCAACTTGAAACAACGTGTTGTATTTATAAGTTGAATTTGTCGCTCGCGACTGATACACAGACGGTCCCTGTTTTTTTGGCGCGTTGGTATGGAATCAGAGTCGTTCGTTTCTAGGGTCATGGCCCTTATCCAAAAGAGTCGTAGAGCGTTACGCTTGTACAGCTCCGCTGGTTCAAATGGTTTCTCGCGCGACGGATCGTCGGGAGATTTGCCTGCCGCTCAAGTCGCGCAATGGCGAGAGGTCAATGGGCTCCTCCTCCGAAAGCTCAGCGAGGCGGCCGAGGCTCCTAATACTAAAAAGATTATCTACGACGTATTCGCTCTTCGAAGCGAGTTTCAAACCCTGTGGAGAACCACGGAGTCGGAGCTAGTGCAATCCCAGCGCGAGCTGATTGCATCTGCGGAGAGCGGTGATTTTATCAGGGCCGCGGTTCTATCAACATCTCTCGTGAGCCTGAAGGCGCGCCTCCAAGCGGGCCAGGCGGCCCACCACGAGCTTGACCTTCTCATAAAGCGCAGCAAGGTTGTGCGGCCAGCCGCGGAGCTCTCAGAAGAGAACGCAACCGTGCTTTCAACCCTTGAGCTTCTCGATGAGCAAGTTGTGGACGAGCCGGTTAAGGCCGTTCCTCTTAAGGTAGCGGTCGGAGGGGGAAAGGTTATTCCCCTTAAGAGACGGTAATAACTCAAAAGCCGTAAAAAAAACAGACCCCTGTTCTCTACAGAGGTCTGTGGCATAAGCCTCATAACGGGTGGCTTGTGGCGCGGTCGGCGCACATGACAGTTGTGAGCTAACCCACTTGCGTAAGCACTCTCACAGGAGCCCCAGTGAACGCCGATACAACCGGAACGGGCCCTGGACCGAACGTTCTATCGATGAGCGTAGCCCAACAGAGAACGGGGATGCCGCGTAGCGTAGCTCGCGTATGAGCCTCAAGACTTGAGCGGGCGGTCGTGATTACATCAGTTACGAGTATCGCGTTGTGACCCTTGTACTTTTCGCCGTGACCGTTGGACATCTTACTTTCCAGGTACTGCTCCAGGGGAACCTCTTGGCCCTTGTTGTAGAGCTCCGAGTACACCGCGCAAAGGCGCTCCGCAAAGAAGGAATAGCCTCCGGGGAGTTTAAGAAAGAGCTCTGGCTTTCCAGGGGAAACTACGTTTCGGATCCTTCCGGCGACGTATTCAGCACAGGCATCGAGGTCCTCATCACTTAAATCCTCAACTCGATAGAAAATGCGGCTTTCGCACCGCCCGCCTATCGGAACTGGCTCCTCGTACTCTTCGGTGATGTTTCGAAATATCCCTTCAAGTGTCTCGATGTCTGCCATAGTCCTTGCGTCTCCAAAAGCCCGAAACGGGCCAGTCGTTCCTGGGAGAGCTCCTCGTAAGGCTGGGCATCGCTTTCATGCCCAAGACAGCATCCCCGGTGGGTGATATAAGGCCCGAAGGATACAACAATTTTTGACTTTCGGAAGGGGGATTTTTTAGTCCCTTTTGGTGCGTGCCCAGTGCGGCGCCTAAGAAATTCGTTTGCTCAGAAATGTCGCTTGCCGCATAAGGATTGTTCGTTTTTGACGCCTATAACCTTGAAAACACGATAGAAACCACCAGTGCCCGTCGCAAATACGCTCCGTTAACAGGCGAACGAACTTTGGGGACGGAACACTGGTGCCCGTCGCGACCACGCTCCGGCGACAGGCAAACGAACTTTTTGGACGGACCACTGCTATAGCCCCAAAAGCCGGTCCAGGGTATTCTACGGGCTGGTAAAACGTCTTACAGAACATGTAGTTGGTGTGCCGTATGGGAGAGCCCTCGAAACTTGCTCAAATTGGTGAAAACGGGGCGGCATTGAAGATTCAGCGCCGCAAGACGAGGTCCATTCACGTGGGGGACCTCATTATCGGGTCCGAGAGTCATATCTCCGTTCAGTCCATGTGCGCCACGAAAACGCAGGATATAGAGGCAACCACTCGCCAAATAGCGCTCCTTCAAGAGCACGGAGCCGATATCATCAGGATCGCCATCGACAGCAGGCGGGACGTTGAGGCGCTCGCTGAGATTCGCAAGCATACCAACGCGCGACTCGTCGTAGATCTTCAAGAGAGCTACAAACTCGCAAGGAGTGTAGCGCCATACGTTCAGAAGATTCGTTATAATCCTGGACATCTCTATCACCATGAAAAGAACGTACCGGTCCACGAGAAGGTTAAGTACATCGTCGATGTCGCGCGCGAGTACGACCTCGCGCTTCGAATTGGCGTAAACTTTGGATCACTGGATCCTGAGCAGGCCGGTAAGAATGAAGATCCGATCGAAGTAGCGCTCACTTCAGCGAAGGAGCATATCGGCTATCTTGAGGATCTCGGATTCTCTAATTACGTCGTATCTCTCAAGAGCTCAGACCCAAATGACGTCATGGATATCAACGAGCGCTTCGCTCAGATGTTCAAAAATATTCCGCTTCATCTTGGTGTTACTGAAGCGGGGATGCTGCCGATGGGAGAGATAAAAACACGCATCGCCTTTGAGAACCTCCTCGTCAAGGGGATTGGCGACACCTTGCGCGTCTCGCTTACCCTTCCGCACGCTGAGAAGCATAAGGAAATTCAGGTCGCGAAAGCCATTATCGCTGATGTTTATGCCGGTCGCTTCCGCTCCGTTCCGCGCTTTGAGCAAACCGGGCTAAACATAATTTCGTGCCCCTCCTGCTCGCGTGTTGAGAACGAGGCGTTTGTCGAACTCGCCCAAAAAGTTCGCGAAATGACTCAGGAGTTCTCGGACAGAAAACTCACCATTGCGGTGATGGGGTGTCGAGTTAATGGACCAGGAGAGACTGACGACGCGGATCTCGGTCTCTGGTGCGCTCCAAGCCATGTCAATCTTAAGCGTAGAGGTGAGTTGGTTGGGCAGTTCTCCTATGAGGAGATCGTGGCACGCCTCAAGGTCGAAATAGACGCCCTCTCTTCAAATGGCGAGGCCCAGGCGTAATGACTCGCTCGACGGTTTTTCCGGTTATTGATAAGGAGAAACGATGAAGCTCGTCTCTCCGGACTCCCTTCAAGGAGCTGAAAAGCTCGTCTTTGAAAATATTAAGTCGTGGTTTCCGCCTGGAGCTGTTTGCGTCAACGTTATGCTTGGCCAGGACCCGTGGGACCTTCGCCCACTTCTTCTGATCAATGGCAAAGTAGCGCTTTATCGCTTCTCTCGCCCCCTGGGTATTGACGCCCTCAATCAACTCGCGGCCGAAATGCAGGGATTTGTAGTAATTCCGGGTTGGGAGCTTAAAGTTGAACGCAAGAGCGGACAGGAACGGCTGCTCATGACCCGACCTTTTTTTCAGAAGACCCTCAAAGATTCTCTAGAGAGCATGCCGCGCGGCTCAAGACGGCATGAGATGGTGGCATCGCTCATCAATATCGTGCGAGAGCTTGAACGTCGGCGCCTCGTGCACGGCCATATCTCCCCATCGAATATCGCCGAAGCGGAGGGGCAACTCGTCCTTCTGGATCCCCGACTCGGATCGCTCCATCATTCAAACGATAGCTACCTCGCACCAGAGAGCGTCTCGGGAGAAGAGCCAAAGTCTTCTGTCGATCTGTTCGGTTTGGGGTGCGTTATCGATGAAATTATGGGAGACGACGCGACTCATCAGCAACGTCAGGTGATCGATAGACTGCGACTGCCTTCCCCGAGGCAGCGGCCGGCGATAGACGAAGTTGAGCGCGAATTTATTAGATCGTTGCCGGCGCAATCCCGGGACAACCTCCGTGTTGGACGACTCATCAACAAGCAAAAGAGAGAGAGCTCCGACGAGCCGGCTACCTCGGGCGGTAGTCACAGTGCGCAGACAAGGCAGCCCAGGGAGATGTCGACTCTCACGCGTTATGCGACGATTGGATTAATTACACTCGCTATCTCTGTTTTCGTAGTAAAGAATCGGGCGCCCCGAACGTACTTCGATCTCTTTGGCTCTTTTCCTCTGCTCGTTTCTCAGCACAACCAAGACTATGAGCTTGCCTGGGCGAGCAATGAGAAGGCTCAGATGAAAGCGGTCTCGCGGGCCGCGGTCCTCGATCATGATCCTGCGGCGCAAAATACTATCATCGAGGACACCCTAGGTGGAGAAAATCGCCAGGGTGTAAATGGACAATTGATTCGTGTCGCCCTCAACAAGTCATGGGCCGAAGATCTTTCGTCCACTGACAAACTGGCGGCAATTACGCTCGGCGTTCAACAGATACTCCCTGATGGCATTAAAGAACTTCCACCGATTGAGAACCTGCATCC
>CAIXKI010000025.1 GCA_903920005.1 uncultured delta proteobacterium
ATTTCGCGAAAAATAATAAACTTCATCTTGGGCCTGTAAATATCCATTCACTCGCCCAGGAGGTTCGTCATCACTTCTTTGGTCTCTACGGCCAGAATGTGACTATTGACCTTGAGGTAAACGGAAATCCATTCATCATCGCGGATGGCCAGGCCCTTCGGCAATGCTTCTATAACTTGATTACAAACGCTTTGCAGGTAACCGCGTTCTCCGGGGCTATTACCATCACGGTAAAAGACGATGAGCATACCGATTCTGTATCCATACTCGTTCGTGATGATGGAGTAGGAATTCCGCAGGAGATAATGGAGCGGCTATTTGAGCCTTTTGCTTCCGGTCGCCGTGAAGGGACCGGGCTTGGGTTGTCCATTGTTAAGCGGATCGTTGTTGCCCATGGTGGGGAGATTTCGGCACAAAATACGCCGGGAGCTCAGTTTACAATTCGTCTTCCGCGTCGAGCGGTGCAAGGGTAGGGAGAGTTTTATATGGATATCAACGACTCTGAGAATCAGAATCTTGAGCGGGCTCAGGTAGCCACGAGAACGCGTGTCCTTGTCGCGGACGACGACCCGCAGATGCAGCTCGCCGTAAAGACGTGTCTAATCCGAAAGGACTACGACGTAACTGTCGTCAATAACGGTGCCGCCGCCCTCGACCTCCTTGATAAAGAGTCTTTCGACCTTCTCATAACCGACCAGCAGATGCCGCAGATGTCAGGCACCGAGCTTCTCTCAACGCTTCAAAAGCGTGGCTCGGAGATGCCAGTAGTCATGATAACGGCCTACGGAACTATAACTCAAGCTGTTGAAGCGATGCAGAACGGCGCAGCGGACTTTATTACGAAGCCTTTCTCTGCCTCTGACCTTGAACGAATCGTCGAGCGAGTCCTTCTCCCTGAAAGTAAGGCCTCGCGACAAAAGGTATCAAAGCAGACGAAGGGACGCCCTATCATCTCGCAAGATCCTCTAATGAAGCGTGTGCTGGAAGTTGCTGAGGCCGTCGCTCGAAGCGAAGCTACCGTTCTAATCCAAGGTGAATCGGGAACTGGTAAGGAGCTTGTCGCTCGTTTCGTTCACGCAAGTAGCCCCCGATCCGGCCAGCCATTTGTTGCCGTTAATTGCGCGGCTTTGCCAGAGAGTCTTCTTGAAAGTGAGTTGTTTGGACACGAAAAGGGTGCCTTCACGGGCGCTCAGGCCAAGAAGATAGGAAAATTTGAGCTCGCTCATGGCGGAACTATTCTTCTCGACGAAATCTCGGAGATGGAACTTGCTCTTCAGGCCAAGCTGCTGCGTGTTCTGCAGGAACGAGAGGTCGATCGAGTTGGCGGAAAAGATCCAATTTCGATCGATGTGCGAGTGCTCGCTACAACGAACAGAAATCTTGAGGACTATGTTCGCGAAGGTAAGTTCCGAGCCGACCTCTTCTATCGATTGAACGTCATCCCACTGACCCTCCCGCCGCTGAGAGAGCGTAAGTCAGATATTAAGTTACTCACGGAATATTTCATGCGGCAGTACCTCGGAGAGAACGCTCCGAAGCTTTCAGAGGAGATCCTTTCGGCGCTCATGAATCATCCATGGTTGGGAAACATCCGTGAGTTGCAGAATGCCGTTCAGCGAGCCGCGATCCTTTCAGCGGGCGCGACTCCGAGGCAGTCGGATTTCTTACTTTCCATGAATCCGACAGCGCAGCTTGAAGCGATGAGAGAGGAACGCGTGGCGACGCCACAGTGGGCCGCTGAGCGACCTCAGCGATTGCAAGACGCGGTAGAGGCGATTCGTGAGCCGTACTCTCAAGGAGTTGTTATGGAGGATGGGGGATTGGTAATCCGATCCGGCACTACGGTAGAGGATATGGAGCGCGCTCTTATCCTCGAAACCCTTCGAGCAAAGAATAACAATCGGACAGAAGCAGCTAAGCTCCTTGGCATAAGTATTCGCACGTTGCGAAATAAGCTGAATGACTACCGTCAAGGCGGGCTCGTCATAGAGGAGTAGTCTTCTGGGTATTGTTGGGGCGAAGGGGTTCTTCTCGGGTTCTGACACGGGCACCGGGGGCGGTGCTCCTTCACGGTGATTCAGGGTTACGGCAAGCCGGCGAGAGGGGCCGCCGGCGGCCGGTACAAATACAACGCGGAATTCAATCAAAGGGTAGGTGTTTCCAGGGACTCCCCAGCGGGGTCTGAATGGGCTACATTTGTCCGCTCATGCCCCGTCGTCGACCGCACAGCTCAAGCTCCACTCCAACGCTTCGTGGCCGTCTTTGGCGCGGCATCAAGATCGTGGCGATCGTATGGCTGTTGTCGGTGCTGATCTTCCGCTTCATTAACCCACCCGTTACACCCTTAATCGTTATCCGCGCGGTTGAGTACTGGGCCAAGGGTAAGCCAACGATAAAGGACTGGGAGTGGAAGCCTTTGTCGTACTATCCCTTACACGTTCAGCAAGCGATCGTGGCGGCTGAAGATGCCAGGTTCATGGAGCATTGGGGGATCGATCTGTCGGCGCTCGGTTCTGTACTAGAGAGGGCAGATGATAAACCAAAATTGCGAGGGGCTAGTACTATCACCATGCAGACGGTGAAGAACGTTTTTTTGTGGCCTGGGCGAAGCTATGTAAGAAAGGTGCTTGAAGGGGTGATGGCCCCTATTGCTGGCGTGCTGTGGGGGAAACGCCGTACACTTGAGCTGTACTTGAATATCATTGAATGGGGAGAGGGGGTATACGGATTGGAGGCGGCTTCAAAGTACTACTTCGGTCGACCGGCGAATACGCTCTCGACGAGAGAGGCCGCGGCGCTGGCGGCGATACTCCCATCGCCGAGACGGTTATCACCAAAGAGCCTCTCTCGCGTTTCAGAGCAGCGATTTGATCGGATTGTGCGAGAGGCGCAATCGGTTGCCGTGCCTACTCGTGGGGCTGCGAGTAAGCAACGTGCGCGTCGAGAAGATGGACGATAAGCCCCTACCTTTCGACGCGTCGATAGACGAAAGTCGCGCTCCCATTGAGCGGCACAGCTGAGTACTCCGCGATCCTCTCGTATATGGTTCCCTGTTTAGAGGTCCATCTCGTGGGCAATTGTTCGTACTGGTCAAGTGTTTCCCATATCATGAAGTTTGGAGGTGTGGGGGTGTTTCGTACGTCCTTGACGTACGTGATCGATCCTAGCTTTGGATCTACGGCGCAAGCATACGCCAGTCGGTAGGAGTTTTGGATATCCTGAGCCCCTCCGACGGTTCTTTCATCTTCCGCCGTTGTCGCTACGATTAACTGAAATATCTCCATGAAGTGGGAGCGACCCTGTTGCCACAACCTGAGGGTTGTCTTGGTATTAAAGAATACGAAGAGAGACACGAGCAGGGTGCCCGCGATCTTTCCGGCAATGCCTGATGTGGTAAGGCGTACGACCAAACGAGCACAGAGCAGATAGAGAAAAAGAAGAGCGATGAGGAAGTACCGCGGAAGGATGAATTCGGGTTGAAGAAGGAAAACAACGATCGGCGGGGCGATGAGGATAGCGCCCACCAAAGAGGGGATCGGAGAGCCCTCTCGGCGCCAGAGTGCCAATTCTGTCAGGGCGAGGGCTGCCGTGAAGATCGCAACCAAATAGGCGATGATTGAAACGCTTTTATTACTATCAGAAAGTGCTTCTCCTCCCACCGCCACGCTAAGGGTTGTGATACCAACATCAAGGTAGGGTGCTATCGGTGCTCCCCCAATTATCATGTGTGGATAGAATAACATCGTCATCGCCAGGGTGATGATCATCGGAGGCAGGACTGCTGTATACACTGCCTTGCGAGTGAGCGTTGAAACTGACGTGTCTTTCCATGTCCATATGAGCCACATTGCGGCCGGTCCAAGGAAGAGAAAGAATGACGCGTGCGCAAGAATGCCGAGTGACGCATAGATACCGAACGAGCGGGCGGCCCGTAATGAATACGGGGTCTTCAGTAATCGGACGATCGCATCGAAGCATAGTGTCGCGCACAGCACCTCTAGGGAATACCCGCGGGCTTCCGAGGTGGCTAACACAAACACGTAAGAGCTTCCCACGAAGAGAGCCCAAATAAGTCCGACCACTGGTTCTCCGAGAATGCGCATGCTTCTTGCTAGGAGATACACTGAGATCGGACCAAAGATGACGGAGGGGAGACGATGAAGCCAGGCCTGAGCTGTTTCCCCGCAAAACCACATCCAGAGACTATTAAAGAGGTGGTTGTTGTCGTGCAGAACGTTCGTCAGGATCTCCCACGGATGCCTTAATCCGCGGACAAGATTTAGAGTTATGATCTCATCGAGCCATAGCTCCCCGCCAGAGCATAGTCCGCGAAGGATAAGGCTCGCGAGGACGATACCTCCAAGGCTCAAGGGCAGAGCCCTAGATGGGTGACCGTTTTCTGACGCGACCTTTTGGGTGTCAGCCTTTTGACACGCATTTGAGTTCATAAGTACCTATAACTACTGCGTAATCCGCTAGCATGAACCTTGCTTCACATGTCTTGGCAGAGGTGGATATATGCGAATACTAGATACGCTTTTTGACAGAACAGTGAAAGGTCTCTCACGCACCATGGACCTTACATGGCAGCGTAACCAAGCGATCTCGTCGAATATCGCGAATGCTGAGACCCCTCAGTACCGAGCGGTCGATGTGTCTTTCGGTAACGAGTTAGATAGAGCCTTCGTTGAGGCGGGTGGACCATCGGCTTCTCGTACTAACCCTCGACATCTTGATGTTGACGGGACAGCGAAAGCGTCAAAAGCAGTTAAAGACACCTCCGGCGCGACGAAGCCTGATGGTAATAACGTGGATATCGATCTCCAGATGGGGCGCCTCGCTCAGAATAGTGGTGAGTACGCGAATGCGGCTCGCCTTATCAAGAGACAGATCGGATTACTTCGAACAGCTATTAGGGAGAGTAGATAACTATGAGCCTTCTTAGTCCAATAGAGGTACTCGCAGGCGGGATGGCCGCAGCTCGACTTCGAGTAAACACCCTTGCCTCCAATATCGCAAACGCGGAGACCACCAGAACACCTGAGGGCGGTCCATACAAAGAGCGTCGGGTAGTTCAGGTGGTTGATGATGTGCCGGGCAGCTTCTCGTCCGCGCTTGATAGTATGACGCTTAAGAAGCCGCGAATTGCTGGTGTTGTCGAAGATCAGGCACCACCGAAGATGGTGTACCAACCTGGACATCCTGACGCCGACCAGCAGGGCTTCGTTGCCTATCCCAATATCAACGTAGTCGCGACGATGACTGACCTGATGTCTGCGAGCAGATTGTATCAGGCGAATGTCACCGCTGTTGAAACTGCTCGTACGTTACAGTCCGAGGCGAGTAAAATATTAACGCAAGCATAGTAGGGGGAGTACATGTCTATCAGCGGAATTAATCCACTCCTTCAGCAGGTAAATCCCCTTCAGGGCGCCTCTGAGAAAACTCAAAAGGTGGCTCCTCAGGGTGAGGGCGGGAGCTTCGGAGATATGCTCCAGGACGCCCTTAAAGAGGTAAACGATCTGCAGAACGAAGCAAACGATAATATTGAGGGGCTTACCCTGAAGAAAGATGGGATCACTCCTCATTCGGCGATGGTCGCTTTAGAAAAAGCGGACGTCGCGTTTCAGTTGATGAACGCTATTCGCGGAAAAATTATCCGCGCTTACGAAGAAGTAATCCGAACACAAGTTTGATCAGTTTTTAGAGAGGTTCTGTGGCAACGCTTGATCCGAAGGCTATTCTTTCGCAATTATTCGAGGGCTTCCTAAAGCTCCCACTCGCTCAGAAGATCATGATGCCCGCTTTGGCGATCTTCTCAGTCTCAACTATTATCTTTGTTTCAAAGATGGCGACCGAGCCCGATTACGTGGTCCTCTACTCGGATCTTAGCCCGGCTGACTCGGGTGCTGTCGTTGAGCGACTCAAGGAATTGAAGACCTCGTATCGAGTTGATGGCAACGCGATCTCGGTATCGCCTCCTGACGCCGTTCATGAGTTGAGAATTAGCCTAGCGTCAGAGGGGCTGCCAAAAACCGGCACCGTAGGCTTTGAGCTCTTTGATGGAACTAACTTCGCCACCACAACCATGGGAGAGATGGTGAAAAAGCAACGAGCCCTCCAGGGAGAGCTTGAGCGGACTATTATGGCGATCGATTCGGTACTTTCCGCTCGAGTTCACATATCTCAGCCTGAGAAAACTATATTCGCGAAGCAGGCGCAGGACCCGGGAGCTTCAGTTCTTTTGAAGATCCGTCCAGGTAGTGAGTTAGATAAGAAGCAGGTGCGCGGTATCGCGAATTTTGTCGCTAGTAGCGTAGAGGGACTAAAGCCAGAGGACGTAACTATAATCGACGTGTATGGAAATCTTCTGACTCCGAAGGAGGAAGAAGGGGACGATATTGGCGCCGACGCGACCCGACTCCAATACACTCGCGAAGTAGAAAAGGGATACACGCAACGGATCGAGTCGATGCTTGCGAAGGTCCTTGGCCCAGGAAAGGTCGTCGCTCGTGTGACAGCGGACCTTGATTTTTCGTCAAGTCAGCGAGAGGAAGAGAGCTTTGATCCGGGAGGGCAGGTTGCTCGCTCTGAGCGGACGATCGAAGAAGGAGTTGGAACTCAACAACGTGGAGGTGTACCAGGTGTTGTATCTAATCTGACGAACGACCCTAATTTGCTCTCGCCCCCGAGCGCATCAGACCAAAGTACACGCCGAGAGAACGTGAAGAACTATGAGGTTTCGCGCGCGATAGTGAAGAGCTCGCAGGCGAAGGGAAAATTACTAAGGCTTTCCGCTGCGGTTTTGGTTGATGGAGCGCGCGCTGACGGTATCGCTGCCGGTACCGCCGCTGCCGGCACGGCGGATGCCAAGGGACAAAAGGTATTTCAACCCCTCTCTCAAGAGATGTTAAGCCAGGTTGAGGGAGTCGTTAAATCGGCTATTGGGTACGATTCAAGCCGAGGAGACGTGGTGACGGTCGAAAATGTACCGTTCTTCCAGCCAGAGGAGAGCCTGACGGAGGAGTTGGCTAAAGCCGACCAGATGAACATGATCTATCGCGTCGGAGCTCTTGTGGTGCCAGTTCTCGCGCTTCTACTTTTTACGTTCGTATTCCTTGTGCCGATTCGTCGGTTCTTGACCGATACGTCCGAGCAAGAGATCGACATTACCAGATTGTTGCCTCAGGGGATGCCCGGTCTTGAGGGTGACCTTACCTTTTCCCCAGGTCAGGCGATGGTCGGAGGAGTCGGGGGAGTCGGTGGTGTCGCAGGTGCTGGGGCTGTCGATTCTGGAGCTAATGCAGCCGGAGGCGGGATTTTGAGAGGAGGGCTACCGGACCTGAGCGGGTCCGTTGATATGCAGCAGCTCGGCGAGATGATGGCCGAGAGTTCCCGCCTTGTAAAAGAAAATCCGCAACAGGCAGCGCTCTTAATTCGCTACTGGTTGAACGAAGGGCGTCTTGAGTAGCCGAGAATCCTATGTCGATTAACCAACAATCTGTCGAGGGAGCTTCAAGGCAAAAGGCTTCGACGTTTAAGCCGAAGTCCTTTGAGGCTACTACGTGGGAAATTCTTTCTGAAGTGAAAACGGAGTCACCGTTTCAACCGATGCAATTCGTGCACATCTCGGAACGGCCAGCTGAAACGGATCCGATGTTTGAGGATTATTCGTCTCAAGGGCGCAAAGCTCCCTCCGAAGGGGCTGACGGCGAGCTCCTTGAGCCTCAAGAGGAGATGCTGGTTCTAGATCAGGTTGAGGAGCCAATGCTCCCCGCTTCGGAGGTTGAAGAACTTGAGCAGCGGCACAAAACTGAAATAGATGCCCTCATGGCAGAGCACGAAACCCAACTCGAGGCCGCACGGGCGACCGCGCTAGAAGAGGGGCGAGCGGAGGCTCAGTCGGAAGCGGAGCAGAGCATTAAAGGGATAGAAGCGAGCTATGCTGGCTTGATTGAGGATATGAACTCTCAGATCCTGGAGCGGCTCGCGGAGGTTGAGCGTCAGGCGGTTCAGTTCTCGATGCAGGTCGCGAAAAAACTAGTCGGGTCGATTGTAGAGGTCAATCCGGAATATATCCTCTCAGTTATTCAAGAGGCTATGAAGCTCACCGGCGGCGCATCTATCAAGGCTATACGAGTAAGTCCCCAGGATCTTGAAAGCATCAAGGTATTGAACCCCGAAAAACAATTCAAAGAGTTTGATGGAACATGGAGCTTCGTAGCAGATGATACCATTCGTCAGGGATGTATCATCGAAACCGCGGCTGGAAGCGCTGAGTACGATCTCGAAAAAGCTTGGGAACGGATCCAGGAACAGGTCATAAAGGTCAGGTAGGTGTAGTATGGAGAGCCTCTTTGACCGAGTGATGGTGAGCGCGGACCAGGTAAGCAATTACGAGCTCCGCGGTGTTGTTACTGATATGACAGGACTGTTAGTTGAAGGGAACGGACCTCTTCTCCCGATCGGTTCTCAGGTTCTGATTCACTCAAAAGTGCGCCCTATCCCAGCCCAGGTCGTAGGGTTTCGAAGTGACAAGGTTCTTCTGATGCCTTTTGGAGAGTCTGAGGGGGTCTCGCCAGGAGCGGCGATTACCGCCTCGGAGTCAAGTAATCAGGTTCTCGTATCCGAGAGTCTTCAGGGTCGAATCATCGACGCGCTCGGAAGCGCGTTAGATGGTCAGCCCCTTCCCGTCATGGAGGAGAGTGTTCCTCTCTTCCGCGATCCGCCCAACCCCGTAACTCGCGCACGGATTCATAACTGCCTCGACCTCGGAGTTCGCGCCATGAACGGGTTGCTCACGGTTGGTGAGGGACAGCGTGTCGGAATCATGGCGGGCTCGGGAGTTGGTAAGTCAACTCTTCTCGGAATGGTGGCAAAGCATTCGCATAGCGATGTTAACGTGATCGCGCTCGTTGGAGAGCGAGGTCGTGAGGTAAGAGAGTTCATTGAGCGTGATCTCGGGCCAGAAGGACTCGCTCGCTCCGTCGTGGTCGTAGCGACGGGAAATCAATCAGCGCTTCTCCGTATTAGGGCCGCGTTTCTTGCCACGGCAATCGCGGAGTTCTTTCGTGATCGCGGTAAGAAGGTCATGTTAATGGTCGACTCGGTAACGCGTCTCGCGATGGCGCAACGTGAGGTCGGGCTCGCAGTCGGTGAACCCCCGAGCACTCGTGGGTACACCCCATCAGTGTTCGCGATCCTTCCAAAGCTTTTGGAGCGCGCTGGTACGTGCGAGGGAGAGGGTAGTATTACAGGTCTTTATACCGTTCTTGTTGAAGGTGACGACATGAACGAGCCGGTCGCCGATACCGTCCGGGGTATTCTCGATGGCCACGTTGTTTTAAGTAGAAAATTGGCCGGTCGTGGGCACTATCCGGCTATCGACGTCCTGCAGAGTATTTCGCGAGTTATGTCGGACATCGTTGACCCCGAGATCTTAAAGATGGCGACTCAAGTTCGAGAAGTGCTGGGTCAATATCAAGAGGTTGAAGACCTGATCACTATCGGTGCGTATAAGCCAGGGCAGAATCCGAGAGCAGATCGGGCTGTGAGGCTCTATGAACCGGTCATCTCGTTCCTGAAACAGTCCGCTCTTTCCGCCTCCTCCCTGGATGATAGTTGGCGGTCGATGCGAGAGATCCTCGCTCAGTAACGTTGTACCAGTTTAATCACCCGTCTTAGGGCAGTGTATGAAACGGTTTCGCTTCAGGCTCCAGCGAGTGCTCGATATTCGGGAACAGATTCGTGACGAGTTGCGTCAAGAACTTGCCCTTCGGAATCAGGAGCTTGCCCAGCACGTTCGTCTTTTGAATGAGTTAGAGGAGGAGTTCCTTCGTACAGGACTGCGGGAAGGTGGCATAGTTACTGCAGGAGAGTTGGTAATGACGGGTGCATATTCCGCGCGCGTCAAACAGCTGATTGTTGATCAGGCAGTTCGAGTGGAGCAGGCGAAGGTGGCGGTTACTGAAGCTCAGGAGCGCTACATACAGGCAAATAAAGACGCGAAAGCTATCGAAATGCTTAAGGACAAGAAGCGAGAGCAGTATAACGAAGAGGTACTCAAGGAAGAGGGCAACCAGCTTGACGAATTGGCGATTCAGCGAGCGTCAGCCAAACAATAAGTTTCAACGGACGAAGCTATGGCAGAGAAGAAATTAACGAAAGAACAGGCGGACGAGTTGTACGATGATCTCAGCCGCGCTATGGCCCAGATGCAAGCCAAGAGGGCGGGTACGGGAAATCCATCGCCATCGCCATCGCCATCGTCGGCGGCGAAGGCAACGGCCGCCGCCACAAAGAGCGCCCTGCATGCTAAGGGGGCCACAACGTACACACGTCAGACCGTTCGTCGTCACTCCTCTACTCATTTGGCGACAGCGACCGCTGACGCAACGCGATCCAAGGGCACTTTGGGAGCGTTTTTGCTCGTCGCGCTTTTTTGTTGCGCAAAGGTGACAGTTTCCGCGCTTGAGGCCGCCGGTGTCGGGCAGGTCGAGGAGGCGCAAGCGACCATACTACCATCCGCTCCGAGGGGACCTCAGTGGAGCAGAGAGGAGGCGAAGATCCTCACCTCGCTCGACCATCGTCGTGCTGAGATCGAGGAACGCGCCAGTCGATTAGAGCAACGTGAACTTGAGTTTACCGCTCGTGACCGTGACCTCGCGATGAAGCTCTCTGAGCTAAAGGAGATCTCCGAGCGTCTTAAGATTGAGCGTCACAAAGGCGAGAAACAACGCGACAACCAACTTGACCAGCTCGCCAACGTCTACGGCTCAATGAATCCACCTGAGGCGGCGCATCTCCTTGAACAGTTAGATATTCAGATCGCGCTTTCACTGATCGAGCGTATGCCCGAAAAGCGAATCGGTCAGATTCTGTCCTTGATGAACGCGCAAAGAGCGTTGGAGCTTACGAATCGGTTGAGTAAGAGGAGTATAAAGTAGGGGTCGTGCCTCCCAAGCTCATTTAACCGGCTTTAGCCGGCGAAGTTTTGCGGGATACCGTCGGATGTGGAATTCGTCGCCGTTGAACGGCGTCAGAGAGATACGGAAGACTTCTTGAGAGAAAATACGGACGGTCGAATGCCGGGCACGGTGCTCGTTAACGCCAAGATGGACCGAGAGATGCCCCAGGCCTCGGCGTGGATACCTCTATAGTGCTCGCGACTACCCCGTGACGCGGAGGTGTTTCGTGGCTGATTCTAACTATAGCTGATGGAGTCAGATGCTTATCCCACTGAATTTAGGGCTCGGAAGCTGCTTCAGATGTTTCAATGCCTTCATGTGATGAGCGCCGGGGGAGTGTCTACTTTCATTGAACCCTGAGCTTTTGGAGGGAGCCTCATGACCAGCCCATCCGCCTCTTCCGAGTCCTTGGCGACTGGACGATTGATCCGGTCTCAATTGGGTTCCCGTATGAAAATATCGGTACTGATGGGATGCGAGATGAAACTATCATGGTGACTTGCTGAGGTAGAAAACGCTTGTAGTATAGCCACATAGGGAAGGATATGAGAGCAGGCCACAAGAGGGGCGCTCTAGGTCAACGATAAGAGATGTTCAGAGTGGCTTTTCCGTCCATTCGCATGCTCTGGATTCGCCCTTTAGTGCCAGGATGCGCTAGGCTACCGTATCTTTCTTTTATAGGGCGCTGTGGACCTCAATAGGCTAACGCAAAGTTTCTTCAGTCGGTATTATCGGTGGGAGTGTGTACCCCGGGAGGGTGCTGTCCAAACTGTTCTTGAGGAGCTTGCATGTCGATTGCCAGAGATCGAGCCTTCCAGTTGGGCGCGACGGTTTGAGCTCGGCGGAGTTTTTCTCGGAGGTCGAGAGACCACCCCTGATTCTTATATTACGACTTCGTGCCGGCTTGAGTATTACGAGCCTCTCTATCCGATCGATAAGGCTGATGAATATTTCCCGGCGTTTAAACCGGAGATGATACTCTCAATGGATGAGGATATCGGTGTTGCGTGGAAGCCCGCGGGACTTCCGACCACTGCTCCTCGCGATCAACAGCTCTATAATTTTCAGCGCTATCTCACGGAGCATCTGAAGCGGCCTGTTCATTTACCAAGTCGGCTGGACACGGGTGTTGCCGGTCTTTTGCTCTTCTCCTTGTCGCCGCGCATGAATCGACACCTGCAAAAGGCATACGATAAAAAGTTAATAGAAAAGCATTACATCGCGGAGGTTGTGGGGGTTTTTGCACCTGAGAAGATCGAGATTCGTTCCGAGCTCGCGAGAGATCCGCGTCACCCGGTATTGCGTCGAGTGGTTGCTGCGGGAGGAGAGTCTGCTCACACGGTAGTCCAAAGAGTCGGCGCGTATAATCGTAAGGAGATGTCGTATTCGCTTCTTCAGGTCGAGCCATTCACTGGCCGAACGCATCAGATCCGCGTGCATCTCGCAGCAGAAGGATTTCCAATAGTGGGGGATCCCTTTTATAACGGGGCGATGGCGCCTGAGTTGAGGCTACTCTCGTACGCTTTACGGTTGTATCACCCCTACAAACGCACGATGATGACCGTCGAATTACCCAATAGCGCGTGGCCTGAGTGGTTAGTCGAGAGAGTGCGCATCTCAGGACCCGTCTCAATCTCGTATCGTGAGGATAAACGCCATGAAGGCGGTACTCGTTCATAATGTAGGACCGCAGAGTGAGCTGCGAATAGGAGAAGCTGCCGCACCTGTGTGCTCGCCTGGTGAGGTGCTTATTGACGTCAAGGCGGCGGGAGTTAATCGAGCCGATCTCCTTCAACGCGCCGGAAAGTATCCCCCTCCACCGGGAGCGTCCGAGCTTCTTGGTCTTGAGGTTTCGGGAGTTGTTTCCATGGTGGGCGAGGGGAGTTCGAACATTTCGGTCGGAGATAACGTCTGCGCTCTTTTAGCGGGAGGGGGGTATGCGGAGAAGGTCGCAGTACCCGCTATTCAGACTATGCCGATCCCTTTTGGCTTGTCGTTTGTTGAGGCGGCAGCGATTCCAGAGGCGTTTGTTACGGCCTACGCAAACCTTGAAAAGGAGGCGAACTTACGGAGAGGCGAGCGGGTTCTTCTTCACGGAGGAGCGAGCGGCGTTGGTACGGCGGCGATTCAAATTGCGCGAAAGATCGGAGCGCACGTTGCCTGTACTGTAGGGAGCGACTCGAAGGTGCAACGATGTAAAGATCTCGGCGCTGAATGTGTTGTAAATTACAAAACGGAGGACTTTGCTAACGGTATCCGTCGATGGGCGCCGGAGGGAGTCGACCTGATCCTGGATATAGTGGGTAAAGAGTACCTCTCGCGAAACCTCTCTCTACTCGGGCAGAGGGGACGACTCGTTCAGATAGCCACAATGAGTGGCGCTATCGCCGAGATAAATCTCTCGATCTTGATGAGTAAGAGAATCAGATTAATTGGGTCGGTGCTACGGAGCCGAAGTATCGAGGAGAAGGGTGCTTTGGTCGCGGAGTTCTTCACGCAATACGGGGAGATGTTTTCTCAAAAAGAGCTTCGTCCGGTAGTCAGTGCCACTTTTCCCCTTAAGGATGTTGAGTTCGCGCACGATATGATGCGTCGAAGTGACCACGTGGGAAAGATTGTGCTTGAGTTGTGAGGGGGTTCACGCTCCTTGCAGGAGAGTGACGCAAGTTTAGAGCCGGTTCGATTTAAACTTTTAATCGTCCTCGCAATCGAACCGAAAGCTCAAGCACCAAACACCAGTAATAGAGGCACTCAATAAGAGTGTTTCCAAGGCATTTCACTAGGGAGTTTTTAAAGAGCGATCTCCGTATTGTCGCTAATCTGCTGATTGTTTGCTGCGAATGCCTCTTATCGACCTATGATGCACGTTACCGTGACCTCGGTGGTAGGAACTCTTTCGACGTCGCGCAAAAATTGCTCCGTCGAATAGAGAACAGCGTGTCGGCGGCTGTCGCATTTCGAAGCAGTAATTCTCATAGGTGGTGAAAAGTCATCTTTTGCTTCGGGACGATCCGGATCGGTTTCCCGATAAAGAGACAGAGCGCAGCGAATGCTTTCGCCGGTTGGTGTTGTCCATTGATAGCTCAGCGAACATCCTTCCTTCACCTTTCCGACAAGGAAGGCCAAATTAATGTGTCCCTGGTCGCTTTCTCCTAGAGTCTCATGAAAAGAAGTATTCGAATACTTGGCCGGATTAAAGAGAGTCGGGATTGTGTTAGAGACCGCTAAAATAAGACAAGGGTCGCTCTCGGTTTCATCAAGGACCCACTCAAGGCTTACAAGAGTTCTCCGCTCCTCTCCTTCGGTCACCCCAGCATACTGCGTTGCGTTCGTAAGTAGCTCAACGAGCGCCCATCGGGTAGCAAATGCATCGATTCCACATCGAATACTATCCTGACAGATGCGTTCTATGACCTCCTCGATCTGCGCTTTGGTTCGCGCCGCAGCTCCAGAGTTATCTGCGATCGTTTCAAGGCGGGTATATTTTTCGGAAAATGGATAATCAAGCACGAGGGTGTTCCACGAAATCTTGCCTGCGCGATAAGAGGATAGACGCGCAGTGTCGAGAGTCGTCGTGTTTTCGTGACTTGGGCCGATCATAGCTCTCTCTCTCCGAAATTCATGTGGTGTGAGATTTATATCATAGTACCTTCGGTTTATTGCGAAACAAAAAAGCGTCCCCCCCCTCATTGGACTGGGCGCTTTTGGTTGTTATCAATGCTTTTTAGTACACCCGTTGCTGCTCGCGAGTGCGTACATATTGGGCCGATATTGAAAAAAGGTTGGGAGTGCCTTCAGGATAAAACATCCCTATGGGCAGGACGGTACGTCGCTGCTCCCAACCTCTCATGCGGTCAGACCTTTTCGAGCATCGCCTGACAATCCCGGTATACCCTTCGTAGCCTAGTAGCGAACGACCGGGGTAGTTCATCAGCTATTCGGAGGAATCCCTCGATCAGCGTTTCTAGCCATAACAGATGTGAGTGGGGGATGTTCTCCTGATGGAGCTCTGTATCCTCCAAGTATCCTATCCGATCAAGGATCAGATCGAGAATCCGATTTGCCCTGTACGGATGGTGTCCGGGCACGGTGAACGCGCTTAACCACACGGTCACGGCTAATAGGTGAGGCGGCAGACTTTGGTTCTCTAGGTAGGCTTCAAAGACCTCCTCTAGCTCCTGAAACGTGAGAAACTTTAAGTCCTCTATCGTGCTCTCTGCGAATTTGATCCGTTCGTCTGGCGGTAACTCAGTGAGGTTCTTGCTACCGGCACGGGTCCCCAGCGCTATCATCCAAGCCGTTCGGTGGATCATGAGCTCAAGGTTGTTGGTGTCCACAAAAAAACCTTTCAGTTGGTGAAGGCACTACCCATATATATCCAAGTGAATGAAGTCTCCTTGGGTGCGATATTCTAACACAGGGTGCTGCCGATTTTTAGGGGAAATCGGCAATGATTAGAGGACGAAAATTTAGTTTGCAACCGTAGGGAACAGATTCGCACTACGTTTTAGGCCCGGACGACTGCGATTGATAAGAATTGCTTTGACTTCCCGGGCTTCCGTTTCTAGGCTCCGGAGCTTAGGTTTTCTCCCTATACATGAAGGGCTTCTATGTATCCTTCTGCTTTCGGTAAGGCATGTCGCTTACTTGCAGTCGCGGACGAGCCCTATCGTTTGATAGGGAAGGTTGTGCTTGCAGGTCTCACCTTTTGTAGTGCATTGCCGTTTTCTACTCCTGGAGCGATCGCTGTGCTTATGGCGACTGTGGGAGTTCATGAGCTCGGGCATGTATGGGTAATGAGGTGGAGAGGGATCCCTACAGCCGGATTCTTCTTTATTCCACTGCTTGGTGCTGTTGCTATTCCGCTTCGACAATATCGGACTCTAAATGACCACGTCGTTGTGGCGCTTGGAGGGCCTTTGTTTGGGGCGGTAATGTTAGTGGGCAGTCTTTTCTGTTACACCCTTTTACCGGACCCGATGTGGGCCGGAGTCGCAGAGCTTGTGGCGCTCGGTAACGTTCTGCAAATGCTTCCGTTCCCGCCGTTTGATGGTGGGCGAGTCGTGACGGCGGTGCTCCGTTCGCTGCGAGGAAGAGAGTGTGAAAAGTATGAGCCAGGTTCAGGGATAGAGGATCTCCTTTCAGTTGTGAACTATCTACTTCTGATCGGTGTGTTTCTGTTTGTGGTCTTTGATCCAATAGTATTGGACGAGGCTCTCGTAGCGTGGCAAGTCTACAGCGAGTTTTTGCATAAGGTCCCTTCATAAGCTCTAACCGCAAAACGGTTAGAGCTTTTTTTCTATCGTCCGACTGTTGGATTAAGAGGCAAGAGCCCGATTTTCTCTCGTTAGAGGTGATAGTCGCGTTGATTGAAAGCAGGTGGTGCCTTAGAATGGGAGAGGTCGTTGGAGGACGCGAGCTTGATAAAGATATCTCTATCGATAGTGGCGATTTTTATAGCTGCGACTACCCCTTTGGTCGCCGAGCCTTTTAAGGTCGGCGTTTCGGCCCCGTTCACCGGAGACTTGGCGGAGTTTGGGGAATCGGTGCGTAACGGTTTCGAGATGAGTGTGGCTGAGTGCCCTGGTAGCCAGCTCCGCTTTCTCTACGAGGATAACCAGTATAACGCAAAGGTTGCTCTGTCCGCCTACCGAAAGTTAGTGGCAGAGGAGAAGATTGACGCCCTCTTCTCGTGGGGCGAGGCTCCTTTGCATGCGATCGCGCCTTTAGTGGCGCGGCAGGGGATTCCGACCGTAGCGATGTCAGTTGATACTGCTCCAGCAGAGGGCAATGCCTCAGTTGTCATATCGATTAACACGCCCAACCAGTTCGTGGAGAAGCTCCGGAGCGAGTTGCGTTCGAGGGGGTTAAAGAAGATTGGGTTCGTAGTGACCGAAGACCCGTTTACGCGAGGATTGTTTGATGTTTTCGCAAAGACATCCCTGCCCGATGAGACCGTAGAGGTGATTGCAAGCGTCGCGGCGACTGAGATGGATTTTAAAACCATCGCTACTAAAGTTGCTCGGTCCGGGTACGATGCTATTGGAGTCTATCTTCTGTCGGGGCAGGTGCAATCGATGTATCGAGAACTCGGCAAATTGCGTTTCGCTCGACCGTCGTTCGGCTCTGATGTCTTTGAGAGCAGGAGTGAAGTTGAAGGTGCTGGTGGTGCTATTGAGGGGGCTCTCTATCCGAATCTACTCGTCCCATCAGATTTTCGAAGTCGATATCGTGCAAGATTCGGGAAGGACTCTCAAGTAGCGTACGCTTACAATTCGTACGTAGTCGGTCGGTGGTTTCTGTCGGCTTTCCGTGATGGTCAAAAGATAGCCCGAACTGATGTTCTTGGTCGTCTCAAGAGCGTACCCTTTAACGAG